>NZ_JBEPOQ010000005.1:0-365353 GCF_040546915.1 Cellulosimicrobium sp. 4261
ACTGCCCTGGAGACGGGGTGGGAGAGTAGGACGCCGCCGGACAACCCTTCACCGAAGGCCCACCCCACACGGGGTGGGCCTTCGGCATTTCCGCATACCCCCACACACCACGACGGATGCACCCGTCACGGGCTCGTGCCACCGCGTCGGTACCCGAGGGTCCTCCGGATCTCCGCTCGGGCGAGGTTCGGTCGTGCTGCGGGCCGGCCGGAGGCGGGCCATGGCGCGCGTCCCCACTAGAATGGGGTCATGTCCACCATCTCCCGTGACGAGGTCGCGCGCGTCGCCGCGCTGGCCCGCATCGATCTGCGACCCGAGGAGCTGGACCGGCTCTCCGGCGAGCTCGACGTGATCGTCGACGCCATCGCCAAGGTCAGCGAGGTCGCGACGCCCGACGTCCCCGCGACGAGCCACCCGATCCCGATGTCGAACGTCTTCCGTGACGACATCCCCGAGCCGCCGCTGCCCGTCGAGGACGTCCTCGCGGCCGCGCCCGCGGCCGAGGACGGTCGGTTCTCCGTACCGCAGATCCTCGGGGAGGAGTGAGATGACGGACCTGACACGGCTCTCCGCAGCCGAGCTCGCCGAAGGGCTCGAGGCGCGTGACTTCTCGAGCGTCGAGGCCACCCAGGCGCACCTGGACCGGATCGGCGCGGTCGAGGGCGCGGTGAACGCGTTCCTCCACGTCAACACGGACGAGGCGCTCGCCACGGCCCGCTCGGTCGACGACCGCCGCGTCGCGGGCGAGCCGGTGCACCGGCTCGCCGGCGTGCCGATCGCGGTGAAGGACGTCGTCGTGACGAAGGGTATGCCGACGACGGCCGGCTCCAAGATCCTCGAGGGCTGGGTGCCGCCGTACGACGCGACGCTCGTCGAGAAGATCCGCGCCGCCGGCCTGCCGATCCTCGGCAAGACGAACATGGACGAGTTCGCCATGGGCTCGTCGACCGAGCACTCCGCCTACGGCAACACCCGGAACCCGTGGGACCTCGACCGGATCCCCGGCGGGTCGGGCGGCGGCTCCGCGGCGGCGGTGGCGGCGTTCGAGGCCCCGCTCGCGATCGGCACGGACACCGGCGGCTCCATCCGTCAGCCCGGGGCCGTGACCGGGACCGTCGGCGTGAAGCCGACGTACGGCGGCGTCTCCCGGTACGGGCTCATCGCGATGGCGTCCTCGCTCGACCAGGCGGGCCCCGTCACGCGCACGGTGCTCGACGCCGCGCTGCTGCACGAGCTCATCGGCGGCTACGACCCGCGCGACTCCACGTCGATCCCCGGCCGCGGGCCGGCGCTCGTCGACGCCGCGGTGCAGGGTGCGACGGGCGACCTGTCCGGCCTGCGTGTCGGTGTCGTCAAGGAGCTCACGGGCGAGGGCTACCAGGAGGGCGTGAGCGCGCGGTTCGCGCAGTCGCTCGATCTCCTGCGCGGGCTCGGCGCGGAGATCGTGGAGGTCTCCTGCCCCCACTTCGAGTACGCGCTCGGCGCGTACTACCTGATCATGCCGTCGGAGGCGTCGAGCAACCTCGCGAAGTTCGACGGCATGCGCTTCGGCCTGCGCGTGGAGCCCGAGGAGGGCCCCGTGACCGCGGAGCGCGTCATGGCCGCCACGCGCGGGGCGGGCTTCGGCGACGAGGTGAAGCGCCGCATCATCCTCGGGACCTACGCGCTCTCGGCGGGCTACTACGACGCGTACTACGGCAGCGCACAGAAGGTCCGCACGCTCATCCAGCGGGACTTCGCCGCGGCCTTCGAGCACGCGGACGTCCTCGTCTCGCCGACGGCCCCGACGACGGCGTTCCGGTTCGGCGAGAAGCTCGACGACCCGCTCGCCATGTACCTCAACGACGTCGCGACGATCCCCGCGAACCTCGCGGGGGTCCCGGGGATGTCGGTGCCGTCGGGCTTGTCGGACGACGGCCTGCCCGTCGGGTTCCAGATCCTCGCGCCGGCCAAGGCCGACGACCGCATGTACCGGGTGGGCGCCGCGCTCGAGGCCGCCCTGGTCGGCTCGTGGGGCGGCCCGCTGCTCGACCGCGCGCCCGCGCTGCCCACGGCCACGAACGCACAGGAGGGCCAGGTCGGATGACCACCACGACCGTCGACCTCGTCGACTACGCCGACGCCACGCGCCGTTACGACCCCGTCATCGGGATCGAGGTGCACGTCGAGCTCGGCACGCTGACCAAGATGTTCTGCCCGGCCGAGGTGAGCTTCGGCGCCGAGCCGAACACCCAGGTGACCCCGGTCTCGCTCGGGCTCCCGGGCGCCCTGCCGGTCGTCAACGGCAAGGCCGTCGAGTACGCGATCCGCATCGGTCTCGCGCTCAACTGCCAGATCGCCGAGACGTGCCGGTTCGCGCGCAAGAACTACTTCTACCCGGACGTCCCGAAGAACTTCCAGACGTCCCAGTACGACGAGCCCATCGCCTACGACGGGTGGATCGACGTCGAGCTCGAGGACGGGACCGTGTTCCGCGTCGAGATCGAGCGTGCGCACATGGAGGAGGACGCCGGCAAGAACACCCACGTGGGTGGAGCGACTGGCCGCATCCACGGTGCCGAGTACTCGCTCGTCGACTACAACCGCGCCGGCATCCCGCTCGTCGAGATCGTCACGCGGCCGATCACGGGCGCGGGCGACCGCGCCCCCGAGGTCGCGCGCGCGTACGTGCAGACCCTGCGCGACATCTTCCGGGCGCTCGACGTGTCCGAGGCGCGCATGGAGCGTGGCAACGTCCGGGCGGACGTGAACCTGTCGCTGCGCCCGACGCCCGAGTCGCCGCTCGGCACGCGCACCGAGACGAAGAACGTCAACTCGTTCCGTTCCGTCGAGCGCGCCGTGCGCTACGAGGTGTCCCGTCAGGCCGCCGTGCTCGACGCGGGCGGCACGGTGATCCAGGAGACGCGGCACTGGCACGAGGACACCGGCATCACGACGTCGGGCCGCGTGAAGTCGGACGCGGAGGACTACCGGTACTTCCCGGAGCCCGACCTCGTCCCGATCGCGCCGCCGCGCGAGTGGATCGAGGAGATCCGTGCGGGGCTCCCCGAGCTCCCGGTCGCGCGTCGTCGTCGACTCCAGGGGGAGTGGGGCTACGCGGACGCCGAGATGCGCGACGTCGTGAACGCGGGCGCGCTCGACCTCATCGAGGCCACCGTCGCCGCGGGCACCAGCCCGGCCGGTGCGCGCAAGTGGTGGATGGGCGAGCTCGCGCGCCGCGCCAAGCAGGACGAGGTGGCGCTCGAGGCGCTGCCCGTCACGCCCGAGCAGATCGCCGCGCTGCAGGGCCTCGTCGACGCGGGCCGGATCAACGACAAGCTCGCGCGCCAGGTCCTCGACGGCGTCCTCGCCGGCGAGG
The DNA here is from genome assembly GCF_040546915.1 of Cellulosimicrobium sp. 4261. NCBI lineage: Bacteria > Bacillati > Actinomycetota > Actinomycetes > Micrococcales > Promicromonosporaceae > Cellulosimicrobium > Cellulosimicrobium sp. 4261. The sequence goes on from NZ_JBEPOQ010000005.1 coordinate 3,359, forward strand.
GGGACCCGGAGGCCGTCGTCACCGCCCGAGGCCTCGAGGTCGTCTCCGACGACGGCGCGCTGCTCGCCGCGATCGACGAGGCGCTGGCCGCGCAGCCGGACATCGTGGAGAAGGTCCGGGGCGGGAACCTCGGGCCGGTCGGCGCGATCATCGGCGCCGTCATGAAGGCGACCCGCGGCCAGGCGGACGCAGGCCGCGTGCGCGAGCTCGTCCTCGAGCGGATCGGCTGACCGCCGTGACGCGCGGACCGGTCGTCCTGGGGGAGATGGTGCGCCTGCGCCCGATCGAGGCGCGGGACGCGGACCGCATGTGGGAGTCGCTGCAGGACCCGGAGGCGAACCGCCTCACGGGGACGACGGAGACCTTCACGCGCGACCAGATCGACGAGTGGGCGGCGACCGTCAGCGACCGGGACGGCCGGTACGACTGGGCCATCACGCCGGGCGCGGTGCGTGACGGGCAGCCGGTGAGCGACGAGCTCATCGGCGAGATCGTGCTCAACGACCTCGACGAGCACGCGCGCTCGGCGAACCTGCGGCTCGCGCTGCTCCCGAACTACCGCGGGCGCGGCTACGGTCGCGAGGCGATCTTCGAGGTGCTCCGGTTCGCGTTCGAGGGGTCGACGGACGTGGACGGCGTCCGGCACGAGGGACCGCGCCTGCACCGCGTGAGCCTCGACGTGCTGAGCATCAACCCCCGCGCGCGGATGCTCTACGAGTCGCTCGGCTTCCGCGAGGAGGGCCGCCTGCGCGACGTCTACCGCGACGGCGACGGGTGGGCGGACGCCACCGTCATGAGCATCCTCGAGGACGAGTTCCGGGCTGGGCTCGGCGCACCCTGAGCCGTCCGCGGACGACGCACGCGCACGACCGCACGAAGGGCCCGGCAGCATCCGCTGCCGGGCCCTTCGTCGTCCCCGGCGCCCAGGGCGTCCGGTGGGCGAGGCTCGCCGCCCGGTCCCCGAGCGTCGTCGTGGTTGACATCACCCAGCCCACGACGTACATTCATAAGACGGAAACAAACTTCCGAGATGTGGAATCCACTCCGAAGGTCGCGGCCATGCCGCTCGACCCGGTCGTCGAGAGGGAACGCAGCGATGACGCTGGACGAGTTCAACCGGTGGTCGCCGGACGAGGCGCGGGACGCGCTCCTCGCGTGCGCCCACGTGGGCCGGTGGGCCGAGGAGGTCGCGGCCGGTCGCCCGTACGCGACCGTGGACGCCGCCGCCGCGGCGGCGCTCGCCGCCGCCGACCCGTGGACGGACGACGAGATCGACTCGGCCCTGGCGCGCCACCCCCGGATCGGCGAGCGTGCCGAGGGGCAGGCGGCGGACGCGAGCATGTCGCGCTCCGAGCAGGCCGGCGTCGACACCTCCGACGGCGACGTGGCACGTCGCCTCGTCGAGGGGAACCGCGCGTACGAGGAGCGGTTCGGCCACGTGTTCCTCGTCCGGGCCGCCGGGCGCAGCGCCGAGGAGATCCTCGAGCAGCTCACCGAGCGGCTGGGCAACGACGCCGAGACCGAGCGGGCGAACGCCGCCCGCAACCTGCGCGAGATCGCCGCGCTGCGGCTGAAGGGAATGCTGACGGCATGAGCACCCACGCCAGCCACATCACCACGCACGTACTCGACGCGGCCAGCGGTAGGCCCGCCGAGGGGATCACCGTCCGCCTGGAGGCGGCTCCGGAGATCGCGGAGGGGACGACGGGGCAGGGCTGGTCCCTGGTGGCGTCCTCCCGCACGAACGACGACGGTCGCGTGCCCGAGCTCGGGCCCGAGACCCTCGTCCCCGGTACGTACCGGCTCGTGTTCGACACGGCCGAGTACTTCGACCGGCGAGACACCGTGTCCTTCTACCCGGAGGTCGTCGTCGTCTTCCGGGTGGCGAGCGCCGAGCAGCACTACCACGTCCCCGTCCTGCTCAGCCCGTTCGCCTACTCGACCTATCGAGGGAGCTGACATGAGCACCACCACGACTGCCGAGCAGTCGGCGGCCACGCAGAGCAGCGGGGCCATCGTCCTGGGCGACAACCAGTGGGGCAAGGCGGAGGTGCGCCTCGTGCGCGTCGACCGCTCCACGCCCCGCCACGAGATCACGGACGTCAACGTCTCCTCGCAGCTGCGGGGCGGGCAGGAGGCCACGCACCGCGAGGGGGACAACTCCCGGTGCGTCGCGACCGACACGCAGAAGAACACGATCTTCGCGTTCGCCCGTGACGGCGTCGGCGCGATCGAGGACTTCGCGATCCGCCTCGGGCAGCACTTCGTCGAGGACTTCGAGTGGATCGAGGGCGGGCGCTGGGAGATCGAGCAGTACTCCTGGAACCGCATCGAGACCTCGGACGGCGAGCACGACCACGCGTTCGTGCGCAACAACCAGGAGACGCGGACGACGGTCGTCCAGCGCGACGGCGACGAGGTCTTCGTCGTCTCGGGCCTCACGGACCTCGTCGTCCTCAAGTCGACGGGCTCGGAGTTCCACGGGTTCCCGCGCGACCGCTACACGACGCTCGTGGAGACCGACGACCGCATCCTCGCGACGTCGGTCACCTCGCGCTGGCGCTACACCACGACGGACGTCGACTTCGACGCGGTGTACGCGAAGGTCCGCGCGATCCAGCTCGAGGCGTTCGCGACGACGCACTCGCTCGCGCTCCAGCAGACGCTCTTCGCGATGGGCAAGGCGGTCCTGGAGGCCGTCCCCGAGATCGCGGAGATCAAGTTCTCGATGCCGAACAAGCACCACTTCCTCGTGGACCTGGCGCCGTTCGGCCTCGACAACCCGAACGAGGTCTTCTACGCGGCCGACCGCCCGTACGGCCTCATCGAGGCGACCGTCCTGCGTGAGGACGTCCCGGCCGAGCCGCGCGCCTGGGCGACCGTCACCGGGTTCTGCTGAGCCGACATGACGGACGGACGCGCCCTGCCCGGCCGCGGTGCGCCCGCGGTCCGGCAGGGCGCGCCCGCGTCAGGGCGCCGCGGTGATGAGCTCGCGCGTGAGCTCGCTCGCGACGCGGTGCAGCACCGGGACCGCGTGCTCGCCGAACTCGTACGTCACGCGAGCCGCAGGCCCGGAGACGGACAGCGCGGTGGGGGTCGGGGCGTCGGGCACCGCGACGGCGAAGCAGCGCACGCCGAGCTCCTGCTCGCCGTCGTCGATCGCGTACCCGCGCTCGCGGGTCGCGGCGAGCTCCGCGAGGAGCGCGTCGACGTCGGTGATCGACTGGTCCGTCGCGGGCGGCATGCCGACGCGGCCCATGATCTCGCGCACCGTCTGGTCGGGGAGCTGGGCGAGGACCGCCTTGCCGACGCCCGTGCAGTGCGTGTAGACGCGCCGGCCCACCTCGGTGAACATCCGCATCGAGTGGCTCGACGACGCCTGGGCGACGTAGACCGCCATGTCGCGGTCGATCATCGCGAGGTTCGCCGACTCGCCGAGGTCGTGGGCGAGGCGCTCGAGGTAGGGGCGGGCACCCGCGCCGAGCTGGCGGCCCGCCGACTCGCCGAGCCGGATGAGGCGCGGGCCGAGGGTGTACCGCCGCGACGGCGTCTGGCGCACGTAGCCCTGGGCGAGCAGCGTGCGGAGCAGGCGGTGGATCGTCGGCAGCGGGAGGCCCGCGTGCTGCGCGAGCTCGCTCAGGCCGGACTCGCCGCCGAAGTCGGCGAGCAGCTCGAGCAGCTCGATCGCGCGGTCCACGGACTGCACGCCCCCGGCCGGCTTCGCCGGCCTGGTGCTCGGGGCGGTCTCCGTCGGCTCCGTCGCCGAGGTCTCGGCCATCTCACCATCTCCTGTCCACCAGGTGCCGCCCGACGGCGGGCGCACCTCGCCTGAGCAGTGCGGGAACCTCCCGCGCTCCCTTCCGCATCACGGAAGACACGCATCAGCATACGAGAAGAAGGAACGAACATGACGTCCGAGACGAAGGCCCTGGAGACGCAGGCCGCGACGGCGAAGAGCGCCGCGACCAGCCCGAGCTACTCCATCACGCTCCGCGTCGAGGCCCCGAGCGGTCACCGCACGGCGAGCGACCTCGTCGCGGCGGTGAGCGCGACGGGCGCCTCGATCACGGGCGTCGACGTCTCGGAGTCGGGGGCGGACCGCCTCGTCGTCGACATCACGGCCGACACCGTCGACGCCGCGCACGTGGAGCGCATCCGGGACGCACTGGGTGCGCTCGACGGTCTCACCGTGCGGCACGTGAGCGACGCGACGTTCCTCATGCACCTCGGCGGCAAGCTCGAGGTCAACCCCAAGGTGCCGCTGCGCCACCGCGCCGACCTGGCCCGCGCCTACACGCCGGGCGTGGCGCGCGTGTGCCTCGCCATCGCGGAGCGGCCCGAGGACGCGCGCCGCCTGACGGTCAGGCGCAACACGGTCGCGGTCGTGACGGACGGCACCGCCGTCCTCGGCCTCGGCGACATCGGTCCCGCCGCCGCGCTGCCCGTCATGGAGGGCAAGGCCGCGCTGTTCAAGCAGTTCGCGGGCGTCGACGCCTGGCCGGTGTGCCTCGACACGACGGACACCGAGGAGATCATCCGCACGGTGAAGGCCATCGCACCCGTGTACGGCGGGATCAACCTCGAGGACATCTCCGCGCCCCGCTGCTTCGAGATCGAGCGCCGCCTGCGCGAGGAGCTCGACATCCCCGTGTTCCACGACGACCAGCACGGCACGGCGATCGTCGTGCTCGCGGCGCTGACGAACGCGCTGCGCGTGGTCGGCAAGGCCATCGAGGACGTGCGCATCGTCGTCTCCGGGGTCGGCGCCGCGGGCAACGCGATCATCGCGCTGCTCCAGGGCCAGGGTGCGCGGAACATCGTCGCGTTCGACCGCCAGGGTGCGATCCACCCCGGTGCGAGCCTCACCGACGAGCACCGCCGTCGTCTGGCGGAGACGACCAACCCCGAGGGCTTCACGGGCACGCTGCGCGAGGGCTTGGCCGGGGCCGACGTCTTCGTCGGTGTCTCGGGTCCGAACATCCTCACGGGCGACGACGTCGCGACCATGGCCGACGACGCGATCGTCTTCGCGCTGGCCAACCCGACGCCGGAGGTCGACCCGATCGCCGCCGCGCAGCACGCGACGGTCGTCGCCACGGGCCGGAGCGACTACCCGAACCAGATCAACAACGTGCTCGCCTTCCCGGGCCTCTTCCGCGGCCTGCTGGACGTCGGCGCGAGCGAGATCACCGACGAGATGCTGCGCGCCGCGGCCGTCGCCATCGCCGACGCCGTCGCGCCCGAGGAGCTCAGCGCGAGCTACATCGTCCCGAGCGTCTTCGAGCCGGCCGTCTCGACGGCCGTCGCGCGCGCCGTCGCCGAGGTCGCGGAGCGCGACCGCGCGGGCCAGGCTCAGGGGAGCAGCACGTCGGGCCACCACGTCGTGTCGGCAGCCCGGTCCTGACGCACCCTCGTCAGCCCGGCCCGCCCCGCAGAAAGGACACCACCATGACCACCACCACGGCCGTCGCCGTCCACGGACCCGCCGTCGAGCGGTCCGACGAGATCCTCACCCCCGGCGCGCTCGAGCTCGTCGCCGACCTGCAGCGCCGGTTCGGCGCCCGGCGCGACGAGCTGCTCGTCGCGCGGGCCGAGCGCCGCGAGCAGGTCGCCCGCACGGGTCGCCTCGACTTCCTGCCCGAGACCGCCGACGTGCGCGCGGGGGACTGGACGGTCGCCGGCGCACCCGCGGACCTCCGGGACCGCCGCGTCGAGATCACCGGGCCCCCGACGCCCAAGATGGCGATCAACGCCCTCAACTCGGGCGCGAAGGTCTGGCTCGCCGACCTCGAGGACGCGTCGACGCCGCACTGGAGCAACGTCGTCGGGGGCCAGGTCGCCCTGCACGACGCGACGCGCCGCACGCTCGCGTTCACGTCGCCCGAGGGCAAGCAGTACGCGCTGCGTCCCGAGACCGACGACGACCCGCTCGCCGTCATGGTCGTGCGGCCCCGCGGCTGGCACTTCGACGAGGTGCACCTCACCGTGGACGGGACGCCCGCCGTGGGCGCGCTCGTCGACTTCGGGCTGCACTTCTTCCACAACGCGGCGGAGCTCGTCGCGCGCGGCTCCGGGCCGTACTACTACCTGCCGAAGATGGAGTCGCACCTCGAGGCAGGCCTGTGGGACGAGGTCTTCACGCACGCGGAGCAGGCGCTGGGCATCCCGCACGGGACGATCCGTGCGACGGTCCTCATCGAGACGATCCCGGCCGCGTTCGAGATGGACGAGATCCTCTACGAGCTGCGCGACCACGCGTCCGGGCTCAACGCCGGCCGCTGGGACTACCTGTTCTCCGTGATCAAGTACTTCCGCGACTCCGGGCCGTCGTTCACGCTGCCCGACCGCGGGTCGATCACGATGACCGCGCCGTTCATGCGCGCGTACACCGAGCTGCTCGTGCAGACGTGCCACCGGCGCGGCGCGTTCGCGATGGGTGGCATGGCGGCCGTCATCCCGAACCGTCGTGAGCCCGAGGTCACCGCCCAGGCGTTCGAGAAGGTGCGCGCCGACAAGCAGCGCGAGGCCGGCGACGGCTTCGACGGGTCGTGGGTCGCGCACCCGGACCTCGTGCCGGTGTGCCGCGAGGTGTTCGACGGCGTGCTGGGCGAGCGCCCCAACCAGCTCGACCGGCAGCGCCCCGACGTCCACGTCACGGCCGACCAGCTGCTCGACGTGGCCTCCGCGCAGGGCGACGTCACCGAGGCCGGGCTGCGCAACAACCTGTACGTGTCCGTCGCGTACGTCGCGGCGTGGCTCGCGGGCAACGGTGCGGTCGCGATCCACAACCTCATGGAGGACGCCGCGACCGCGGAGATCTCGCGCTCGCAGGTGTGGCAGTGGGTGCGCTCGGGCGCGTCGTTCACCGCGGGCGAGAGCGCGGGCACGACCGTCACCGCCGACCTGGTCCGCACGCTCCTGCGCGAGGAGACCGCGCGGCTGCGCGACGACGTCGGGCACGAGGCCTACGACGCCGGGCCGTACGACCGGGCGGCGGCGCTCGTCGAGGACATCGCGCTCAACGAGCACTACGTCGACTTCCTCACGCTGCCCGCGTACGAGGACGTCGTCGCGCACGAGCGGGACGCGTCCTGATGCCGGCCGGTGGTGAGGCGGGCTCCGTCCGCGGCTTCAGCGAGGACGGCGTGGCGGCGCTGCACGCGTCGCTCGACGGGCTGCTCGCGCCCTGGGACGCCGAGCTCGCGGCCCGCTACCCGGGCGACGACGGCTCGCGCCAGCCCGTGCACACCGTCTACGTGCCCGGCGACCGGTACGCGGCCGGCCTCGCGCCGGAGTGGGCGGCCCGGGCGCGCGATGCGGTCGACGGCGCGGGCGGCGTGCGCCGGCTCGTGGATCTGCTGGGCGTCGGGGAGGGGGCCGGGGGCGACCTCGCGGACGCCGTCGCGGAGCGCGTGAGCGCGAAGCTCGCGGTCGAGGCGATCGAGGACCTCCGGATCGACTTCGAGGACGGGTTCGGCGACCGCGGCGACGCGGCGGAGGACGCCGCGGTGATCGCCGCGGCGCGCGAGCTCGTCCGGGCCGAGGCGCAGGGCACCGCGACGCCGTTCGCGGGCATCCGGATCAAGTGCCTCGAAGAGGCGACGCGCCGACGCGGCGTGCGCACCCTCGCGCTGTTCGTCGCGGAGCTCGTCGCGGGCCGCGCCGCGGCCGGCGCGCCCCGCGCCCTGCCGGACGGGTTCGTCGTGACGCTCGCCAAGGTCACGGCCCCGCAGCAGGTCGAGGCGATGGCGCGCGCGTGCGAGCACGTCGAGGACGCGAACGGCCTCGAACCGGGCACCCTGCGGTTCGAGGTCCAGGTCGAGACGCCGCAGGCGCTGCTCGCGGCCGACGGCACGGCGACGGTCGCACGCCTCGTGCACGCCGCGCCGGGCCGCGTCACGGCGCTGCACTACGGCACGTACGACTACTCGGCGTCGCTCGGCATCGCCGCGGCCTACCAGTCGATGGAGCACCCCGCGGCCGACCACGCGAAGTCGGTCATGCAGCTCGCCGTCGCGGGCACGGGCGTGCGGCTGTCGGACGGGTCGACCAACGTCCTGCCCGTCGGCGACCCCCAGGCCGTCGACGCGGCGTGGCGCCTGCACGGACGGCTCGTGCGCCGCTCGCTCGAGCGTGGCTACTACCAGGGCTGGGACCTGCACCCCGCGCAGCTCCCGAGCCGGTTCGCCGCGACCTACGTGTTCTACCGCGAGGGGGCGGCGTCGGCGCTCGCGCGCCTCGCGGCGTACGTCGGGTTCGTGCCCGACGGCGGGGGCGTCCTCGACGAGCCGGCCACCGCGAAGGCGATGGCCTGGTTCCTCGGCCGCGGCGTCGACTGCGGCGCGCTCACCGAGGCCGAGGTCCGCACCGCGACCGGGCTCGACCGCGCCGGGCTCGACGCGGTCCGCGTCTCCGGGCGCGCGCCGCAGCCCGTCGCGGGCTGAGCGCCCGCCCTCCCCACCCTCCCCGCCGGGCGCCGCGGCACCGCCGCCGGCCCGGCCCACGACCTCCGAGGAGCGACCCCATGACCCAGACCACCCCCTACTACACCCCGCAGGGTGGCCTGCCCGGCCAGACCGAGCTGCTCACCGACCGTGCGATCGTCACCGAGGCGTACACGGTGATCCCGCGCGGCGTGCTGCGCGACATCGTCACCAGCAACCTGCCCGGCTGGGAGAAGACCCGGCTGTGGGTGCTCGCCCGGCCGATCGAGGGCTTCGCGACGACGTTCGCGCAGTACGTCATGGAGGTCTCGCCCGGCGGCGGGTCGGACCAGGGCGAGGACGAGGAGACCGTGCAGTCCGTCGTCTTCGTCACCGAGGGCACGCTCGTGCTCACGCTCGCCGGGGTCGAGCACGTGCTGGAGCCGGGCGGGTACGCGTACCTGGCGGCGGGGGAGCGGTGGGCGCTGCGCAACCGCTCGGACGCGAAGGCCGCGTTCCAGTGGATCCGCAAGGTGTACGAGCCGATCCCGGGACACACCGCGTCGTCGTTCGTCACGCGCGAGCAGGACGTCGAGCCGCGCGCGATGCCGGACACCGACGGCGTGTGGGTGACGACGCGGTTCGTCGACCCCGACGACCTCGCGCACGACATGCACGTCAACATCGTGACGTTCCAGCCCGGCGGGTCCATCCCGTTCGCGGAGACGCACATCATGGAGCACGGGCTCTACGTGCTCGAGGGCAAGGCGGTCTACCGCCTCAACGGCGACTGGGTCGAGGTGCAGGAGGGCGACTTCATGTGGCTCCGGGCGTTCTGCCCGCAGGCCTGCTACGCGGGCGGCCCCAAGCCGTTCCGCTACCTGCTCTACAAGGACGTGAACCGGCAGGTCAGGCTCGACCGTCGGCGCTGACGGCCGTCTGACGGCCGTCGTCGACGTCACGCGAAGGGCCCGGTCTCCTGGAGGGACCGGGCCCTTCGTCGTCCGTGCGCACCAGGTCGACGACGGCGAGCGCTGTTGACGCCCGAGGAGTGCCGTGCCTACACTTCCATACAGCAGAAGAAAAGTTCCGCAGAATGGAATCGCAACGCAGCGAGACGCGGACGGACCCAGGGAGACGACGATGAGCCCCGCACCGACGTACACCGTCAACTGCTCGATCCTGCTCACGGACCTGCCGCTGCTCGAGCGGCCGGCCGCCGCCGCGGCGGCGGGGTTCCGGGGTGTCGAGTTCTGGTGGCCGTTCGCGTCGCCCACGCCAGCCCGCGACGAGGTCGACGCGTTCGTCGGCGTGATCGAGGCGGCGGGCGTGCAGCTCACCGGCCTGAACTTCGACGCCGGGAACATGCCGGGCGGCGACCGTGGTCTCGTGTCGTGGCCCGCGCGCTCGGCCGACCTGCGCGCGAACCTCGACGTCGTCACCGCGATCGGGGAGCGCACCGGCTGCCGCGCGTTCAACGCGCTCTACGGCAACCGCCAGGAGGACGAGACGCCCGAGGTGCAGGACGAGCTCGGCGCCGAGAACCTCGCGCTCGCGGCCCGGGCGGTGGGTCGCATCGGCGGCACGGTGCTCGTCGAGCCCGTGAGCGGCGCGCCGGCGTACCCGCTGAAGACGGCGGCCGACGCCGTGCGCGTCATCGACCGGGTCGCCGCCGACCACGGCGAGACGAACCTCGGCCTCCTGTTCGACGTCTACCACCTGGCCGTGAACGGCGACGACGTCGACGCGGCCCTGTCGACCTACCGCGGCCGCATCGCGCACGTGCAGGTCGCGGACGCGCCAGGGCGTGGCGAGCCCGGCACGGGCGACCTGCCGATCGAGCGCTGGACCAAGGACCTGCGCGCCGGCGGCTACGACGGCTGGATCGGCCTCGAGTACAAGACCGCAGCCGCCGACCCGTTCGCGTGGCTCCCCGTCGCCGAGCGCTGACGCGACCCCCGGCCGTCAACCGGCCGCGCGCCGACCGTCCGTCGGCCGCCCCGACCCCCGACCTGAACCACCCAGAGGAGCACACCATGGCCTCCATCGCCTTCATCGGACTCGGCATCATGGGCAGCCCCATGGCCGTCCACCTGCAGAACGCCGGGCACGACGTCGCGGGCTACAACCGCAGCCCCGAGAAGACCGCGCCGCTCGTCGAGGCGGGTGGTCGCGCGGCCGCGTCGGTCGCCGACGCGGTCTCGGGCGCGGACGTCGTCGCGATCATGGTCCCGGACTCGCCCGACGTGGAGGCGGTGCTCACCGGCGACGACGGCGTCCTCGCGAACGCGAAGCCGGGCGCGCTCGTCGTCGACTTCTCCTCGATCCGCCCGGACGTCACGGTCGCGCTCGCGCAGCAGGCGAAGGACGCGGGCCTGCGGATCGTCGACGCCCCCGTCTCGGGGGGCGAGCCGGGCGCGATCAACGCCGCGCTGTCGATCATGGTCGGCGGCACGCCCGAGGACTTCGAGGCGGCGAAGCCGTTCCTCGACGTCGTCGGCAAGACGGTCGTGCACGTGGGCCCGAACGGCTCCGGCCAGACCGTGAAGGCCGCGAACCAGCTCATCGTCGCCGCGAACATCCAGGCGCTCGCCGAGGCGGTCGTCTTCCTCGAGGCGTACGGCGTCGACACCGAGGCCGCGATCGAGGTCCTCGGCGGCGGCCTCGCGGGCTCGGCGGTGCTGAACCAGAAGGCGCGCAAGATGCTCGACCGCGACTTCGGCCCCGGGTTCCGGATCGAGCTCCACCACAAGGACCTCGGCATCGTCACCGCCGCCGCCCGCGAGGCGGGCGTCGTCGCGCCGCTCGGCGGCCTCGTCGCCCAGCTCATGGCGTCCGCCCGCGCGAACGGCGACGGCGGTCTCGACCACTCGGGCCTGTTCCGCGGCGTCGAGCGCCTGTCCGGCCGCGACGGCTCCTGACCTTCCCCCTGACGACGACGTCACCTCCAGCAAGGAGAGAAACCATGCCTCGTATGCGTGCGGTGGACGCCGCAGTGGCGATCCTCGAGATCGAGGGCGCGACCCAGGCCTTCGGCCTGCCCGGCGCCGCCATCAACCCCTTCTACTCCGCGATGCTCGCGCACGGCGGGATCGACCACGTGCTCGCCCGCCACGTCGAGGGCGCGTCGCACATGGCCGACGGCTACTCCCGTGCCAAGCCGGGGAACATCGGCATCTGCATCGGCACGTCGGGCCCCGCGGGCACCGACATGATCACCGGGCTCTACGCCGCGTGGGCCGACTCGATCCCCATGCTCTGCATCACGGGACAGGCGCCGGTCGCCAAGCTCGACAAGGAGGACTTCCAGGCCGTCGACATCGCGAGCATCGCCGCTCCGGTGACGAAGATGGCCAAGACCGTCCTCGAGGCCGGGCAGGTGCCGCAGGTCTTCCAGCAGGCGTTCCACCTCATGCGCTCGGGCCGCCCGGGGCCGGTGCTCGTCGACCTTCCGATCGACGTGCAGCTCACGGAGATCGAGTTCGACCCGGCGACCTACGAGCCGTTGCCCGTGCACCGCCCGACGGCGACGCGCGCCCAGGCCGAGAAGGCGATCGACCTGCTGCTCGCGGCGGAGCGTCCGCTGCTCATCGCGGGCGGCGGCATCGTCAACGCGGGCGGCGAGGACCTGCTCGTCGAGCTCGCCGAGACGCTCGGCGTCCCCGTCATCCCGACGCTCATGGGCTGGGGCGTGATCCCGGACGACCACGCGCTCATGGCCGGCATGGCCGGGCTCCAGACGTCGCACCGCTACGGCAACGCGAACCTGCTCGCGTCCGACTTCGTGCTCGGCATCGGCAACCGCTGGGCCAACCGCCACACGGGCGGTCTCGACACGTACCGGGCGGGCCGCACGTTCGTCCACGTCGACATCGAGCCGACGCAGATCGGTCGCGTGTTCGCGCCCGACTACGGCATCGTGTCCGACGCGAAGGCGGCCCTCGAGCTGTTCGTCGAGGTGGCGCGCGAGCGCCGCGACGCCGGCCGCGCGCGCGACTACGCGGGCTGGGCGGCTGAGTGCGCCGAGCGCAAGCGGACGCTGCAGCGCAAGACGCACTTCACCGAGATCCCCATCAAGCCGCAGCGCGTGTACGAGGAGATGAACAAGGCCTTCGGCCCCGAGACGCGCTACGTCACGACCATCGGGCTCTCGCAGATCGCCGGCGCGCAGTTCCTCCACGTGTACCAGCCGCGGCACTGGATCAACGCGGGCCAGGCCGGACCCCTGGGCTGGACCGGCCCCGCGGCGCTCGGCGTCGCGAAGGCCGTGCCGGGCGAGCCGGTCGTCGCGCTCTCGGGCGACTACGACTTCCAGTTCATGATCGAGGAGCTCGCGGTCGGCGCGCAGTTCAACCTGCCGTACGTGCACGTCGTCGTGAACAACTCCTACCTGGGCCTGATCCGCCAGGCGCAGCGGGCCTTCGACATGGACTACCACGTCCAGCTCTCGTTCGAGAACGTCAACTCGCCCGAGCTGGGCGGCTACGGCGTCGACCACGTCAAGGTGGCCGAGGGCCTGGGCTGCAAGGCGATCCGCGTGACCGACCCCGAGGGGCTCGGCGAGGCGTTCGCGAAGGCGCAGGCCATGGCGGCGGAGTTCCGCGTGCCGGTCGTGGTCGAGGTCATCCTGGAGCGCGTCACGAACATCGCCATGGGCGTCGAGCTCACGGGCGTCAACGAGTTCGAGGACCTCGCGATCTCGGCCGAGGACGCCCCCACCGCCACCGCGCTGCTCGACTGAGCACGCCGCACCCAGGGAGCAGGAGACATGACGGAGGGCGCGATGGGCACGGGTGAGGTGAGCGGTCGCGAGCACGAGTACGACCTCGTCGTGCGCGGCGAGCGCGTGCTCGTCGCCGGCGGGGAGCACCCCCGCGAGGTGGGTGTCGTCGGGGGAGTGGTCCGCGCGATCGAGCCGCTCGGCGCCGGGCTCGACGGCGCGCGCGTCGTCGAGCTGGAGCCGCACCAGGTGCTGGTCCCCGGGCTCGTCGACACGCACGTGCACGTCAACGAGCCGGGGCGCACCGAGTGGGAGGGCTTCGCGTCCGCGACGCGGGCCGCCGCCGCGGGCGGGGTGACGACGATCGTCGACATGCCGCTCAACTCGATCCCCCCGACGGTCGACGTCGAGGCGCTCGAGACCAAGCAGGAGGTCGCGCGCGACCAGGCGTTCGTCGACGTCGGGTTCTGGGGTGGGGCCGTGCCCGGCAACGCGGACGAGCTGCGGCCCCTGTGGGACGCGGGCGTGTTCGGGTTCAAGTGCTTCCTGCTGCACTCGGGGGTCGAGGAGTTCGGGTACCTCGAGCCCGACGAGCTCGAGGCCGACCTGCGCCTGCTCGCCGACTTCGACGGCCTCATGCTCGTGCACGCCGAGGACTCGCGGGCGATCGAGCGGGCGCCCACCCCGCACGGCGACCACTACGACACGTTCCTCGCGTCGCGCCCGCGCGGCGCGGAGAACGTCGCGATCGCGGCGGTGATCGAGGCGGCGCGCTGGACCGGGGCGCGCGCGCACGTGCTGCACCTGTCGAGCTCGGACGCGCTGCCGATGATCCGGAGCGCGAAGCGCGAGGGTGTGCGCCTCACGGTCGAGACGTGCCCGCACTACCTGGCGCTCGCGGCCGAGGAGATCCCCGACGGCGCGACGCAGTTCAAGTGCTGCCCGCCCATCCGGGAGATCGACAACCGCGAGCTGCTCTGGGAGGGCCTGCTCGACGGCACGATCGACTGCATCGTCTCGGACCACTCGCCGAGCACGCCCGACCTCAAGGAGCTCGACACGGGCGACTTCGGGACGGCGTGGGGCGGGGTGTCGTCGCTCCAGCTCGGGCTCGCGATCGTGTGGACGGAGGCGCGGACGCGCGGCGTGCCGTTCGCGCGCGTCGTCGAGTGGATGTCGGCTCGCCCGGCGGCCGTCGCGGGACTCCGGCGCAAGGGCTCGATCGCGCTCGGCTTCGACGCGGACCTCGCGGTGGTCGAGCCGGACACGGCGTTCGTCGTCGACCCGAAGGCCCTGCACCACAAGAACCCCGTCACGCCGTACGCCGACCGCGCGCTCTCGGGCGCCGTCGTCGCGACGTACCTGCGGGGCGAGGAGATCACCCTCGACCGCCCCACGGGCCGCCTGCTCGCGCGCGGCGACGCGTGAGGGGCTGAGACTCCCGTGCCCGGCCGCGGGGGCCGGGCACGGGGAACCACCTGATCCCGCACGACGAGGGGCGGCACCGCTGGTGGGTGCCGCCCCTCGTCGTGCACGAGACAGACCACCCCAGTAGGCCGAGGTAGAGCCATGGTCGGCGAAGTAGAGCCGTGGTCGTGACCACGGCTCTACCTCGGCGGACCGGGGCTCTCCCTCGGCGGGGTGGAGGGCGTGGGGGTCAGGACTGCGCGAGGAGCTCGTCGAGCTGCTCGTAGCCCTCGCGGACGCCGACCTCCATGCCGCTCGCGACGAAGCCGTCGCGACCCTCGAACGAGTCGACGAGCGACGTCGCGGTGAGCCGGCTGCGGCCGTCGGGCAGGTCCTCGAACACGAGGCGGTCGAGCGAGACGCCGTCGGGGAAGCCCTCGAACGTGAACGTCTGGACGACGAGCTCGTCCGGGCGCACCTCGTGGACGCTGCCGAAGAACGCGTACTCGTTGCCGTCCGGGTCGACCTGGACGTACCGGTACGCGCCGCCCGTGCGCACGTCCCACAGCTCGTTGCGCTGGGTGAGGTAGCGCGGGCCGTTCCAGCGCGCGAAGAGCTCCGGGTCGAGGTGGGCGCGGAAGACCTTCGCGGCGGGCGCGTCGAACTCGCGCACGATGCGGACGATCGGGAGGTCCGTGGGGACGACGATCTCGGTCTCGTGGGTGCCGGTGGTGGTCATGGTGCTGCTCCTGTCGTCGGGTCGTTCTCGGTGCTGCCCGGTCGGTCGGGCAGGTCGCGCAGGACGTCGTCGAGGCGGCGGTAGCGGTCCTCGGCCTCGCGCCGGTAGCGCTCGATCCACTTCGTCATGAGGTCCAGCACCTCCGCCTCGAGGTGCACGGGGGCGCGCCGGGCGTCCGTCGTGCGGGTCACCAGGCCGGAGTCCTCGAGCACGCGCAGGTGCTTGGACACCGCCTGGACGGACATGTCGTACGGCCGGGCGAGCTCGCCGACGCTGGCGTCTCCCGACGCGAGCCGGGCCACCATGTCGCGGCGCGTGGGGTCGGCGAGCGCCGAGAACACGCGGGAGAGCGGGTCGGCCGTCACGGGACCTCCTCGTGGGGCGCCGGGGTGCGGCGTCCGGTCATCAACTCATCGGTTGACGACGACGCTACGCCGCACACTCGGAGTCGTCAACCTTTTGGTTGATAAAAATGCGTCAGGCGCGCCGGGCCCGCTCGAAGTCGTCGAGCGAGACCTTCCGCTCGACGGCGTGGTCGACGATCCGCTCGGGGTAGCCGGCCGGCTGCTCGCGCAGCGTCCACGGCTCGTGGACCGCCCGGCCCTCGACCTCCCGCAGCTCCGGCACCCACCGACGCACGTACGTGCCGTCGGGGTCGAACTTCCTGCTCTGCGTGACGGGGTTGAAGATGCGGAAGTACGGCGCGGCGTCCCGGCCCGTCCCCGCGACCCACTGCCAGTTGAGCTGGTTCTGCGAGACGTCGCCGTCCGCGAGGTGCGCCATGAAGTGCGCCGCGCCGCGCTGCCACCGCACGTGCAGGTCCTTGACGAGGAACGACGCCACGACCATCCGCACGCGGTTGTGCATCCACCCCTCGGCGAGCAGCTGGCGCATCCCGGCGTCGACGAGCGGGTAGCCCGTGCGGCCCTCGGCCCACGCGGTGAGGTACGCGTCCTCGGCGGCGCCCTCCGCCCATGCGTCCTCGGGCACGACGTCGCGGAGCGACCGCTGCGCCGCCCCCGGGTGGTGGAACAGGACGTCGGCGTGGAACTCGCGCCACGCGAGCTCGGAGCGGTAGGCGAGGGCGTCGTCGGACGGCGCGCGCCCGTCGTGCAGAGCGTCCCGCACGTCGGCGAGGAGCGTCCGCGGGTGCAGCTCCCCCCACTTCAGCGGGATCGACATGCCCGACGTCGCGGGCCGGTCCGGGCGGTCGCGCTCGGTCGCGTAGCCTGCGAGGTGGTCCGCGAGGAAGTCGCGCCAGCGCCGACGGGCCGCGGCCTCGCCCGCCGGGGGGAGCCGGGCGTCGGTGCCGGGGTCGGCGGGGACGCCGTCCGACCGGAGCGTGGCCCACGGCACGTCGCGCGGCCGCGGCGCCGGGTCGCGCCAGCCGTGCTCGACCCACGCGTCACGGAAGGGCGTGAAGACCTGGAACGGGGTCCCGGTGCGCGTGCGCAGACGTCCCGGCGCGACGGCGTAGGGCGAGCCGGTGCGCACGAGGTGGGCGCCGCCGTCGGGCAGGGCCTCCTCGACCGCGGCGTCGCGGGCCACGCCGTACGGCTCGAACGACGCCGTGACGTGCACCTCGCGCGCCTCGACCTCGCGCGCGACGGCGGGCACGACGGCGCGCGGGTCGCCGTGCCGGACGACGAGCCGGCCGCCGGTCGCCTCGTCGAGCGCGGCGAGGCTCCGCGCGAGGTAGGCGCGGCGCGGGTCGCCCGCGGCGCCCCACAGGCGGGGGTCGAGCACGTAGAGCGCGACGACCTCGTCGTCCGCGTCCCGGGCGGCCTGCACCGCCGCCACGAGGGCCGGGTTGTCGGCGAGGCGGAGGTCGCGGCGGCACCACCAGAGCGTCGGCATCCGGCCACGCTAACGGTCGCAGGCGGTGCACGCCGGTGGGAGCATCGCAGGATGGGTGGTGACGACCGACGAGAGCAGGACGACGCGCGACGCCGCGCGCTCGGGCGCGAGGCGCGCACCGAGCCGGAGGCCGGGGCGGCGCCCCTCGGACCGGGGACGGCGGGCGGCGTGGGCGCCGCCGAGGGGCCCGCGGCGGGGGCCATCGAAGGGGATCACGCGTTCTTCGGGCACCCGCGCGGGCTGCTGACGCTCTTCACCACGGAGCTGTGGGAGCGGTTCAGCTACTACGGGATGCGCGCGATCCTGCTCTACTACCTCACGGACACCGTGGCGAACGGTGGCCTGGGCATCGAGGAGACGACCGGGCTCGCGCTCGTGTCGATCTACGGCACGAGCGTGTACCTGCTGTCCGTCGTGGGCGGCTGGCTCGCCGACCGCGTGATCGGGTCCCGGCGCTCGGTCCTGTACGGCGGCATCATCATCGCGGCCGGGCACGTGAGCCTCACGGTCCCCGGCACGGGCTTCTCGATGGTCGGCATCGCGCTCGTGGCGCTCGGCACCGGCCTGCTCAAGCCGAACGTGTCGTCGATGGTCGGCGAGCTGTACGCGCGCGACGACCCGCGCCGCGACTCGGGCTTCTCGATCTTCTACATGGGCATCAACCTCGGCTCGTTCGTCGCGCCGTTCCTCGTGGGTGCCGCGCGGGCCTGGGGCGGGTACCACGCGGGCTTCGCCGTGGCCGCGGTGGGGATGGCGGTCGCGCTCGTGTTCTTCGTCGCGGGCCGGCGCTACCTCGGCGAGGCGGGCGCGCACGTGCCCAACCCCGTCCGCCCCGAGGAGCGCGCGAAGATCGCGCGGATCTTCCTCCTCATCGCGGGCGGCGTGGTGCTCGTCGGCCTGGTCGCCGTCCTCGTCGCCGGCGGGTTCGAGATCTCGACCTTCATCGACACGATGTCCTACCTCGCGTTCCTCGCGCCGATCGCCTACTTCATCGTCATGTACCGCTCGCCGCGCGTGACGGACGCCGAGCGGCCCCGCGTCATCGCGTACATCCCGCTGTTCGTCGCGGCGATGCTCTTCTGGATGATCTTCGAGCAGGCGGCCACGACGCTCTCGGCGTTCGCGAAGGACCGCACCGACCTGACGTTCTTCGGCGTGGGCATCAGCCCCGAGTTCTTCCAGTCGGTGAACCCGCTGTCGATCATCGTCCTCGCGCCCGTGTTCGCGTGGATCTGGCTCAAGACGGGCGACCGCCCGACGACGGCCAACAAGTTCGCGATCGGCCTCGCCCTCGCGTCGGTGTCGTTCCTCTTCCTCGCGGCCGCGTCGGCCGTCGTCGGCGACGGCAAGGCGCCGTCGTGGGTGCTCGTGCTCGTCTACGTGATCCAGACGCTCGGCGAGCTGTGCCTGTCGCCGGTCGGCCTCGCCGCGACGACGCTGCTCGCGCCCAAGGCGTTCCGGTCCCAGGCGATGGCCCTGTGGTTCCTCGCGCCGGCCGCCGGCCAGGCCATCACGGCGCAGGTCGTGCAGGTCACCGAGGGCGCCTCCGACACCGCGTACTTCGGCGGGATCGGGGCGGTCACCCTCGTCTTCGCGCTCGCGCTGTTCGCGCTCGCGCCGTGGGTCACGCGGCACATCCGGCACGCCGACGAGCTCGAGGGCGCGCACACCGCCGGGGCCTGAGGGGCGGCGTCGCACGACGGCGCGGGGCCGCGACGTCGCGGCCCCGCGCTCGTGCTGCACGCGTGGTGGTGCCGGGCCTGTCGTGGTGCCGGGCCTGCGGCGGGTCAGCGCAGCCAGGCGGCCCGGCGCACGAGGGGAAGGGCCGCCCAGCGGCGGCCGAGGCCCCACGTGTCGCCCGCGAGCGTCGTCGCGAGGACGGCGAGGAGCAGGACGACGAGGACGTGCTCGTCGACGACGGGGTTGTTCGAGCCCGGCGCGACCGGCCACTGCGACAGCCACAGCATCGCGAAGAGGACGGTGCCGCTCACCGCGGCGACGCGCAGGCCGATCCCCAGCAGGAGCGCGAGGCCGACGCCCAGCAGCCCCAGCATGAACAGCCAGTCGGTGACGGGGCTCGCCATCGCGGCGAACGTGCTCGCGAGCGGGCCCTGGGCGCCGTTCTCGAGGTAGCCCTGCGTGGGTGCGCCCCCCGCGAGCCACGCGCGCTCGCGCGGGGTCGCGTACCCGAGGCCGACGAGCTTGTCGGTGAACGGCCACAGGAAGACGACGGCCGTGCCGATCCGCGTGAGCGCGAGGGCGTGGCGGGCCGACGAGCGCGTGACGACGTCGTCCTGCGTGACGGGGTCGGTGGTGCGGGCCGACGCGCTGCGCGCCGCCGACCCGGGGGAGGCGCCGGGCGGCGCGGACGTGGTGGACGTGGACATGGAGGTGCCCCCTCGGGGAGAGAAGTGGTCGGGTCGGTGCCGGCGAGGGCCTGCCCCGACCCGAGCGGTGTGCCGCTCCCCGTCGAGGCGTCGCGGTGGTCGTCCGGCCGTGACGTGCTCGCCCACGGTGGCAGGGGTGCGGGAGGCGGTTCAACCCTTACGTCCGGATCGCGTGGACATCCCGTAGGCCCGGCGGGGCTACGTACGTAGGCCCCCCGACCACGAGGCGGACGCCGCGGCCGACCACCCGCGACGAGGCGTAATGTGACCTGGCGGCCGGAGGATCGGTCGCAGCACCCCGTCGAAGGAGCTGACCCGGAATGAGCCGCCCCCTGCGCTCTCGGACGTCCACCCACGGCCGCAACATGGCCGGCGCCCGCGCCCTCTGGCGCGCGACCGGCATGGGCGCGGAGGACTTCGGCAAGCCGATCATCGCGATCGCCAACTCGTACACGCAGTTCGTCCCCGGCCACGTCCACCTCAAGGACATGGGAGACCTCGTCGCGTCCGCGATCCGCGAGGCCGGCGGCGTCTCCAAGGAGTTCAACACCATCGCCGTCGACGACGGCATCGCCATGGGCCACGGCGGCATGCTCTACTCGCTGCCGAGCCGCGACCTCATCGCCGACTCGGTCGAGTACATGGTCAACGCGCACTGCGCCGACGCCCTCGTGTGCATCTCGAACTGCGACAAGATCACGCCCGGCATGCTCAATGCCGCGCTGCGGCTCAACATCCCGGTGATCTTCGTGTCCGGCGGACCCATGGAGGCGGGCAAGGCGGTCGTGGCGAACGGCGTCGCGAAGACCCCGCTCAACCTCGTCAACGCGATCAACTACTCGGCCGACGACGCGGTCTCCGACGCGGCGCTCGCCCAGGTCGAGGAGAACGCGTGCCCCACGTGCGGGTCGTGCTCGGGCATGTTCACCGCGAACTCGATGAACTGCCTCACCGAGGCGCTCGGCCTGTCGCTCCCCGGCAACGGCTCGACCCTCGCGACGCACGCCGCGCGCAAGGAGCTCTTCCTCGAGGCGGGCCGCACGATCGTCGGGCTCGCGAAGCGCTACTACGAGGACGAGGACGACTCCGTCGCGCCCCGGTCGATCGCGACCAAGGCCGCGTTCTCGAACGCGATGGCGCTCGACGTCGCGATGGGCGGCTCGACCAACACCGTGCTGCACGTCCTGGCCGCCGCGCAGGAGGGTGAGGTCGACTTCGACCTCACCGACATCGAGCGCATCAGCCGCCAGGTGCCGTGCCTGTCCAAGGTCGCGCCGAACCACCCGAGCTTCCACATGGAGGACGTGCACCGCGCCGGCGGCATCCCCGCCCTCCTGGGCGAGCTCGACCGCGCGGGCCTGCTCGACCACGACGTCACGAGCGTGCACACGCCGACGCTGCGCGAGTGGCTCGACGACTGGGACGTCCGGGGCGGCAAGGCGACCGAGCAGGCCGTCGAGCTGTTCCACGCGGCCCCCGGGGGAGTGCGCACCACGCAGGCGTTCTCGACGTCGAACCGCTGGGAGTCGCTCGACACCGACGCGGCCGACGGCTGCATCCGCGACCTCGAGCACGCGTACACCGTCGAGGGCGGGCTCGCCGTGCTGCGCGGCAACCTCGCCGAGGACGGCGCCGTGTTCAAGACCGCCGGGGTCGACCCGGACGTCTTCCACTTCGTCGGCACGGCGCTCGTCTGCGAGTCGCAGGACGAGGCCGTCGAGAAGATCCTCACCAAGCAGGTCCAGCCCGGCCACGTCGTCGTCGTGCGCTACGAGGGCCCGGCGGGCGGCCCGGGCATGCAGGAGATGCTGTACCCGACGTCGTTCATCAAGGGCCGCGGCCTCGGCAAGGTCACCGCGCTCATCACCGACGGCCGCTTCTCCGGCGGGTCGTCGGGCATCTCCGTCGGCCACGTCTCGCCCGAGGCCGCCGCGGGCGGCGTCATCGGCCTCGTCGAGGACGGCGACGAGATCGAGATCGACGTCGACACGCGCCTCATCCGCCTCAACGTGCCGGACGACGTGCTCGCCGAGCGCCGCGCCAAGATGGAGGCGCGCGAGAACCCGTGGCAGCCGGTCGACCGCGACCGCTACGTGTCGCCGGCCCTCCAGGCCTACGCCGCCATGGCGACGTCCGCCGACCGCGGCGCCGTCCGCGACGTGTCGCTGATCAAGCGCCGCTGACCCGACGACGACGGGCCCGCACCTCGGAAGGTGCGGGCCCGTCGTCGTGCCCGACCGGGAGCGGCCCCCCGGTGCGGGTGCGGGTCAGCACTCCTCCTCGGACTGCTCCGTGACGACCCACCGTGGCCCGTGCGGCACCATGACGGCCGTGCCGCAGTCGCCGCCGTCGTAGACGACGGACAGCACCGTCGCGTCGGCGCGCTCCTCGCGGACACCGACCTCGACGTCCGGGACGTCGCCCACGGCGGCGTAGAGGCCGGCGGTGGTCGTGATCATCGAGGCGCAGTCCGTGATGCCGGGCCACCCCTGGGACGCCATCTCGGCGACCATCCGGTCGACGAGCTCGGGGGCGAGGTAGCCGCACGCGACGTCCACGTCCGGTGCACGGCTCGCGGCGAGCCACGCGCGGAACGACTCCTCGGGCGTCTCGGCCTGCTCCTGAGGGGCCTCCTCGGCGCGCGCGGTCTCCGTCGCGGCGTCGTCGGGCGTCCTCGTCGTCGCGTCCGGCGCCGGGGCGGACGTCGTGGGTGCGGGTGAGCCGGGGCTCGTGCCCGACGGCGCGGGAGCCGCGCACGCGGCGGTCGCGGCCAGGGCGAGGACGGGCAGGAGGGCTCGAGCGGCCCCGGGGCGTGTGTGCACGGCCCCATGATGCCGTGCGGGGTCGTGCCGCGGTCGGCCCGTCTCGTCCCGCTCGGGCTCGCTCCGGTCCGTGGCGTGCCGCGGCGTGTCCGGCGCGTCCCGCCGCGCCCCCCGCGGGTGCCGTTCCTAGAGTGGGGTCATGACTGGGCACACCTCGGGGTCCGACGCCGGACCCGACCTCAAGCCGCGTTCCCGCCAGGTCACCGACGGCCTGGAGGCGACGGCGTCGCGCGGCATGCTGCGCGCCGTCGGCATGGGCGACGAGGACTTCGCCAAGCCGCAGATCGGCATCGCGAGCTCGTGGAACGAGATCACGCCGTGCAACCTGTCGCTCGACCGGCTCGCGCAGGGCGCGAAGGAGGGCGTGCACGCGGGCGGCGGGTACCCGCTGCAGTTCGGGACGATCTCCGTCTCCGACGGCATCTCCATGGGCCACGAGGGGATGCACTTCTCGCTCGTGAGCCGCGACATCATCGCGGACTCGGTCGAGACGGTCGTCCAGGCGGAGCGCCTCGACGGGACGGTCCTCCTCGCCGGGTGCGACAAGTCCCTGCCGGGGATGCTCATGGCGGCCGCGCGGCTGGACCTGGCGAGCGTGTTCCTCTACGCGGGCTCGATCATGCCGGGCTGGGTCAAGCTCTCCGACGGCACGGAGAAGGACGTCACGCTCATCGACGCGTTCGAGGCGGTCGGCGCGTGCGCGCGCGGGCTCATGAGCCGCGAGGACGTGGACCGCATCGAGCGCGCCATCTGCCCCGGCGAGGGCGCGTGCGGCGGCATGTACACCGCGAACACGATGGCGTCGGTCGCCGAGGCGATGGGCATGTCGCTGCCCGGCTCGGCGGCGCCGCCGTCGGCGGACCGGCGCCGCGACGCGTTCGCGCACCGCTCGGGCGAGGCCGTCGTCAACCTGCTGCGGCTCGGCATCACGGCGCGCGACATCATGACGAAGGAGGCGTTCGAGAACGCGATCGCCGTCGTCATGGCGTTCGGCGGCTCCACCAACGCGGTGCTGCACCTGCTCGCCATCGCGCACGAGGCCGAGGTCGACCTGACGCTCGCCGACTTCGACCGCGTCGCGAGCCGCGTGCCGCACCTCGGCGACCTCAAGCCGTTCGGGCGCTACGTGATGAACGACGTCGACCGCATCGGCGGCGTGCCCGTCGTCATGAAGGCCCTGCTCGACGCCGGCCTGCTGCACGGCGACGCGCTCACCGTGACGGGCCGCACCGTCGCGGAGAACCTCGCCGAGATCGACCCGCCCGACCCGGACGGCAAGATCCTGCGTGCGCTCGACGACCCGATCCACCACACCGGGGGAATCACGATCCTGCACGGGTCGCTCGCGCCCGAGGGGGCCGTCGTGAAGTCCGCCGGGTTCGACGAGGACGTGTTCGAGGGGACGGCCCGGGTCTTCGAGCGCGAGCGCGCGGCGCTCGACGCCCTGGAGGACGGGACGATCACGGACGGGGACGTCGTCGTCATCCGGTACGAGGGGCCCAAGGGCGGCCCGGGGATGCGCGAGATGCTCGCCATCACGGGCGCGATCAAGGGCGCGGGGCTCGGCAAGACGGTCCTGCTGCTCACGGACGGCCGCTTCTCCGGCGGGACGACCGGCCTGTGCGTCGGGCACGTCGCGCCCGAGGCGGTCGACGGGGGACCCATCGCGTTCGTGCGCGACGGCGACCCGATCCGGCTCGACGTCGCGAACAAGACGCTCGACCTGCTCGTCGACGCCGACACTCTCGCCGCGCGTCGCGACGGGTGGGCGCCGCTCCCCCCGACGTTCACGCGCGGGGTGCTCGCGAAGTACGCCAAGCTCGTCCAGTCGGCGTCGCGCGGCGCGATCCTCGAGTGACCGCGGAGCGCGCGGACGTCGCAGGCGCGCACTAGCGTGGTGTCGCACCTCGCCGCAGCGACGCACCCCGGAGGACGGCCATGACCCAGACGGCGGACGACCGCATCACCGCGCGCCAGTTCCACGACAGCGACGGCGTCGAGGACTGGCGGTTCATCCTCAGGACGGTGCAGACGCTGTTCCGCACGGGGTCGTTCACCGCGGGGGTGGAGCTGGTCGACGCGATCGGCGAGCTCGCCGAGGCGGCGAACCACCACCCCGACGTCGACCTGCGGTACGGGTCGGTGACGGTCCGGCTGACGTCGCACGACGTCGGGGGCGTCAGCGCGCGCGACGTGGCCCTCGCCCGGCAGATCTCCGCGGCGGCGCGCGAGCTCGACCTCCGCGCGGACCCGACCGCGGTGCAGGACCTCGAGATCGCGGTCGACACCCTCGTCGGGACGGCGGTGCAGCCGTTCTGGCGCGCCGTCCTCGGGTTCGACGAGGGCGCGCCCGAGCTGCCCGCGCCCGAGCTCCGCGACCCGACCGCGCACGCTCCCGCGTTCTGGTTCCAGCAGATGGACGCGCCGCGCGAGCAGCGCAACCGCATCCACGTGGACGTGACGGTCCCGCACGACGTCGCGGAGGCGCGCGTCACCGCCGCCATCGCCGCGGGCGGGCACCTCGTCTCCGACCGGCGCGCGCCCGCCTTCTGGGTCCTGGCCGACGCCGAGGGCAACGAGGCGTGCGTGTGCACCTGGCAGGCGCGCGACTGACGCGAGGCGTCGCTCCCGGCCCGGCGGCGTGGCCTCCCACAGGGGGTCAGGCGCGCGCGACGACGAGCTCGTCGTAGCCGGGCACGAGCACCCGGCGCTTGGCGCGGCGGGACACGACGCGCAGGGGAGCGCCGTCGTCGTACAGCGCGTGCAGGAGCGCGGCGATCTCGGCGCGGGCGAGCGCGGCGCCGAGGCACAGGTGGCGCCCCGCGCCGAACCAGAGCTGACGCGTCTCGCGCACGTAGGGGCGGTCGGCGCGGAACGGCCCGGCCGCCGCGTTCGCCGCCCACGTGAGGATCATGACGCGCTCCCCGGCGCGCAGGGTGCGGCCCGCGACCTCGACGTCGGCCGACACGCCCCGGCCGATCACCGACGCCGGGCTCGTCACGCGCAGACCCTCGCGCACGGCGTTCTCGACGGCGTCCGGCTCGCCGGCGGCCCGCTCGACGGGGTGGGTGCGCTCGTCGGCCAGGAGCCGGAGCAGGCGGTGCTGCTCGCCGGTGTCGATCAGGAGCGCGGTGGTGCGGGCCATGGCCGACGCCGACGTCTCGGTGCCCGCGACCATGAGCAGGCTCGCGAGCCCGGTCGTCTCCTCCAGCCCGAGGCCGAGCTCGCGGCACCGGCCCAGCAGGCGGTCGGCCGGCGCGTGCCGCCACCCGTCCGGGACGCCCTGGGTCAGCTCGGCGACGATCTCCCGCGCCGCCGCGACCTGGTCCGGCGCGAGGTACGTCGAGCCGGCGCTGCCGAGCGCGATCGACGCGAGCCGCTCGCCCGTCGCGAAGGCCGTGAGCGCGTCGTCGTCCGTCGGGACGGCCTCCGGCGCCGCGCCCCTCCCGGTGCCCGCCCCTGTGCCCGCCCCTGTGCCCGGTACTGTGCCCGCCCCGGTGGCCGCCGAGGACGGGATCCCGAGCAGCGAGATCATCATCCGGCCGACGAGCACGCGCGCGAGCCGGCCGACGTCGACCGACCCGCCCGCGGCGAGGGTGCGGCGCGCGTCGTCGAGCGCGCGCGACCACGCGCCGTCGACCAGCGCCGCGGCGCTCGCCTCGGTGAAGAGCTCGCGCGAGCGGGTGCGCAGGTCGTGGTGGCCCGGGCCGTCGAACAGGTCGAGGACCCAGTCGCCGAGGATCTGGGCCCACAGGTGCCCGACCCCGCCCTCGCCGACGATCGTGAAGTGCCGGTGGTCGGTGAGGATGCGGCGGCCGACGGTCGGGTCGGCCGTCACCCACCCGAGGCCCGGAACCCGGCGCAGCCCTCCGCCCGGGCGCGGGCCGGTGAGCGCGCCGCCCACGAGGAGCACGCCGGCCATCGCGGGGCGCGCGGCGGTGAGGACCTGCAGCTCGCGCCGGGTCGTGGGCAGGGCGCGACGTCGCTCGCGGGTGGGCACGGGGCCGGTCGTGGTCGCAGTCACCGGGTCAGTGTGGCGCACCGGCGAGGCCACGGGGTGGCTGCGCCGCCGTCCGGGGATGGGCACTTCACCCCATCGGAACCTGTGGACGACCGCCGTCCGAGGGGGTCTGCTTGGCTACTGTGTCGCGCGTGCCAGAGAACCCGTCCCACCCGGTGGCCCCCGGGCCCGCTCCCGTGCGTCCTGCGGCGGTGATCGCCGCCGTCGGGGTCCACCTGCCCGAGCGCGTGGTCGACGTGCGCGAGGCGGAGCGCGCGCTCGCGGCGCGCAACCCGGGCGCGGCGCCGCGCGTGCCGATGGTCGCGCGCCTCACGGGCGTGCGCCAGGTCCACGTGCTCCCCGACGACTGGGACGCGTCCGACCTCGCCGTCGCGGCCGCCGAGAAGCTGCTGGCCACCCAGGGCCTCGCGCCCGACGACGTCGACCTGCTCCTCTTCGCGTCGGCGAGCCAGGACATGGTCGAGCCCGCGACGAGCCACATCGTCGCCGCGAAGCTGGGGGTCCGGGCGCCCGTCATGGACGTCAAGAACGCGTGCAACTCGGTGCTCAACGCGATCGAGGTCGCCGAGGCGCTCGTCGCGACGGGCCGCTACGGCACCGTGCTCGTCGCGTGCGGGGAGGCGCCGTCGCGCGCCGTGCGCTGGGACGTCCCCGACCGCGCGACGTACCTGCTCTCCGCCCCGGGCTACACCATGTCCGACGCCGGGGCCGCGGTCCTCGTGCGCCGCGCCACCCCGGCGGAGGCCGACGCGCGCGACGGCTCCGGCGCTCCCGCGCCCCGCGGCATCCTGGCGAGCGCGTTCGGCGCCGAGTCGACGCACTGGGACGTCGGCATGCTCCCCGGCGGCGGCACCGCGCACCCCCGCGACCTCGAGCGCACCTACTTCGAGATCGACGGGTCGCGGCTCCGGGACGCGTTCCTCGCCCTCGGGCCCGGGGTCGTCCTCGACGCGCTCGGCCGGGCGGGGCTCACGTGGGACGACGTCGCGCTCGTCGCCGTGCACCAGGTCGCCGTCGCCTACCTCGACGACGTGCACGCGGCGCTCGGCCTGCCGACCGGCCGCACGCTCGTCACCGTCGCCGACCACGGCAACGTCGCCTCCGCGACGCTCCCGCTCCAGCTCGCGACCGCGCTCGAGACGGGTCGGGTCGGGCCGGGCGACGTCGTCGTGCTCGTCGGCCTTGCGGGCGGCATCAGCATCGGCGCGACGGTGGTCCGGCTGTGAGCGCCCGACGGTTCACGCGCGGCGTGGCCAGCACGCAGCGGCTCGCGGTCGTGGTGCCCGCACGGGACGAGGCGCACGGGATCGTCGCGACGCTGGAGGCGCTGCGCGACCAGCAGGACACGGACTTCGACCTCGTCGTCGTGGACAACGGGTCGTCGGACGGCACGGGCGACCTGGTGCGCGCGACCGCGGCGGCGTGGGGCATGACGCGGTGGCGCGTCGTCGACGAGCCGCGGAAGGGCACGGGCGCGGCGGCCGACACGGGGATGCGGGCGGCGATCGCGCAGGGCGCGACGCACCTCGCGCGGACCGACGCCGACTGCCTGCCGCTGCCCGACTGGACCCGGCGCGTGCGCGCCGCGTTCGCGAGCGGGCACGACCTCGTCGCGGGGCGCCTCGTGCCGCGCACCGACGACCGCCCGGTCTCGCGCGTCCAGCAGGGCGTGCTCTCCGCGGCGGTGAGCGTCGCGAGCACGTTCGGGCGCTTCCGCCCCGGCAACCAGGACCCGTCCTACCTCGGCCCCTACGTCATGGCGCCGGGCTGCAACATGGCGATCACGGCGGCGCTGTACGAGGCGGCGGGCGGGTTCCCGCGCACCGCGATCGAGGACGTCCACGAGGACCGCGCGCTCGTCAACGCGGTGCGCCGCCTCACGCGGCGGTACGGCGCGCACCGCGACGTCGTCGTGCTCGCGTCCACGCGCCGGGCGCACGCGTGGGGCCTCGTCCGCACGCTCGGCTGGTACGCCGACCACCGCTACCGGCCCGAGCTCGTGGACATCCGATGAGCGGCACGGCGCTCGCGCCCGCACGTGCCGGGCTCGCCGCGGCGATGCGCTGGGAGGAGCGGGTCCAGCGCGGGGCGCACCCGCTCGTCTACCCGGCGATCCGGGCCCTGCGGCACCGCGGGCCGGTCGTGCGCGTCCCCGGGATCGGGGTGGTCGTGTCCGACGCCGCGACGGCACGCGCCGTGCTGCTCGACACCGAGCACTTCTCCAAGGTGGGTCCGGGGTCGCCGTCGGACCTGTGGACGCCCGTGCTCGGCCCGTCCGTGCTCCTCAACATGGAGGGCGCCGACCACGCGCGCCTGCGCCGGGCGCTGTCGGGCCTCTTCACGCCCCGCGCGGTGCGCGACCTCGTCGCGGTGAGCGTCCCCGACGTCCTCGCAGGGCTCGCCCCGCGGCTGCTCGCGGGCGAGCGCGTCGACCTCGTGGCACAGACGGCGACCATGGCGGGGACGGTCATCTGCGCGATGACCGGGCTGCCCCCGACGGACTCTGCCGTCCGCGACGCGATGACCGCCGCGCAGTCCGTGGTCGGGCTCGTGCGCCTGCACCGGCGCAGCCTCACGCCCACCCAGGTGCGGCACGCGCGCGCCGTCCTCGCGCGGCTGTCCGCCCCGGCGCGCGACGCCTACCGTGCGGGGGACCCGTCGACCGTGCCCGGGCGCATGCGCGAGCTCGGGCTCTCGGAGGACGAGGCGCTGGGCGCCGTCGGCGCGTTCGTGCTCACCGGCACCGAGACGATCCAGTCGTTCGTGCCGCGCCTCGTGGCGCTCGCCGCCGACACCGGCTGGCTCGACCGGCTCCTCGCGGCCGGTTCGGAGAGCGGGCACGACGCCGCGCTGCGCGGTCGCGTCGTGGAGGAGGCGCTGCGCGTCACGGCCCCCACGCCCGCCATGCTCCGTTCGGTGCGGGCCGGCACGACCGTGGGCGACGTCCGCGTCCGCGCGGGGGACCGGGTCGTCGTCGCGACGGTCTCGTGCTGCAAGGACGCGGGCCCCTTCGACCCGGACGCCCCCGTCGACCCGGCCGTGCGCCACCTGTGGTTCGGCGCCGGGCCGCACTTCTGCCTCGGCATGCCGCTCGCCCTCGCCCAGGTCGACGCGGTGCTGGACGCCCTGCGCCCGGTCGCCGCGGCGGGCCGGAGCCTCGAGGTCACCGACCGCGCCGTCGCGCGCGGCGTGCTCATCCCCGCGTACCGCTCGCTCGTCGTGCGAGCGAGGGAGGCGGCGTGAGCGTGCCCGACGGCGTGCCCCGCCACCTGCTCGCCCCGATCCTCGAGCGTGGCGTCACCGGGCACGCGTCCGCCGATGCCGTCGCCCTCCGGCGCTGGACGCGGCCGGGCCGCCGCGGCGCGCGCGTGCGCGAGGAGGTCACGTACGCCGACCTCGCGCGGCGCGTCGAGGCGACGGCGACGGCGCTCGCGGCCGGCGGTCTCGCGCCCGGGGACCGTGCCCTGTTCTCAGTGCGGCCCCGGCCGGCGGGCGTCGTGCTCGCGCTCGGGGTCGTCCGCGCGGGCAGCACGATCGTGTTCGTCGACCCGGGGTCGACCCCCGATCTCTTCGCGGCGCGCGTGCACGCGGCCGGGCCGTCGCTCGCGACCACCGAGTCGCTGCTCTACGCCGTCTCGCGCGGGCCGCTGCGCCGACTGGCCCGGTCGCGGGGCCTGCTGCTGCCCGACTACGCGAGCCTGCCGCTGCGGCACGTGCACGCGGGGCCGTGGCTCCCCGGGGTGCCGCGCGGCTCGCGCGCCGCGCGTCGCCTCGCCGCGAGCCCGGTCGACCGCGCGGCGCTGCCGCCGCTCGACCCGGACCGTGAGGCGCTCACCGTCTTCACGTCCGGCACGACGGCGCAGCCGAAGGCCGTCGTGCACACGGCCGGGTCGCTGCTCGCCGGCTGCGACCTGCTGCGCGACGTGTTCGCGCTCGCGCCGGGCGACGTCGTGCACACCGACCAGATGCTGCTCGGCGTCCCGGCGCTGCTCGCGGGTGCCACGTGGTCCGTGCCGGCCGACCCGCCGGGCCGCGACATCACGACCTTCGCGCGCCAGCTCGACGGCGCCGCGGGCACGTACCTCGTGCCCGCGGACGCCACGGCGCTGCTCGACGCGGTCGAGGCCGGGAGGGTGCCCGCGCGCGGGCCGCGCGTCGCGCTCGTCGGCGGCGCTCCCGTGACCCGCGCGCTCCTGGAGCGCGCGACGCGCGTGCTGCCCGGCACGCGGTGGGTCGCGGTGTACGGGATGACGGAGATCCTCCCGGTCGCCGTGGTCGAGGCACGGGAGAAGCTCGCGCACGCGGGCGACGGCGACCTCGTCGGCGCGCCGCTGCCGGGCACGGTCGTGCGGCTCGACCCGGTCGAGGGCGAGGAGCCCGAGGGCGGCCGGGACGGCGTGGGCGAGCCCGGGCGCGACGACGTCGTCGGGGAGCTCGTGCTGTCGGGGCCGTCGCTCATGGCGGGCTACCTGCACGACCTCGACGCCCCCGTCCGCGGCGCGGGCGCACGGGCCACGGAGCACCGCTCCGGCGACCTCGCGCGCGTCGATCACGCGGGGCGGCTCGTGCTCGTCGGCCGCACGCGGGACATGATCATCCGCGGCACGACGAACATCTACCCCGGCCTGTTCGAGCCCCGCATCGCCGCGCTCGACGGCGTCGGCGAGGCGCTGCTCGTGGGCGTGCCCCAGGTGGACGGCGACGAACGCGTCGCGCTCGTCGTCACCTCCACGGTGGGCGAGCGGCCGGGCGGGGCGGCCGGGCCCGGTCCGAGGGCCGACGCCGGTGCGGCGGTCCGCCTCGACCCGCACCACCCGCTCGTCGACCGGGTGCGCGCCGCGCTGCCGGGCGTGCTCGACCACGACGCGCTGCCCGACGTCGTGCTGCACGCGGACCGCGTGCCGCTCGCCGGCCGCTCGCGCAAGCCCGACCGCGCCGCGCTCTCGCGCGCCACCGCGACGCTGGTGCCCGCCGCGCCGCTCGCGGTCCCCGATCCGCGCGTGCCCGCCGCGCCGACCCCCGTCGGCCGAGACACCCCCGGCCCCCGCGCGTGAGGGTCGTCGTCACCGGGGCGTCGGGGTTCGTCGGGGGAACGGTCGCGCGCGGTCTGGTCGCCGACGGCCACGAGGTCTGGACGGCGTCCCGCCGCGACGCGACGGTCGACGGCGCCAGACACCTCGCCTGGGACCTCACCACCGGTCCGCTGGTCGACCCGCCCCCGGTGGACGCCGTCGTGCACGCGGGCGCCGCCGTGTCCGACTGGTGCGCGCTCGACGTCGCGCGTGCCACGAACGTCGCCGGGACGCTCGCGGTCCGCGACACGTTCCCCGGCGCCCGGTTCGTGCACGTCTCGTCCGGCAGCGTGTACGACCCGTTCCGCCCGAGCGTCCGCGCCCGCGAGCGCGAGGCACCGGTCGCGCGGTACCTCGACGCCTACGGCACGACGAAGGCGGAGGCCGAGCGCGCGCTGGCCCGTGACGTCGCGCGTCACCCGGAGCGGGGCGCCGTCGTCGTGCTGCGCCCGCACGCGGTCTACGGTCCCGGGGACACGACGCTCCTGCCACGCGTCGAGGCCGCCGTGCGGCGCGGGCGTCTCGTCCTGCCCGGCGGCGGGCGCGTGCTCCAGTCCCTGACCCACGTGGACACGCTGCTCGCCGCGGTGCGAGCCGCCCTGGTGCTGCCCGACGACGCGGCCCGCGCCACCGCGCCCGCCGTGGACCACCACGAGCAGGTCGCGACCCGGGGGCTGCTCGTCGCGAACGTCGCCGACGCCGAGCCGGTCGTGCTGCGCGACGCGCTCGTCGACGCGCTGCGCCGCCGCGGCACCGACGTGCGGGTCGTCGCCGTCCCGGTCCGCCCCGCCTGGGCGCTCGCGGGCGCGGTCGAGACCGTCGCCCGGCTGCTGCGACGCCCTGGGCCGCCGCGCCTCACCCGGTACGCGCTGAGCCACCTCGCGACGGAACGCACCTACGACCTCACGGTCCTGCGGGACGTGCTGGGCGTCGACCCGTCCCCGACGTCGTTCGCCGGGGCGCACGCGTGGTGAGCGCCGCACCGGTGCTCGCCCCGTCCTTCGACCCGGTCGTGGGGGACGTCCGTCCGGCGTGCCGGACGCGCGCCCCGCGGCGCGGTCGGGCAGGGTGAGGGACGAGACGTGGAGCAGAGAGGACCGACGATGTCGCAGCACGCCCGGACCGAGGCCGAGGACGCACGCCGCGGGGGGTGGCCCGGTGCCGAGACGCCGGCGGACGCGCCCTGGTGGACGCGCTCGGTCGTGTACCAGGTGTACCCGCGCTCGTTCCAGGACACCGACGGCGACGGCGTCGGGGACCTCCCCGGGATCACACGGCGCCTCGACCACCTCGAGAGGCTCGGGGTCGACGTCGTGTGGCTGTCCCCGGTGTACCGGTCGCCGCAGGCGGACAACGGTTACGACATCAGCGACTACGAGGACGTCGACCCGCTGTTCGGGTCGCTCGCAGACCTCGACGCCCTGATCGAGGGGCTGCACGCGCGCGGGATGAAGCTCGTCATGGACCTCGTCGTCAACCACACGAGCGACGAGCACCCGTGGTTCGTCGAGTCGCGCTCGTCCGCGCAGAGCCCGCGGCGCGACTGGTACTGGTGGCGCCCCGCGCGCGAGGGCATGGAGCCGGGCGCCCCGGGCGCCGAGCCGACGAACTGGCGCTCGTTCTTCGGGGGCAGCGCGTGGCGGTTCGACGAGGCCTCGGGCGCGTACTACCTGCACCTGTTCGACACCAAGCAGCCGGACCTCAACTGGGAGAACCCCGACGTCCGCGAGGCGGTCTACGCGATGATGCGGCGGTGGCTCGACCGCGGCGTCGACGGCTTCCGCATGGACGTCATCAACCTCGTCTCCAAGGACGTCGCGCCCGACGGCTCGCTGCCCGACGGCGAGGTGCACTGGGGCACCTACGGGGACGGGAGCCCGCACTACACGGACGGGCCGCGCGTGCACGAGTTCCTCGCCGAGATGCACCGCGAGGTGTTCGCGCCCTACCTCGCCCGCGGCCGGGAGATCCTCACGGTGGGGGAGACGCCGGGGGTGACGGTCGAGCACGGCGTGCGGTACACCGACCCGGACCGTCGCGAGGTCGACATGGTGTTCCAGTTCGAGCACATGGGCATCGACCACGGCGCGACCCGCTACGACCCGGTCCGGTGGGACCTCGCCGACCTCAAGGCGACCCTCGGCCGGTGGCAGGCGGGCCTCGCCCACCGGGGCTGGAACGCCCTCTACTGGGACAACCACGACCAGCCGCGCGTCGTCTCGCGGTTCGGCGACGACTCCCCGGAGCACCGCGTCGCCTCGGCGAAGGCGCTCGCCCTCCTGCTGCACCTGCACCGCGGCACGCCCTACGTCTACCAGGGCGAGGAGCTCGCCATGACGAACGCGCCGTTCACGCGGATCGAGCAGTACCAGGACGTCGAGTCGCTCGGGTACTTCCGCGAGCTCACCGGCCGCACGGGTGCTCCGCGCCTGCGGACCGACGGGGGGATGCTCGCCGTGCTGGCGCACGCGAGCCGCGACCACGCCCGCACGCCCGTGCAGTGGGACGCGAGCGCGAACGCGGGCTTCACGACGGGGACGCCGTGGCTCGAGGTGAACCCGAACCACACGACGATCAACGCGGAGGCGGCCTGGGCCGACGAGGACTCCGTGCTGCACTTCTACCGGCGCCTCGTCGCGCTGCGCCGCCAGGAGCCGGTCGTCGCGCTCGGCGACTTCCGCATGCTGCTGCCCGACCACGAGGCGATCTACGCGTTCACGCGCGCCCTCGACGCGCCCGGGCCCGACGGCTCGACCGTCCGGGACGAGCTCCTCGTCCTCGTGAACGTCGGCGGCGTGCCGCAGGACGTCCCGGCCGGGACGCTCACGGGCTGGGAGGAGGCGTCGGTCCTCGTGACCACGCACCCCGGGCGGGCCGACGACGGCACGCGGCCGGGCGTCGTCGGGCACCTGGAGCCGTGGGAGGGGCGGGTGCTCCGTCGCACCGGTCCGCGCACCGCACGTCCCAGTGCGTGAGACGGCCGCCTCGACACGTGACATCACCGGGACATGGGCGTACAGTCCCAGACGTGCAGACGATCCTCCTTGTAGTACTTCCTGAGCGCGCCGGCTGAGGCCACGCCACCAGGCTTCGTCAGCGCGCTCACCCCTCGTCCAGCCCGGCATCCCGGGTCCGAGGGGTTTTTTGTTGCCACCACAACGCCATCAGCACGGCAGACAGACCGCGGCGGGCCCACCCGGCCACCGCGAGCGCCGCACCCGCGAGACCCGCGAGGACCGGCACCCGCACACCGCGACCAGCACGACCGCACCACCACGGTCGGCTCCGGTTCCCGGTGGAGCGCCCCACGGGGCGCCCGCCGGGCCGAGGCCACGACACGCAGGAGACACCATGGCCCAGGGTCCCACCCCGGCACCTCCGCGACAGGGCGCCCCGGCGTCCGCCGCGGCGCCGAAGCCCGCCCCGACACCCGCGTCGGTCGCCCCGCGCGGCGACGTCCGGCGCGCAGCCACGGCTCGCCCGGCCGGCGCCTCGACCGGCGCCCCGACAGGCGAGGAGATGACGGGCGCGCAGTCGATCGTCCGCTCGCTCGAGGAGGCCGGTGCCGAGGTCGTCTTCGGCATCCCGGGTGGTGCGATCCTCCCGACGTACGACCCGCTCATGGACTCCCAGCGTCTGCGCCACATCCTCGTGCGCCACGAGCAGGGGGGCGGCCACGCGGCGCAGGGCTACGCCCACGCGACCGGCCGCGTCGGCGTCACGATGGCGACGTCGGGCCCGGGCGCGACGAACCTGGTGACCCCGATCGCGGACGCGAACATGGACTCGATCCCGCTCGTGGCGATCACGGGGCAGGTCGCCGAGTCGATGATCGGGACCGACGGTTTCCAGGAGGCGGACATCGTCGGCATCACCATGCCGATCACCAAGCACTCGTACCTGGTCACCGACCCGGACGACATCCCGCGCACCATCGCCGAGGCCTTCCACATCGCCTCGACCGGCCGCCCTGGCCCCGTGCTCGTGGACATCGCGAAGTCGGCGATGCAGTCCCGCACCACGTTCGCCTGGCCGCAGGACGTGCAGCTGCCCGGCTACCACCCGGTGACGAAGCCGCACAGCAAGCAGATCAAGGAGGCCGCGCGCCTGCTCGCGTCGGCCCGTCGTCCGGTCCTGTACGTGGGCGGTGGCGTGATCCGCGCGAACGCGTCGCCCGAGCTGCGTCGCCTCGTCGACCTGTCGGGCGCGCCCGTCGTGACGACGCTCATGGCGCGCGGCGCGGTGCCCGACACGCACCCCCAGAACCTCGGCATGCCCGGCATGCACGGCACCGTCCCGGCCGTGGCGGCGCTGCAGAAGGCCGACCTCGTCGTGTCGCTCGGCGCGCGGTTCGACGACCGCGTCACGGGCGCGCTGTCCAGCTTCGCGCCGCACGCGCAGGTGGTGCACGCCGACATCGACCCCGCGGAGATCGGCAAGAACCGCGACGTGGACGTGCCGATCGTCGGCGACCTCAAGGAGGTCATCACCGACCTGCTGCCCGAGCTCGAGCGCGAGCACGCGGCCAAGGGCAAGCCGGACGTCGAGGCCTGGTGGCGCCAGATCGACGACTGGCGCGAGACGTACCCGCTCGGCTACACGGAGCCCGACGACGGCCACCTCGCGCCGCAGCACGTCATCTCCCGCCTGGGCGAGATCTCCGGCCCGGAGTCGATCTACGTCGCGGGCGTGGGGCAGCACCAGATGTGGGCGGCCCAGTTCATCCGCTACGAGCACCCCCGGACGTGGCTCAACTCCGGCGGGCTCGGCACCATGGGCTTCTCGATCCCGGCGGCCATGGGCGCGAAGGTCGGCCGCCCCGACGCCACGGTGTGGGCGATCGACGGCGACGGCTGCTTCCAGATGACCAACCAGGAGCTCGCCACCTGCACGATCAACGAGATCCCCATCAAGGTCGCGCTGATCAACAACAGCTCGCTCGGCATGGTGCGCCAGTGGCAGACGCTGTTCTACGACCAGCGCTACTCGAACACGGACCTGCACACCGGCCACGGCACGGCGCGCGTGCCCGACTTCGTCAAGCTCGCCGACGCGTACGGGTGCGCGGGCATCCGCGTCGAGTCGATGGGCGAGGTGGACGCCGCGATCAAGCGTGCGATGGAGATCGACGACCGCCCGGTCGTCATCGACTTCAACGTCTCGCGCGACGCGATGGTGTGGCCGATGGTCGCCGCCGGCGTGAGCAACGACGACATCCAGTACGCGCGCGGCATCTCGCCCGCGTGGGACCGAGAGGACTGACCCGCCATGTCCCGCCACACCCTCTCCGTGCTCGTCGAGAACAAGCCCGGCGTGCTGACGCGCGTCGCGGGCCTGTTCGCACGCCGCGCCTTCAACATCCACTCCCTCGCCGTCGGCCCCACGGAGCACGAGGAGATCTCGCGCATCACCGTGGTCGTCGACGTCGAGGAGCGCCCGCTCGAGCAGGTGACGAAGCAGCTCAACAAGCTGGTCAACGTCATCAAGATCGTCGAGCTCGACTCGACCGCCTCGGTGCAGCGCGAGCTCCTGCTCGTCAAGGTCCGCGCCGACGGTGCCCACCGCACCGGCGTCCTCGAGGTCGTCAACCTGTTCCGCGCGAAGGTGGTCGACGTCGTGCCCGACGCCGTGACCATCGAGGCGACCGGCACGGGGGAGAAGCTCGACGCGCTGCTCGGAGCCCTCGAGCCCTACGGCGTGCGCGAGATCGTGAAGTCGGGGACCGTCGCCGTCGGGCGCGGGTCCCGTTCCATCACGGACCGCGCGCTGGAACGCGTCGTCCGCTCCGCCTGACCATCGCCTACCCTCGCACCGAGACCCTTGCGGGCGTCGGTGCGCACCGGTCGCCGTTCCGCGCGACACCGCAACAGACCCCTGCACCGCAACGAAGAACCGAGGAGATCCATCGTGGCTGAGCTGTTCTACGACGACGACGCCGACCTGTCCATCATCCAGAGCAAGAAGGTCGCGATCGTCGGCTACGGGAGCCAGGGTCACGCGCACGCCCAGAACCTGCGCGACTCGGGCGTCGAGGTCGTCGTCGCCCTGCGCGAGGGCTCCAAGTCCGTCGCGAAGGCCCAGGACGAGGGCTTCGAGGTCAAGTCCGTGGCGGACGCCGCGGCGTGGGCCGACCTGATCATGATCCTCGCGCCGGACCAGCACCAGCGCTCGATCTACAACGACGAGATCAAGCCGAACCTCGCCACGGGCAAGACGCTCGCGTTCGCGCACGGGTTCAACATCCGCTTCGGCTACATCGAGGCCCCCGAGGGCGTCGACGTCATCCTCGTCGCCCCGAAGGCCCCGGGCCACACGGTGCGCCGCGAGTTCGTCGCGGGTCGTGGCATCCCGGACATCATCGCCGTCGAGAAGGACGCGTCGGGCCAGGCCTGGGACGTCGCGCTGTCGTACGCGAAGGCGATCGGCGGCACGCGTGCGGGCGTCATCAAGACGACGTTCACCGAGGAGACCGAGACCGACCTGTTCGGCGAGCAGGCCGTGCTCTGCGGTGGTGTGTCGCAGCTCGTCCAGTACGGCTTCGAGACGCTGACCGAGGCCGGCTACCAGCCGGAGATCGCGTACTTCGAGGTGCTGCACGAGCTCAAGCTCATCGTCGACCTCATGTGGGAGGGCGGCATCGCCAAGCAGCGCTGGTCCGTCTCCGACACCGCCGAGTACGGCGACTACGTCTCCGGCCCGCGCGTCATCGACGCCCGCGTCAAGGAGAACATGCAGGGCGTCCTCGCCGACATCCAGTCGGGCGCGTTCGCGAAGCGCTTCATCGACGACCAGGACGCCGGCGCGCCGGAGTTCACGGAGCTCCGCGAGAAGGCTGCGCAGCACCCGATCGAGAAGGTCGGCAAGGAGCTGCGGTCGCTGTTCGCGTGGAAGCAGCAGGACGCCGACTACACCGAGGGCAGCGCCGCACGCTGACGCAGGCAGGGCGACGGAGGAGCTCTTGCCGGAGTCGGCGGGAGGTGTCTGCCCGACCGTAGGTACCGAGGGCAGCGCCGCGCGCTGACTCCTCCGCTACACCGGGGGTGGGTGACCGACTCGCGCGTTCCGCGCGAGGGGTCGCCCACCCCTTCGTCGTCCCACCGGTCTGGCCGGCCGTTCGTCGTCGCCGTCGTGACCGGCCGACGACCGGTGGGCGGGCGGTGCGGGTGGTGCGCGGCCCCGTGCGCCAGGATGGGGGCATGACCCGAGAGACGGACGAGGGAGACCCGGTGACGGACGACGTGACGGTGGACGAGCGGGCGGCGGAGATCCTGGCGTTCTGGGAGCTGGCCCGGCCCAGCGCGGGCATGGCGCGGCTCGGCGTCGTCACGGGGACCACGGTGTCCGAGAGCGTCCCGCCCCCGGCGTGGTCGTTCGGGGACAACCCGGCCCTGGCGGACGACCTGCTCATGGCCGTGCTCACGGGCGAGAAGACGGCGACGTCGTCGGCCCTGTGGGAGTACGAGGAGACGGGCGAGGCGGTGCCGCGGGTCGGCGAGCTGTCCATCCTGCTGGACGGTGCGGGCCACCCGCGCGCGCTGATCCGCACCACCTCGGTCGAGATCGTCGCGTTCGAGGACGTCGACGCGGACTTCGCGCACGCGGAGGGCGAGGACGACCGGTCGTTGGAGTCGTGGCGCGTCGAGCACGAGAAGTACTTCCGCCGGGTGCTGTCGCGCGAGTTCGCGCCGGACATGCCGTTGGTGTGCGAGCGGTTCGAGCTGCGCTACCCGCGCTGAGCGTGGCGAGGATGAGCGGTGGCCGGCCGTGCCACGGTCGGCCGGCCACCGCTCGCGAGGTAGGTGAAGAGGACTACCCCGGGACGGAGGGCGCGACGACCGGGTGGTCCGGTCGTCCCGCGGCGGCGAGCAGGAGGGTGCGCACGTCCTGCGCGACGACGGAGCGCGCGCCGCGCAGCACGGCGAGCTCGGGGACGACGCTCGCGACGACCGCTCCCGACCGCTGGTCGGTGCCGCGCAGGACGGCGGCGGTCGCCTCGGCGAGCGGTGCTCCGCAGGCGACGCCCGTGGGCCCGCCCAGCACGACGGCGTCGGGCTCGAGGATGGCGACGACGGGCTGGAGGACGACCGCGACGCGGTGCGCGAGGTCCTGGACGAGCTCGTGCACGGCGGTGCTGTCGCGGTGCGCGGCGAGGGCGGCGACGGCGTCGCCGTAGGAGGAGCCGCCCTCGATGATGCCGGGGACCCCCGCGCGGGCGCACAGCTCGACGAGGCGGAGGCCGCCGACGAGGTCCTGCACGTTGACGGAGTCGTCGATGCCGGCGGCGGGGACCGGCAGGTAGCCGATCTCGCCGGCGCCCCCCGCGGTGCCGTGGTGCACGCGGCCCTCGAGCCACGCGCCCATGCCGATGCCCTCGCCCAGCCACAGGAGCGCGAAGCTCTCCTCGTCGCGGCCGGCGTCGCGCTCGGCGATCGCGGCGAGGTTGACGTCGTTCTCGACGTGGACGTCGATGCCGAGGACGTCCTCGAGGTGCGTGCGCAGCCCGTGGCGCGGCCAGCCGGGGAGCTCGCCGACGAGGGCGATGTCGCCGGTGCGCGGCGCGACGGCGGCCTGCACGCCGACGACCGCGGTCGCGACGCGGGAGACGGGGATGCCGGCGTCGACGCAGGCCTCGTCGCGCGCGGCGAGGACGTCGGCGGCGGCCGAGCGCTCCGGACCGGCCGCCACGGTCGTCTCGCCGAGCGTGCGGCCGAGCGCGTCGACGACGCTGGCGCGCACGCCGGCGGGGACGACGTCGAGCGCGAGGCCCACGACGACGTCGGTCCGGGCGGCGTACTGGGTGGCCTGCGGGCCCCGCGCTCCCTGCACGGAACCGGTGGGCTCGATGAGCCCCGACTGCTCGAGACGTGCGACGATCTGGGAGGCGGTCGGGCGGGAGACGCCGGTGCGGTCGCCGATCTGGGACCGGGTCAGGGGTCCTCCGTCGAGGAGGAGCTCCAAGGCCGCGCGGTCGTTGATGGTGCGCAGGAGTCCGGGGGTCCCCGGAACCCTCGACGTGGCGGGCGCGGTCATGTGGTCGGTCCTTCGACGGGCTTTAGGAAAGTTTACTAATAGTGGACTCTGCGCGCCGGGAACGCAACTCCGCCCGCGTCCGAGACGTGAGACCACCGTCCCGAAGCGTGGCGGCGCGGCGTAGGCTCGCCGGCATGACGCGCACCATTGATCTGGCAGTCGTGGCCGGCGACGGCATCGGGACCGAGGTCGTCGAGCAGGGGCTCGCCGTGCTCGAGGCCGCCGTGGCCGGCTCGGACGTGAAGGTCTCCACGACGCCGTTCGACCTGGGTGCGCGGCGCTGGCACGCCACGGGGGAGACGCTCACCGACGCAGACCTCGACGCGATCCGCGGGCACGACGCGATCCTCCTGGGCGCGATCGGCGACCCGAGCGTCCCGTCGGGCGTCCTCGAGCGCGGCCTGCTGCTCAAGCTGCGCTTCGCGCTCGACCACTACGTCAACCTGCGCCCGGGCAAGCTGTACCCGGGCGTCACGTCCCCGCTCGCCGACCCGGGCGAGATCGACTTCGTCGTCGTGCGCGAGGGCACCGAGGGCCCGTACGTCGGCAACGGCGGCTCGCTGCGCACCGGCACGCCGCACGAGATCGCGACCGAGGTCTCGCTCAACACCGCGTTCGGCGTCGAGCGCGTGGTGCGCGACGCGTTCGCCCGCGCCCAGGCGCGTCCGCGCAAGCACCTCACGCTCGTGCACAAGCACAACGTCCTCGTGCACGCGGGGCACCTGTGGCGCCGCACGGTGGAGGCCGTCAACGCGGAGTTCCCCGACGTCACGACCGACTACCTGCACGTCGACGCCGCGACGATCTTCCTCACGACGAAGCCCTCGCGCTTCGACGTGATCGTCACCGACAACCTGTTCGGCGACATCCTCACCGACCAGGCCGCCGCCATCACGGGCGGGATCGGCCTCGCCGCGTCCGCGAACATCAACCCGGACCGCACCGCGCCGTCGATGTTCGAGCCC
Organism: Cellulosimicrobium sp. 4261; assembly: GCF_040546915.1. Taxonomy (NCBI): domain Bacteria; kingdom Bacillati; phylum Actinomycetota; class Actinomycetes; order Micrococcales; family Promicromonosporaceae; genus Cellulosimicrobium; species Cellulosimicrobium sp. 4261. Next base: position 44,802 of record NZ_JBEPOQ010000005.1, read on the forward strand.
GTGCACGGCTCGGCGCCGGACATCGCCGGGCAGGGCAAGGCCGACCCGACCGCCACGGTGCTGTCGGTCGCGCTGCTCCTCGACCACCTGGGCCTCGGCGACGAGGCGCAGCGCGTCGAGGCGGCCGTCGCCGCCGACCTCGCCGAGCGGGGGAGCCGAGTACGCTCGACGGCCGAGGTGGGCCGCGAGCTCGCCGCTCGCGTCGCCGGCTGACACGCCGTCACGGGCCCCCGGTGGGCCCGGGCACCGGTTCGCCGCAGTCCCCGCACCTCGGTCGTCATCGCCCCAGGACCGGATCCCTCCCGTTCTGACCCGGTGACGCCCCGCGTCGTCGTGCCCTCGCGCGGATCCCCGCACGAGCCGCACCGGCGTGGAAAACTAGGCGGAGACCACCCGGGTCGCCAGGTGAAAGGCCTCATGATGAGCACCCTCGCAGCGCAGCACCAGCCGTCCTCCTCGGCGGAGGACCTCGTCGCCCTGTTCGACGTCCGCCCCACGGACAGCCCGACCCCGCCCGCCGAGCGTGAGGCCGCCATCGCGGCCCCGAAGTTCGGCACCGTCTTCACGGACCACATGGCGCGGATCAGCTGGAACTCGACCGACGGGTGGGTCGACCGCCGCATCGAGAAGTACGGACCGCTCCTCCTCGACCCGGCGACCGCCGTCCTGCACTACGCGCAGGAGATCTTCGAGGGCATGAAGGCGTACCGCCACGCCGACGGCTCGGTGTGGACGTTCCGGCCCGAGGCCAACGCCGCCCGGTTCGCGCGCTCTGCGCACCGCCTCGCGCTGCCCGCGCTGTCGATGGACGACTTCGTCGGGTCGATCACCGCGCTCGTGCGCACGGACGTGGACTGGGTCCCGACGGGCGAGGAGGCGAGCCTCTACCTGCGCCCGTTCATGTACGCCTCCGAGGCCTTCCTCGGCGTGCGCCCGTCGCTCGAGGCGGAGTACCTCGTCATCGCGTCGCCCGTCGGCCCGTACTTCTCGGGCGGCGTGAAGCCCGTGTCGATCTGGGTGGACCGCGAGTACAGCCGCGCCGGCGCCGGCGGCACCGGGGACGCCAAGTGCGGCGGCAACTACGCCTCGAGCCTGCTCCCGCAGGTGGTCGCGCAGCAGCACGGGTGCGAGCAGGTGTGCTTCCTCGACTCCGCGACGCGCACCTACCTCGAGGAGCTCGGCGGCATGAACGTGTTCGTCGTCAAGGCGGACGGCTCGGTCGAGACGCCGGAGCTCAGCGGATCGATCCTCGAGGGCGTGACGCGCTCGTCGATCATCCGCCTCCTCACCGACCGCGGGCACGAGGTCGTCGAGCGCCGCATCCCGCTCACCGACGTCCTCGCCGGGATCCGGGACGGTTCCGTGACGGAGGTGTTCGCGTGCGGCACGGCCGCCGTGATCACGCCGATCGGTCGGCTCGCCGGCTCGGACTTCGACCACACGATCGGCACCGGCGAGGCGGGCTCGCTGACCATGACGATCCGCACCGAGCTCACGGACATCCAGACCGGTCGGGCCGCCGACCGCCACGGCTGGCTGCGCCGGCTCGCCTGAGCCGGTCCGCACGACGACGGGGCGCCCCTCCCGCGGGAGGGGCGCCCCGTCGTCGTGCAGCAGCCGGGTGCCGTGCGGGCCCGGGTGCTCCGGGTCAGACGACGGGCGCGGGCCGCGCCACGATCGTCCGGCCCGCGACGCCCGCGAGCAGCGACCACACCGCGACGCCGATGAGCAGGTTGATGAGCCCGGACAGCGCGGCCGCGGTGACGTCGCTCGACCACGCGAACGGCAGGACCGCGATCGCCACGACGACGAGCGCCATGATCCAGCCGAAGAACGCGCGCGGCCGGGGCGTGCTGAGGATGAGCAGGTGCAGCACCCCGGCGGCGAGCAGCGCGAGGATCGCGCCGTCGATCGCCCACGCGGCCTGGCGCGACCCCGTGGCGAACAGGTCGGGCGGCGGGACGAGGGTGATCGCGAAGATGCGCTCGAAGATGATCACGCCGAGCAGCCCGATGAGGGCGGCGACGAGCGCGGTCGCGGCGGCACCCGCCCAGAACCGTCCGGCCTCGACCGTGAGGCGCGGGTCCGCCGGGCTCACCGGGGTGCGGGGCTCGGGGAACTGGGCCTGCGGGTCCGTCGGGCGGATCGCCGGGGGCGGGGACTGCGGGGGGACCGGCGGCTGGCCGTAGCGCCGTGTCGGAGGGTTCTGCGGGTCGTACCCGCCCGGGGTCGGGTCGCTCATCGTCACTCCTCGCTCGGTCGCCGTCGCGCCGACGAGCGGCGGGCGGCTCAGTGGATGGACGCTCTGGTCCATCCTGGCGGAACCTGTGGCACCATGTGCCCTGTGACACACCTCGTCTCCCAGCTCATTATCGAGTAGCGCGCCCGGTAGCACCCACCGGACGCGCAGACCTCCCGCACCCTCGGGGGGTTTTTTTGTTGCTGGGCACCACCTCCGCCCGGCGGCACGGACGCCGGGCCCACCGCCTCACGAGGGCCCCGCCCGGCGTCGGGAGACGCACCGCAGGGGCGGGCGCAGCGACGCCCGCGACACGACGAACGGCAGGAAGAGGCACCATGACCTCGGCGACGACCCCCGTGACCGGCCCCCACGAGCCCCGGGTCTTCCACGTCTACGACACCACCCTGCGCGACGGCGCGCAGCAGGAGGGCATGAACCTCTCCGTCGCCGACAAGCTCGCCATCGCCCCGCTGCTCGACGAGCTCGGCGTCGGCTTCATCGAGGGCGGCTGGCCGGGCGCGGTGCCCAAGGACACCGAGTTCTTCCGCCGTGCGGCCAAGGAGCTCGACCTGCGCCGGGCGGTGCTCGCGGCGTTCGGCGCGACGCGCAAGGCCGGGCTGCGCGCGTGGGACGACCCGCAGGTGCGGGCGCTCGTCGACTCCGAGGCGCCGGTCGTCACGCTCGTCGCGAAGTCCGACGTCCGGCACGTCGAGCGCGCGCTGCGCACGACGCCCGACGAGGGCCTCGCCATGATCACCGACACGGTGTCCTTCCTCGTGAGCGAGGGACGCCGCGTCGTCGTCGACGCGGAGCACTTCTTCGACGGCTACCGGTACGACGCCGCGTTCACGCGCGCGGCCGTGCAGGCCGCGTTCGAGGCCGGCGCCGAGGTCGTCGCGCTGTGCGACACCAACGGCGGCATGCTCCCCACGTGGGTCGCCGAGACCGTGGCGGAGCTGCGCGACGCCGTCGGGCTCCCGCACGGACGCGACGCGCTGCCGGGGGACGCGCTGCTCGGGATGCACGCGCACAACGACTCGGGCTGCGCCGTCGCGAACACGCTCGCCGCCGTCGAGGCGGGCGCCGCGCACGTCCAGGGCACGGTGAACGGGTACGGGGAGCGCACGGGCAACGTCGACCTGCTCACGGTCGTGGCGAACCTCGAGCTCAAGCACGGGGTGCGCACGCTCACGGGCGAGGGCCTGGAGGAGGCGACGCGCATCTCGCACGCGATCAGCGAGATCACGAACATCTCCCCGTACGCGCGCCAGCCGTACGTCGGGGCGAGCGCGTTCGCGCACAAGGCCGGCCTGCACGCGAGCGCCATCAAGGTGGACCCCGACCTGTACCAGCACATCGACCCGACGGCGGTCGGCAACGACATCCGCATGCTCGTCTCGGACATGGCGGGACGGGCGTCGATCGAGCTCAAGGGTCGCGAGCTCGGGTTCGACCTCTCGGGCCAGGGCGACCTCCTCACCCGCGTGACGAACCGCGTGAAGGACGACGAGGCGCGCGGCTACACGTACGAGGCGGCCGACGCGTCGTTCGAGCTGCTGCTGCGCGAGGAGATCGCGGGGGAGCGGCCGCCGTACTTCCGGGTCGAGAGCTGGCGCACGATCGTCGAGCGCGCGGGGTCGCGCGGCACCGAGGCGACGGCGGAGGCGACCGTCAAGCTCCACGCCGGGGGTGAGCGCATCGTCTCCACGGGCGAGGGCAACGGCCCCGTCAACGCGCTCGACCACGCGCTGCGGCTCGCGCTCGGGCGCGTCTACCCCGAGATCGACGTGTTCGAGCTCATCGACTTCAAGGTGCGCATCCTCGACACCGAGCAGGGCACGGACGCGGTCACGCGCGTCCTCATCGAGACGACCGACGGCTCGACGTCGTGGTCGACGGTCGGCGTCGGGCCGAACCTCATCGAGGCGGCGTGGGAGGCGCTCACCGACTCCGCGATCTACGGGCTCGTCCACGCGGGCGTCGAGCCGCGCTGAGCCGGAGGTGCGGGCCGTCGGGCTTAGGGTGGACGCGTGCGTGGTGAGTACAAGGTCCCCGGTGGCAAGCTCGTGGCGGTCGACGTCGAGGTGGAGGCCGAGCGGCTCGCCCGGGTCGCGGTCAGCGGCGACTTCTTCCTCGAGCCGGACGACGCGCTCGAGGACATCGACGGCGCCCTGACGGGCATGCCGGAGACGGCGACGGTCGCGCAGCTCGCGAGCGCCGTCCAGGCGGCGCTGGGCCCCGACGTGACGATGGTCGGGTTCTCGCCCGAGGCGGTCGCGATCGCGGTGCGCCGGGCGCTCGGCCACGCGACGGGCTGGGGCGACCACACGTTCGAGGTCCTGCACGAGGGGCCCGAGGAGCCGGCGATGCACCTGGCGCTCGACCAGGTGCTCACGGAGGAGCTCGACGAGGGCCGTCGCGGCCCCACGCTGCGGATCTGGGAGTGGGCGTCGGCCGCGGTGATCATCGGCTCGTTCCAGTCGCTGCGCAACGAGGTCGACCCGGAGGGTGCCGAACGGCACGGGGTGACGGTCGTGCGGCGCATCTCCGGCGGAGGCGCGATGTTCGTCGAGCCCGGCAACACGATCACCTACTCGCTGTACGTGCCGGGGTCGCTCGTCGAGGGGCTCAGCTTCGAGCGCTCGTACGCGTTCCTCGACGACTGGGTGCTGGGCGCTCTCGCCGACCTCGGCGTGGAGGCGACGTACAAGCCGCTCAACGACATCGCGTCGCCGGCCGGCAAGATCGCGGGCGCGGCGCAGAAGCGGCTGCGCGGGGGTGCGGTGCTCCACCACGTGACCATGGCGTACGACATCGACGCCGACAAGATGACCGAGGTGCTGCGCATCGGGCGCGAGAAGCTCTCGGACAAGGGCACCACGAGCGCCAACAAGCGCGTCGACCCCGTGCGCTCGCAGACGGGCATGGCGCGCGAGGACGTCATCGAGGCGTTCAAGGACCACTTCCGCTCGCGGTACCGCACGGTCGAGGGTGCGGTCACCCCCGAGGAGCGCGAGCGCGCGCAGGAGCTCGCGCGGACGAAGTTCTCCACGCCGGAGTGGACCGCGCGCGTCCCGTGACGCGCGAGTGGTGCGCCGGGACGTGCGCGGCCGGGGCGTGAGGACGACGCCCGCCCGCGCGTCGGGCCCCGCGGCCTGAGCGGTCGCCCGAGCCGGGCCACGCCCGGCGATTGTTAAGAACGTGCAACATCTGCCGTCGTGGCTTCCGTTCGCGCACGCGTGGCAGTAATCTCCACACATACGTCCACTGATGGAAGTAAGTTTCACACCGCGGGAGCCGACCGGCCGCGCGGGACCGTCAGGACACACGACCCGGCCGTTCCCCCGACGGCCGACCAGAAAGGAAGTGTCACGGCATGCAGCGACGCAGCACGGTGGCCGTCACGGGCACCCTCGTCCTCGCGCTCGGCCTGGCCGCGTGCAGCTCCGGCGGCGGGTCCGGCTCCGAGGGGACCGGTGGCGACGACGCGACCGACTTCTCGGGCGAGACCCTCACCGTCTGGATCATGGAGGGCACCAACCCCGACGCGGACGCGTTCTTCGACGAGGTGACGACCGCGTTCAAGGACGAGACGGGCGCCGACCTCCAGATCGAGTTCCAGCCGTGGGCCAGCGCCCACGACAAGTTCACGACCGCCATCGCCGGCGGCACGACGCCGGACGTCGCCGAGGTGGGCACCACCTGGACGGGCGAGTTCGCAGACGTCGGCGCGCTCGCCGACCTCTCCGACCGCATCGCGGACGCCGGCCTCGAGGACGACCTCGTCCCCGGGCTCGTCGAGTCCGCGACCCTCGACGGCGGCGTCTACGGCATGCCGTGGTACGCGGGCGTGCGCTCGGTCGTCTACCGCGCGGACCTCTTCGAGGCGGCGGGCATCGAGACCCCGACGTCGTGGGACGAGCTCGTCGCCGCGGCGGACGCGCTCAAGGCGGCGAACCCGGAGATCATCCCGTTCCCCGTCGCGGGCGACAGCCAGTACGGCGCCATGCCGTTCATCTGGGGCGCGGGCGGTGACCTCGCGGTGAAGGACGGCGACACCTGGACGTCGGAGATCAGCTCGCCGGAGTCGGTCGAGGGCCTCGAGTTCTACACCGGCCTCGCGACCGAGCACGGCTTCTCGACCGCCGCCGCGACGACGTGGAAGGAGACGGACCTCCTCGCCGCGTTCGAGCAGGGCCAGGTCGGCATGATGATCTCCGGCAGCTGGACGCCTGGCAAGATCCTCGCCGACGTCCCGGACATGGAGGGCAAGATCGGCGCCTTCCCTCTCCCGGGCCAGACCGAGGGGCTGTCCGACTCGTTCCTCGGCGGCTCGCACCTCGGCGTCTTCGAGGCCAGCGAGAAGCAGGACCTCGCGTGGAAGTTCGTCGAGATGATGACGACCGGCGAGTTCGCGCAGGCGTGGGGCGAGCAGTCCGGCTACTTCCCGGGCCAGACGTCGCTGCTCGAGAAGGTCATCGAGGAGGACGACCCGATCGTCGCGCCGTTCGCCCAGCAGATGGTGGAGGCCGGCCGCTCGGTCCCGGTCACGCCGCTCTACGGCCAGATCCAGGGCAAGAAGACGCTGGAGACGATGCTCCAGTCCGTCCTGTCGGGCAGTGCGACCGTCCAGGAGGCCGCCGACACCGCGGCCGCCGACATGGACGAGACGTTCGGTTCCTGACCTGACGCGTCCGGCCGCGGGCAGCACGCCCGCGGCCGGACGCCGCCCTCCGCCGGCGCCCCGACCGTCGGCGCCCGCACCACGACCCGCACCCCGCGACAGGACCTCTCCCATGGCAGACCTTCGAGCCGCGCCCGGCGCCTCGCCGGCCCCGGCCGCCCCGGCCGACCGGCCGCCGTCGAGCACCGCGCCGACCGCCGTGCGCCGCCGCCGCACGGGCCTCGGCCACCGTTCCCCGCTGCGCCCCTGGCTGCTGCTGGCCCCGGGACTCGTCGTCCTCGGCGTCCTGCTCCTGTGGCCGCTCGTGCGCGTCGTGCTGCTCTCGCTGCAGGACTACGGCCTGCGGCAGATCGCGAGCGGCGAGTCCAACTGGATCGGGCTCCAGAACTACGCCGACCTGCTCGGCGACAGCTACCTGTGGACGACGGTCCTGCCCAACACCGTGCTGTTCGCCCTCGCGTGCGTCGTGATCACGGTCGCGCTCGGGACCGCGGTCGCGCTGTTCCTCAACACGCTCAGCGGCTTCTGGCGGGGCGTCGGTGCGACGGCGATCATGGTCGCCTGGGCGGTCCCGGCGATCACGGGCACGTACGTGTGGGTGTGGATCTTCGACCCGCTGAACGGCCTCGTCGCCTCGGTGCTCGAGGGCGTGGGCGCGATCGAGCCCGGCACCGTCAACTGGTTCACGGAGCGCCTGTCGTTCTACGCGATCGCGACGCTCAACGTCGTGCACCACGGGTTCCCGTTCGTCGCGATCACGGTGCTCGCGGGTCTCATGACGATCCCGCACGAGCTGCACGAGGCCGCCAAGGTCGACGGCGCGACGGCGTGGCGCCGGTTCTGGGCCATCACCGCGCCCATCCTGCGCCCCGTGTTCGCGGTCGTGACGATCCTGTCGACCATCTGGGACTTCAAGGTCTTCACGCAGATCTACCTCATGCCCGGCGGCAACGGCGGGAACAAGGACGTCTTCAACCTCGGCGTGTGGTCGTACATCCAGTCGTTCGCGCAGGGCAAGTACGGCATGGGCGCGGCCATCGCGGTCCTGCTCACGCTCATCCTGCTCGGCATCACGCTCGTCTACATGCGCACCCTGTTCAAGGAGGAGGAGCTGTGAGCGCCGCCGTCGACACCCGCGCCACCCCCGGGCCCGGCGCCCGCACCGCGCAGGTGCTGCGCGCCCGCCGCCGTCGTCCCGGCGTGGCGGCGGCCAAGACCCTCGGTATCGTCGCCCTCCTCGCCTTCTCGCTCTTCCCCGCCTACTGGATGTTCTCCTCGGCGATCGACCCCGAGGCCGCCACGCGCGGCGCCCGGCTCCTGCCCGCCGGCGTCACGTGGGACAACTTCGTCACCGTGATCGACGACGGCGGGTTCGGCCACTACCTGCGCAACTCCGTGCTCGTCGCGCTCGGCACGGTGCTCGCGTCGTCGGTCGTGGCGCTGCTCGCGGCCGTCGCGGTGAGCCGGTTCCGCTTCCGGTTCCGCAAGGCGATGCTCGTGCTCATCCTCATGGTGCAGATGGTGCCGCTCGAGGCGCTCGTCATCCCGCTGTTCATCCAGATGCGCAACCTCAACATGCTCAACTCCCTCCTGGGCCTGGCGGTCGTGTACCTCGCGTTCGCGCTGCCCTTCGCGATCTGGACCCTGCGCGGCTTCGTCGCCGCGGTGCCGGTCGAGCTGGAGGAGGCGGCGTTCCTCGACGGCGCGTCCTGGGGGCGCATGTTCTGGAAGGTCCTGGTGCCGCTCGTCGCGCCCGGGGTCGTCGCGACGAGCGTCTTCTCCTTCATCACCGCGTGGAACGAGTTCATCTTCGCGCTGACGTTCCTCCAGCAGTCGAGCAAGTACACGGTGCCGATCGGGCTGCAGAAGTTCTTCGGCGAGAACACGACCGACTGGGGCGCCGTCATGGCCGCGTCGACGATCATCACGCTGCCCGTGCTCGTGTTCTTCGTCCTGGTGCAGCGCAACCTGTCGTCGGGCCTCACCGCCGGGTCGGTGAAGGGATGAGCGCCGTGACGCCCCCGACCGCAGGCTCGGGCGCGGCGGAGCGCGCCGTCGACGTCGTGCGCGCCGTGAACGGCGTGCTCCTGCCCGGGTTCACCGGCACCGACGACCTGCCGACGTGGCTCGTCGACGCGGCCCGCGACGGCCTGGCCGGGGTCGTGCTGTTCGGGCACAACACGCCCGACGTCGCGACCACCGCCCGGCTGACCGCGCGCCTGCGCGGCGCGTCGCCCGACCTGCTCGTCGCGGTCGACGAGGAGGGCGGGGACGTCTCGCGGCTGGAGGCGGCGACCGGGTCGAGCCTGCCCGGCAACGCGGCGCTCGGGCTGGTCGACGACGTCGCGGTCACCGAGGAGGTGGGCGCCGCGCTCGGCCGCCTGCTCACCGCGACGGGCGTCGACCTCGACCTCGCGCCCGACCTCGACGTGAACTCCGACCCCGACAACCCCGTGATCGGCGTGCGCTCGTTCGGCGCGGACCCCGCGCTCGTCGCCCGCCACGGCGCGGCGTTCGTCCGCGGCCTGCACGCCGGCGGCGCAGGTGCGTGCGGCAAGCACTTCCCGGGCCACGGTGCGACGAACGTCGACTCGCACCTCGCGCTCCCGGTCGTGGACGCGAGCCTCGACGAGCTCCGCGCGCGCGACCTGCCGCCGTTCGTCGCGACCATCGCCCCGGGCGGCGGGTCCGACGACGCGCTGCTCGACGCCGTGATGACGGCGCACGTCGTCGTCCCCGCGCTCGGCCCGCTGCCCGCGACGCTCGAGCCCGCCGTCGGCGCGCTCGTGCGCGAGCTCGGGTTCGACGGCCCGATCGTCACCGACGCGCTGGACATGGGTGCGGTCGCGACGTTCGCGGCGTCCGGCGCCCCGTCCCGCGCCGTCGGCGACGACACGGCGCCGCACGGCATCGGCGAGGTCGCGGTCCGCGCGGTCGAGGCGGGCGCCGACCTGCTGTGCCTCGGCACGACCGTCGGGCGCGACGACGAGGTCCTGTTCCGCCAGGCGCAGCGCGCGCTCGTGGACGCCGTCGCGTCCGGTCGCGTCGCGGTCGAGCGCCTGCACGCGTCCGCCGCACGCACGGCGCGCACCCTCGCCGCGGTCCGCGCGCGCCAGGCGGCGAGCGGCGTCGTCCCCTCGCCGGAGTCCGCGCACGCCGCGCTCGACGCCCTCGACCGGGTGGGCGCCCGCGTCGCGGCGCGCGCCGTCCGGTTCGCCGGCCCCGCGCCGCAGGATCCGCCCGTGACCGTGGCGCCCGACGTCGTCGACCTGCGCCTGCGGTTCGACCACGCCGCGGGCCGCACCGCGCAGCACGTCCAGCGCGCGCTCGACGACGCGTTCGGGCCCGACGTGCGGCACCTGCGCCCGGCCGACGCCGCGGCGTGGGCGCGCACGCTCGACGCCGTGCGCGCGGGCGATCGCCCGCTCGTCGTCCTCACGCGCGAGCCGGTCCCCGGCTCGGGCGAGCACGAGCGGCTCACCGAGCTGCTCGCCGCGCGGCCGGACGCCGCGGTCGTGCACACCGGGTTCCCCGGCGCCGTCGACGCGTGGTTCGGCGCGGACCGCACGGTCGTGGTCACGTGCGGGACGGGGCGCGCCAACGCGCGCGCCGCCGTCGCGCTCCTGCGGGGGACCGGCGCGGCCGCGGGCACCGAGGCGGGGACATCTCGCGACGACGTGCCCGTCGGCGCGGCAGGGGAGGGGGAGCGATGATCGTCCTGGGACTGTCCTCCGGCACGTCGGTCGACGCGATCGACGCGGCCGCGGCCGACCTCACGCTCGGCGACGACGGCGTGCTGCGCATGCGGCCCCTCGGCCACACGGAGTACGCGTGGCCGCGGGCCCTGCGCGAGCGCATCCTCAAGGCGTTGCCGCCCGCCGCGGTCGACGTGGCCGAGGTGGCCCAGCTCGACACCCTCATCGGGCAGGAGCTCGGCCGCGCCGGCCGGCGCGCGATCGACGACGTCGCCGGCGGCGACGTCGACCTCGTCGCGTCCCACGGCCAGACGATCTACCACTGGGTCGTCGGGGCGCGGGCCCGCGGGACGCTCCAGCTCGGCAACGCCGCGTGGGTCGCCGAGCACGTCAAGCGCCCCGTCATCAGCGACTTCCGCGTCGCCGACGTCGCGGCCGGCGGCCACGGCGCGCCGCTCGTCAGCGTGCTCGACGCGCTCTGGCTCGGGCGTGAGGACACTGACGGCGCGGGCACCGGGCTCACCGCGGCCCTCAACATCGGCGGGATCGCGAACGTGTCCCTCGTGGGGCGCGTCGACGACCCGGTCACCGGCTGGGACACGGGCCCCGGCAACTGCCTGCTCGACGTCGCGGTCGCGGCCCTCACCGACGGCCGTCTCGCGTACGACAGGGACGGCGAGCTCGCCGCGCAGGGCACGGTCGACCCGGTGGCGCTCGCCGCGCTGCTCGACGACCCGTACTTCGCCGCGCCCGCCCCGAAGTCGACGGGCCGCGAGCTCTTCGACACGACGTACACGGCCCGCCGGCTCGCGTCCGTGCGCCCGGGGCTGACGGGCCCCGACCTCGTCGCGACGCTCACCGAGCTCACCGCGGTCAGCGTCGCCGACGCGCTCGCAGGCCGCGACGTGCGCCGCGTCGTCGCGTCCGGCGGGGGAGCGCGCAACCCCGTGCTCCTCGACCGGCTGCGTGCGGCGCTCGCCGAGCGCGTGCCGCACGCGTGCGACGTCGTGACGTCCGAGGCGCTCGGCCTGCCCGTCGACGCGAAGGAGGCGTACCTCTTCGCGCTCCTCGGCTTCCTGTCGGCCCACGGGCTGCCGGGCACCGCCGCCGGCGAGCACCGCCGTCGGGCGACCGGGGCGCGCCGCGCGGTCGTCCTCGGCTCGCTCACGCCGCCCACGCCGCTGCCGTGGCCCGCGGCGAGCGGCCCGGTGCGCCGTCTGGCGCTCGCCAACACCCCGCACGGCCTGCACCCGGGCCCGCGCACCCAGGGTCCGCTGCCGGACCCGACGAAGGGAACCTCCCGATGACCGACCCGACCGTCGCCACGAGCACCGCCTCGAGCCCCGACGAGTGGCAGGAGCTCGTCCGCCTCGCCTCGCCGACCGAGGAGCGCAACCCGCGCACCACCGACGTGGACCTGCTCCCCACCGCGGACGTCGTGCGGCTCATCACCGAGGAGGACGCCGGGGTCGCGGACGCCGTGCGGGCCCAGCGGGACCGCATCGCCGAGGCCGTGGACCTCGCGGTCGAGGCGTTGCGCAGCGGGGGCCGGGTGCACTACGTGGGGTCGGGGACGTCGGGGCGCCTCGGCGTGCTCGACGCCGTCGAGCTCCTGCCGACGTACGGGGTGGGCGAGGAGTGGTTCGTCGCGCACCTCGCCGGCGGCGTGGGCGCGATGATGGTGGCCGTCGAGGGCGCGGAGGACGACGTGGCGCTCGGGCGGTCCGACGTCGACGCGGTCGGGCCGCGCGACGTCGTCGTGGGCCTCGCCGCGAGCGGTCGCACCCCGTACGTGCGCGGCGCGCTCGACCTCGCGCGCGAGCGCGGCGCGCGCACCGTGCTCGTCTCGGCCAACCCCCACGCCCCGCTCGCCGCGGGGGTGGACGTCGCGATCCTCGTCGACACGGGTCCCGAGGTCGTCACGGGCTCCACGCGCATGAAGGCGGCGACCGCCCAGAAGCTCGTGCTCAACACGTTCTCGACCGCGGCGATGATCCGCCTGGGCAAGACGTACTCGAACCTCATGATCGACGTGCGCCCGACGAACCAGAAGCTGCGCGCCCGCATCGTCCGGATGCTCGTCCAGGCGACGGGCCTGCGCGCGGAGGAGTGCGAGGGCGTGCTGCGCGCGGCCGACGGCGAGGTGCACGTCGCGCTCGTCATGCTCCTCGCGGGCGTCGAGGCCGACGCCGCTCGCGACGCTCTGGCCGGCGACGGCGTGGCCGGCGTCCGCGGCGCGCTCGCGCGCCTGGGCGCCCTCCCCGCGCGCTGACGACCCCGGCGAGGGAGAGGCCAGGTACCACGAGGTAGAGCCGTGGTCGGGACCAGGCCTCGACCTCGCCCTACCCGGCCTCTGCCTCGGGCTACCGGGGCTCTACCTCGGCTGACCGGGGCTCTCCCTCGGCGGGGTGGGGCGGGGGCCGAAGACGGCGGTGCCGACGCGGACGATCGTCGCGCCCTCCGCGACCGCGAGCTCCAGGTCGCCGCTCATACCCATGGACAGCGCACGGGCGTCCGCGGTCCCGGGTGCGCCCGAGCCCACGACGGCGTCGCGCACCGCGCGCAGGCGCGCGAAGCCCGCGCGCACCACGGCCTCGTCGGGCGAGTTCGCGCCGATCGTCATGAAGCCCGCGAGGCGCAGCCCGTCGAGCGCGGCGACCGCCGTCGCGAGGGCGGGCGCGTCGTCGGGCCGCACGCCCGACTTCGACTCCTCGCCCGAGACGTTGACCTGGACCAGGACGTCGAGCACGCGGCCGTCCCGCGCGCAGCGCGCCGCGAGCGACTCGGCGAGCGCGAGCGAGTCCACGCTCTCGACGCCGGTCGCGGTGGCGAGGACCTGGTTGACCTTGTTGCGCTGGAGGTGGCCGATCATGTGGACCTCGACCCGACCCGCGGCGACGAGGTCGGCCAGGTCGGGCGCCTTCGCCACGAGCTCCTGGACGCGGTTCTCGCCGATGAGGTCCGCGCCCGCCTCGACCACCGCCCGCACCGCGTCGGCGGTCTGGGTCTTCGTCGCCACGAGCAGCCGCACGTCCGACGCCGCACGCCCGGCCGCGCGCGCGGCGTGGTCCACCCGGGTCCGCACCCGGGCGAGGTTCTGCGCGATCTGCGCGGGCAGCACGGACGACGGCTCGGCGAGGGGCATGCGGCCAGTCTAGGTCGGCCGCACGGTCCGGGATCCGGGTCGTCTCAGGGTGGTCCCCGATCCGCACGGCCGCCCGATCGGCGAGAATGGTGGGGAAAGGACGGTGCCGTGAAGACGCTGCTCAACATCATCTGGCTCGTGTTCGCCGGGCTGTGGCTTGCGCTGGGCTACGTCGTGGCGGGGGTCATCTGCTGCATCCTGATCGTGACGATCCCGTTCGGCATCGCGTCGTTCCGCATCGCGGGCTATGCGCTGTGGCCGTTCGGCCGCACGGTGGTCGACAAGCCGACGGCGGGCGCCTGGTCGACGATCGGGAACGTCATCTGGGTGCTCGTCGCGGGGATCTGGCTCGCGATCGGGCACGTCGTCACTGCGATCCCGCTGTTCGTGTCGATCATCGGCATCCCGCTCGGGATCGCCAACCTCAAGATGATCCCGGTCTCGCTCCTGCCGCTCGGCAAGGACATCGTCCCGACCGACGCGCGGTACACCTTCTACCAGCGCTGAGGTCGGCGCGGGGTCGCGCCCCCCGCGGCGCGGTCCTACCGCGCGACGGGGGCGGCCGTGCCCGCGGTGAGGCGCAGCAGGTCCGCGGGCGCCAGGCCCACGTCGAGCCCTCGGCGCCCGCCCGAGACGTAGACGGCGTCGAACGCGAGCGCGCTGTCGTCGAGGAACGTGCGGTGGGGCTGCTTCTGGCCCAGCGGCGAGATCCCGCCCACGACGTACCCGGTCGCGCGCTCGGCCGCGGCGGGCTCGGCCATGGTCGCCTTCTTGCCGCCCGCGGCCTTGGCGAGCGCCTTGAGGTCGAGCTGCCGGTCGACCGGCACGATCCCCACGACGAGCGGGCCGCCGTCGACCACGGCGAGCAGCGTCTTGAACACCTGCTCCGCGGGCACCCCGATGGCGGCGGCCGCCTCCAGCCCGAAGGACAGCTCGCTCGACGGGTCGTGCTCGTACGGGTGGAGCGTGTGCGCGACCCCCTCGCGCTCGAGGAGGGCGACCGCAGGCGTTCCGGCGTGCGCGGAGGACTTCGACTTCTTGGCCACGTCCCGATTCTGCCGCAGCGGCCGCGGGGGAGCGCTCGCACGGGTCATCGGGGCGCGCGGGCCGTCGCGGGGCCGGTCACGCGACGCAGGACGGCCACCGGCACCAGGGCGAGGGCGGTCGCCGCCACGGCGACCCACACCGGACCCCGGTCGCCGAGCCCGGTGGCGATGGTCGCTGCGGCGGCAGCCGGCCCCACGGCCGCGCCCACGTTGAGCGCAGCCGTGGCGAACGAGCCGCCCAGGGTCGGCGCGCCCGACGCGCCGCGGAGCACCCGCGTGATCAACGTGCTGCCGACCGCGAAGCCCAGGACGCCCTGCACCAGCACGAGGCAGAGCAGCACCCCGGGAACGGCCGCGAAGGCGGCCAGGGCGACCCAGCCCCCGAGCAGCAGCACACCACCCACGCCGACCACGACCCCGGGGATGCGGTCGGACGTCCGGCCCGCGACGGTGACGCCGAGGAACGAGCCGACCCCGAAGAGCACGAGCGCGACCGGGACCCACCACCGGCTCAGCCCGGCGACGTCGGTCACCAGCGGTGCGAGGAACGTGAGCGTCGCGAAGGTGCCGGTGTTGACCAGCGCGGCGGACGCCATCGTGAGGACGAGCGGGGGCGAGACGAGCTGTGCCAGCTCCGCCCGCAGCGTCGGTGCGCCGATGGGCACGAGGTCAGCCCGCTCGGTCCCGCGCGCGGCAGGGAGGCCGCGGGCGATCCCGACCGCAGCGGGCAGGCAGAGGACCGCGACGGCCCAGAAGGTCGACTCCCACCCCCACGCGGCGCCGAGGAGCGCCCCGGCCGGGACGCCCGCGACCATCGCGACCGTGGTGCCCGACAGGAGCACGGCGACGGCACGCCCCGTGCGGTCCGCGGGGACGAGCGTCGTGGCCGTGCTGAGCGCGACGGCGAGGAACCCCGCGTTGGCGAACGCCGCCACCACCCGGGCCACGACGAGCGCCGCGAAGCTCGGGGTCACCGCGCCGACGACGTGGGCGAGGGCGAACAGCGCGACGCAGCCGAGCAGCGTCGCGCGCACCGGCAGGCGGCGGGCCGAGGCCGCCATGACCGGCGCGCCGACGACCATGCCGACGGCGAAGGCCGACGTCAGCAGGCCCGCCGTCCCCACCGGGACGTCGAAGCGGGTGGCGATGTCCGGCACCAGGCCGGCGAGCATGAACTCCGAGGTGCCCATGGCGAAGACCGCCAGGGCGAGCAGGTACAGGGCACGAGGCATCGAGGGCTCCGGGGTGCGAGAGGGTGAGCAGGAGGTGTCTCGTCACCACGGTCAGCACCCGGAGGGCAGCGTCCGGTACGGCACCCGCACGGAGCGGGGGGCGGAAGGCAGCGCTGAGCGGCTCAGCGGTCCTGGGGGCTGACGGTGTGACCGAGAGCCCCCGGAGTGGATGCCTCAGGGGTCGACATGGGCCACACCCTACCCACAGCGCCGGACGCGCGCCCGGAGCGCCCCGACCGTCTCGGTCGGGAGACCGGCTAGACGTTCACGTCGAGCAACGAGCCGATCGCGTACGTCACGCCCATCGCGACGGCGCCCCCGACCACGGTGCGGATCGTCGCGCGGCGCGTCGGCGCGTCGCCGAGCCGGGCCGAGCCCCACCCGGTGAGGACGAGCGCGAGCACGACCGCGACGAAGGTCAGCGGGATGCGGAGGGCCGCCGGGGTGAGGAGGATCGCCGCGAACGGCAGCAGCCCGCCGACGGTGAACGACACGATCGACGCGACCGCGGCCTCCCACGGGCTGGTGAGCTCGTCGGGGTCGATGTGCAGCTCGGCGTCGGCGTGCGCGGCGAGCGGGTCGCGCTCGGTGAGCTGCACGGCGACCTGGCGCGCGAGGTCGGGCGTCAGACCCTTCGCCTCGTAGATGCCGGCGAGCTCGTCGAGCTCCTCGTCCGGCATCTCCGCGAGCTCGCGGCGCTCGGTCGCGAGCAGCGCCTTCTCGGTGTCGCGCTGCGTGCTCACCGAGACGTACTCGCCCGCGGCCATCGACAGCGCGCCCGCGAGCAGCGCCGCGCCCCCCGCCGTCGCGATGACGGGGATCGACGTGCTCGTCGCCGCGACGCCCACGACGACGCCCGCCGTCGACACGATGCCGTCGTTCGCGCCGAGCACTCCCGCCCGGAGCCGGTTGAGCCGCGAGCCCGTGCCCTCCGGGTGATGGGGCTCGCCGGGGTGACGACCGGTACGGGGCGTGTCGCTCATGGTCTCACCGTAGGGCGCCGCCGCCGGAGCGCGACCGGTGGCGCGAGACCGTCGACCACGGCCGGTGCGCGTCCTCTACCCTGCACCGCGTGACGCAGGGGAACTCCACGGACGACAGGCCGACGACGCGCGCGGAGCGCTACGAGCACGGACGGGCGGTGTTCGGCGCGGTCAACGAGGCGGCGCCCGCCGCGATCGCCGAGGCGCTCGCGGACGTCTCGCCCGAGCTCGAGCACCAGATCTCGGCGTGGGCGTACGGCGAGATGTACGCGCGGCCGCACCTGGAGCCGCGCGACCGCCAGCTGGTCACGCTGGGCATGCTCAGCGCTCTCGGCGGGTGCGAGGCCCAGCTCGACATCCACGTGGGCACCGCGCTCGACGTCGGGCTGACGCCCCGGGAGATCGTCGAGGCGCTCCTCCAGTCGGCCGTGTACTGCGGCTTCCCGCGCGCCCTCAACGCGACCGCGGTCGCGAAGGAGGTCTTCGCGCGGCGCGGGCTCCTGCCGGTCGAGTGAGGGCCGGGCCCGGACGCCCGGCCGACCGTGCGCACCCGGCCTACAGCGGCCCGACGGCGAGCACCGTCACCACGGGCTCGCCCGCCTCGTCGCTCGCCGCGAGGTCGACGCTCGCCGTGATCGCCCAGTCGTGGTCGCCCGCCGGGTCGTCGAGCACCTGTCGCACGAGCCACGTGCCCGCCGGTACCACGCCGCCGGGGGCGTGCTCCGCCGTCGGGCCCTCGTGGCCTGCGGGCAGCTCGGCGCCCGCCTCGACGACGCGGAACAGCGCCGCGGAGCGGGCGCCGGGCCCGATGCCGATCGCGTCGTCGCCCTGGTCCTCGAAGAGCGGGTCGAGCGCGTCGCCCCATGCGTCCGCGTCCCAGCCCGCGCCGCCGTCGAGCGCGCCGAGCGCACGGTAGTCCTCGCGCGCGGCGAGCTCGACGCGCCGGAACAGCGCGTTGCGCACGAGGCGGCGGAACGAGCGCGGGTTGCCCGTGACAGGGCGGGTGGGCGCCTCGGCCCCCGCCCCGGAGAGCGGGCCGTCGCCCACCTCGGTGTCCGCGTCGTCGTCGACCGGGTGCGCGAGGCGCTCCCACTCGTCGAGGAGCGACGAGTCGACGCCGCGCACGAGCTCGCCGAGCCACTCGACGATCTCCTGCACCTCCTCGGTGCGGTGCTCCTCGGGGACGACCTGGCGCAGCGCCCGGTAGGCGTCCGCGAGGTAGCGCAGCACCACGCCCTCCGTGCGCTCGAGGCCGTAGACGGACACGAACTCCGCGAACGTCATCGCGCGCTCGACCATGTCGCGGACCACCGACTTGGGGGAGAGCTCGGCGTCCGCGACCCACGGGTTGGACCGCTTGTACATCGCGAACGCGGGCGCCAGCAGCTCCTCGAGCGGCTTGGGCCACGTGATCTCCTCGAGCAGCGCCATGCGCTCCTCGTACTCGTACCCCTCGGCCTTCATCGCGGCGACGGCCTCGCCCTTGGCGGCGTTCTGCTGGGCGTAGAGCACCTGGCGCGGGTCGTCGAGGGTCGCCTCGATGACGGAGACGACGTCGAGCGCGTGGGTCGCGCCCTCGACGTCGAGCAGGTCCAGGGCGGCGAGCGCGAACGGCGACAGCGGCTGGTTGAGCGCGAACTCGCGCGGCAGGTCGCCGACGAGGCGCACGCTCGGGCGGTAGCCCGCGGGGCGCGACGGGTCGGGCACGCGGACGCGCTCGACGATGCCCGCGACGCGCAGCGAGCGGTAGATGCGGAACGTCTGGCGCACGTGCTCGCGGCGCTGCGACTCCGTGTCGTGGTTCGCGAGGAGCAGGTGGCGCATGGCCTCGACGGGGTTGCGGCGCGGGTCGCTCGCGTCGGCCTGCCCGCCGCGACCGTGCTGCGCCGTGCGCGCGAGGACGTTGAGCACCATGGCGTGCGTGACGGTGAAGTGGCTCGTCAGCGGCTCGGGCTCGGCGTCGCGCAGGCGCTCGAACGTCGCGTCGGTCCAGTTGACCGACCCCTGCGGCGCCTTCTTGCGGACGATCTTCTTGAGCTTCTTCGGGTCGTCGCCCGCCTTGGCGAGCATCTTGCGGTTCTCGATGACGTGCTCGGGCGCCATGACGAGGACCTCGCCCACGGTGTCGTACCCGGCGCGGCCCGCGCGCCCCGCGATCTGGTGGAACTCGCGCGCCGTGAGGTGCCGCATGCGCTCGCCGTCGAACTTCACGAGGCTCGTGAGCAGCACGGTGCGGATCGGCACGTTGATGCCGACGCCGAGAGTGTCCGTGCCGCACACGACCTTGAGCAGGCCCGCCTGCGTGAGGCGCTCGACGACGCGCCGGTACTTGGGCAGCATGCCCGCGTGGTGCACGCCGACGCCGTGCCGCAGGAACTTGCTCAGCGTCTTGCCGAACCCGGTGCCGAAGCGGAAGTCGCCGAGCTCGGCGGCGATCGCCTCCTTCTCGGACTTCGTCGCGACGTTCATCGACAGCAGCGACTGCGCGCGCTCGACCGCGTCCTTCTGGGTGAAGTGCACGACGTACACGGGCGCGCGGCGCGTGCTGACGAGCTCCTCGATGACCTCGGTCAACGGTTCGACGACGTAGCTGAAGTGCAGCGGGACCGGCCGCTGGGCGGTGGTCACCTCGGCGACCGGCCGGCCGGTGCGCTCCTCGAGCTCCTCGACGAACCGGGTCGTGTCGCCGAGCGTCGCCGACATGAGCAGGAACTGGGTTCTCGGCAGCTCGAGCAGCGGCACCTGCCACGCCCAGCCGCGCTGCGGGTCCGCGTAGAAGTGGAACTCGTCCATGACGACCTGGGAGATCGCGTCCTCGTCGTCCGCACCGGCGTTCTCGCCGCCCCGGCGCAGCGCGATGTTCGCGAGGATCTCGGCCGTGCAGCAGATGATCGGGGCGTCGGGGTTCACGGCGGAGTCACCGGTCGTCATGCCGACGTTCTTGGATCCGAACGCCGCGACGAGCGCGAAGAACTTCTCGCTGACGAGCGCCTTGAGCGGCGCGGTGTAGTAGGTGCGGCCGCCGCGGCCCGAGCGGTGCGCGGCGAGCGCCGCGAACTGGGCACCCATCGCGACGAGGGACTTCCCCGAGCCGGTGGGCGTCGAGAGGATGACGTGCGAGCCGGTGACCAGCTCGATGAGCGCCTCGCTCTGGTGCGGGTAGAGCTCGAGGCCCTGCTCCGTCGTCCACGTGGTGAACCCCTCGTAGAGCGCGTCCGGGTCGGGGGCCTTGCCCGTCGGGGCGGGCACGTGCGCGAGGAGAGCCGGGGTGCGGCCGGTCGTGGTGGTCACGGGACGAGTCTGTCAGGTGTCGGGGAGGCCGGTCGCCGGACCGGCGCAGCGGGCGTCCCGGGGGACCGAGAAGGGGGTTGATAGCGCTGTCAACCTGTGCGAGGGTAGCCCCGGACGTGCACGGGACGCGCGTCCAGCCTCCGCGTCACCGACGACCACCGAGCCCACGCCGCCGTGGGACGGAGGGAGCACCCCGTGCGGCCACCCGCAGATCACCCGCTCGTCACCTGCCCCTGACAGGGTGGCGCGGGCACCGCCCCGGCCGCCCGCGCCATCCCACCCCCTGACCGACCCTGCCGTCCCGGCGCCCCCGCCGGCGGCCCCTGCCCGAGGACACCATGGCCCCCAGCCTGCCGACCCCCCGATCCCTGCAGCCCAGACCTGTGACCCCCGCGACCCCGGACCGCCCGCGCCGGCCCGCCCCGCGGCTGGTCGCGGGCGCGCTTGCCGTGGCGCTCGCCGTCGTCGGTCTCGCGCCCGCGACCGCCGCGAGCGCCGCCCCCGAGCCGCCGTCGGCCGACTACGCGTCCCTGGTCGACGTCTTCGTCGGCACCGAGGGCGACTACGGCAACGACATGCCCGCCGCGCAGGCGCCGAACGGCCTCGCGAAGGTCAACCCGCGCACGACCCCGGGCCGCAACAACACCGGGTACGACTACGCGCAGTCGAAGATCTCGGGCTTCACGCACACCAACCTCGACGGGGTCGGGGGCTCCGGCGGCGGTGGTGACCTCCTCGTGGTGCCGACGTCCGGGTCGTACACGGCGCGCCCCGGCACGGGCACGTACGCGCACCCGTTCTCGCACGACGACGAGGACGCCGGACCGGGCTTCTACTCCGTCGGGCTCGGCAACGTCGCGGGCAAGGACGGCGCCATCACCGGTGCACCGGGCACGATCGAGGCCGAGGTCGCGGCCACCACGCGCTCGGGCGTGCACCGCTACGCGTTCCCCGCCGGCTCGACACCGAGCCTCGTGGTGGACCTCGAGACGAACAACACGAGCCGCCGGTCGTCGTCGGTGCAGGTCGAGACGCGCGCGGACGGCACCGTGGAACTGTCCGGGCAGGTCACGGGCTACTTCTACAACGCGGCCTACACGCTGTACTACACCGCGCGCACGCTCCAGCCCGCGACGGTCCAGACGTGGGGTGACGACGACCGGCTCGTCGACGCGACCGCCCAGGACGGCGTCGACACCGGCGCGATCCTCACGTTCGACCCGGCCGACGCCGGGGAGGTCGGGCTCCAGGTCACCCTGTCGCCGGTGAGCGTCGAGCAGGCGCGGATCGACCAGCAGGTCGAGCTCGGCGACCTGTCGTTCGACGCGATCCGTGACCGCACCCGCGCGGAGTGGAACGCGACGCTCGGGCGGGTCGCGATCGACGCCTCGACGGCGACGGACCCGACGGGCGAGCTCCAGCGGCTCTTCTACACGCACCTCTACCGCATGTTCGCGATGCCGATGAACGCGACGAGCACCTCGGGCACGTACCGCGGCGTCGACGGGGCGGTGCACGCCGCGCAGGGCTTCACGTACTACGACTCGTGGGCCACGTGGGACGACTTCCGCAAGTTCTCCGTCATCGCGTACATCGACCCGGCGCTGTACCGGGACATGGTGCAGTCGCTGGTCTACCTGTTCGCGGACGCCGAGGCGACGGGCACCGGCGGCGGCCTCGGCGGGTTCGTGCACTCGGTCCCGACGGTGCGCTGGGAGCGGTCGTCGGTCGTGGTCGCGGACGCGATCGCCAAGGGCTTCGACGGGTTCGACCGCCTCGACGAGGCGTACCCGGCGCTCCAGCGGCTCGTCGGGCAGTACAGCGCGGACGAGCTCCGGCGCGGCTACGTGGCGGGCAACCCCGGCGCGTCCGTGCAGCGCGGCTACGACCAGTACGGCCTGTCCGTGATCGCGGACGAGCTCGGCCTGACCGAGGAGGCCGAGACGCTGCGCGAGCAGGCGTCGTGGCCGATCGAGAAGCTCACCAAGCCGGGCGCGTGGACCGCCGCCGACGGCACGCAGGTCGGCCTCCTCACCCCGCGCGCCGCGGACGGGTCGTGGCAGAGCGCCGACCACGCGAAGTTCGAGGCCGCCGGCCTCTACCAGGGCACGCTCTGGCAATACCACTGGTACGACGCGTACGACATGGACGCGCTCGTCGAGGCGATGGGCGGCCCCGAGGCGGCGCGCCTCGCCATGCGCCACATGTTCGGTGAGCACGCGCCGGACGACGGCAAGGCCATGCTCCACTCGAACGCCAACGAGATCGACCTCCAGGCGCCGTACCTCTTCAACTACACGGGCGAGCCGAGCCTCACGCAGAAGTGGGCGCGCGCGATCTACACGAAGGAGACCTGGAACCGGTACATCGCGACCGGCTCCTCCAGCGCCGTGCCGAGCGGCGGCGGCGAGTTCACGCCGCCCGTGAAGACGAAGGTGTACCGGCTCGACCCCCGCGGGATGCTCCCCACGATGGACAACGACGCGGGCACGATGTCGACGATGTTCGTCGCCGCGGCCGTCGGGCTGTTCCCGGTGACCGCGGGCTCGTCCGAGTTCCAGGTCGGGTCGCCGTTCTTCGACTCGACGACCATCACCTACGACGACGGCAGCGCCTTCACGGTCACGGCCGACGGCGTCTCCGAGGACGCGTTCTACGTCCAGTCCGCGACGCTCGACGGCGTGACGTTCGGCAACACGTGGGTCGACTACGCGACCGTGGTCGGCGGAGCCGACCTCGCGTTCCGCATGGGCGAGCAGCCGAGCGACTGGGGCACGGACACGGCGCCCGCGTTCTCGATGAGCACCGCGACCGACGAGCCGGCGGAAGGACCGCGCGTCAGCGCCGACCCGACCACCGTGCGGACCGGCGACGGCGGCGCGCTCGACGCGACCGTAACGCTCACTCTCGACGGCGCCCGCCTCGCCGCGCCCGCCGGCACGGACCTCGTCGCGAGCGGGGCGGCGAGCGTCGTCGGGCTGCCCGACGGCGTCACCGCGGCCGTGACGGTCGCGGCGCCGACCGCGCTGACCGTCTCCCTGACGGGGACGGCGTCCGCCGACGCGCGCTTCTTCGTGCACCTGCGCGACGCCGCGCTCGCCGACGGCGTCCCCGCGGCGTCGCTCCGCGGGCAGGGCGTCTCGGTGCGCTCGCCCCTGCGGCTGTCCGTGGCGTCCGCCGAGCGCGACGCGCTCGCCGCGCTCGTCGACGACGCCGTGCTCGTGCGGCACGGGAACTACTCCTCGGTGACGTTCGACCGGTTCTCGACCGCCCTGACCCGGGCGCAGGAGGCGCTCGCGGACGAGGCGGCGACGAGCATCGCGCTGCGGTTCGCGGCCGACCGGCTCGGTGCGGCGGCCGACGCGCTCGACCTCACGGGCGGCGGGTACCGCACGCTCGAGGCCGAGCAGTCCGAGGCGTGGTCGGGCGGCGAGCTGAAGAACGAGGCGAACAGCTCGTCCGGCAACCTCGGCGGCGTGCGCTCCGGGTCGTGGGTGCAGTACCGCGACATGACCTTCGAGACCGCCGCCGGGGACACCCCGCCGCGCTTCCTCACGGTCCGGTACGACACGAGCTTCGCCCCGACGGACACGCCGAGCACCGTGCGCGTGCACGCCGGCGACGTGAGCGGCCCCGTGGTCGCGACCGTCGACCTGACGGGCACGAGCGGCTGGGGAAAGTACACCGAGGTGACGGCGGAGCTCGGCGACGTGCAGGCGCTCGTCGACGCGCAGGTCGTGACGTTCGAGCTCCTCGCGCCGTCGGGCCGGAGCTGGGTCGGGAACTTCGACTGGTTCCGGTTCAGCGCCGAGGACCCGGGCGCCCCGGGCCAGCCGGGCGAGTCCCCGACCGTGACGATCGAGGCCGAGGACTGGACCGCGAACTCCGGTCGCGGGCTCAAGAAGGAGTCCTCGACGTGGACGAGCGGGCCGGTGACGAACGTCGGCGGCACCGCGGACGGCGACTGGATCGCCTACGGCGAGGTCGACCTCGGTGAGCTGCCGCTCGGCGAGCTGTCGGTCCACTACGTCCACAACTCGAACCGGTCCGGGAAGAACTCGGCGCTGTCGGTGTACCTCGACGCGTTCGACCCGGCGGACCCGGGCGAGCCGTTCGTCACCGTGCCGCTGCCGACCACGGGGTCGACCTGGACCACGGACGGGACGGCGACCGTCGTCCTGCCCGAGACGGTGCAGGGGACGCACGAGGTGTTCGTGCGCCTGACGACCGAGCCGTACGCCGACCACCCGTACGTCGCGAACCTCGACCGCCTGACGTTCGCGCCGGGCGGCCCGACGTCGGTCGTCGTCGAGTCCGAGGCCTGGACCTCGAACTCGGGTCGCGGGCTCAAGAACGAGAGCTCGACGTGGACGAGCGGTCCGGTGACGAACGTCGGCGGCACCGCCGACGGCGACTGGCTCGCGTACGGGGAGATCGACCTCGGCTCCGCCGCGCTCGACCAGCTCTCCGTGCACTACGTGCACAACGCCAACCGGTCCGGGCGGAGCTCCGCGCTGTCGGTCTACCTCGACGCGTTCGACCCCGCGAACCCGGGCGAGCCGTTCGTCACCGTCCCGCTCGCGAGCACCGGGTCGAGCTGGACCACGGACGGGACGGCCGTCGTCGACCTGCCGAGCACCGTGCGCGGCAAGCACCAGGTGTGGGTGCGCCTGTCGACGGAGGCGTACGCCGACCACCCGTACGTCGCGAACCTCGACAGCATGCGCTTCTTCACCGACGCGTACGACGTCGAGGCCCCGCCGACCGACACCGCGGCGCTCGCCGCGGCGGTCGACGCGGCCGGGACGCCCGAGGCGGAGATCGCGCGGTACGGCCGGATCGACGCGCGCGTCTTCACGCGCGAGCTCGCGGCGGCACGGTCCGTGCTCGCCGACGCCGGCGCCACCCAGGCGCAGGCCGACGAGCGGGCGCGGCGCCTCGGCCTGGCGACCGACCAGCTCGTGCCCGCCGAGCGCCGTCGGCTCGAGAACCTCGTGGCGAGCGCCGAGGCCCTGACCGACGAGGGGTACAGCCCCGAGTCCTGGCAGGCCTTCCGCGCGGCGCTCGGCGCGGCGACCGGGACGCTCGACGACGCCGCGGCGTCCGACGCGGCGCTGCGCGACGCGCGGCTCGCGCTCCAGGGCGCGATCGACGCCCTGGAGGAGCCGGCCGACGTCGTGCTCGTCGAGGTCGAGGTCAGCCCGCGCTGCCTCGCAGGCAAGCCCTACGTTGCGGTCCGCGCGGTGAACGTCTCCGACGCGGCCGTCGACGTCGAGCTGGCGTCGTCGCTCGGGACGCGGTCGTTCGCCGGCGTCGCGGCGGGGGCGAGCGCGTACCAGTCGTTCGCCGCGCGGTCCGCGACGGGCGACCTGGACGTCACCGTCACGGCGACGGGGGCGGACGGCACCCAGACGGTCGAGCAGGTCGTCACCGTCCCGTCCTGCTCCTGACCGCAGGACGCACGACCGACCCGGGAGGCGCCGACGGGGCGCCTCCCGGGTCGGCACCCTGGCACCTCCGCGGCGGACCGGGCACGCTGGTGCCCCGACCGACGACGGAGGCGCCACCGTGACCGAGGAGTACCAGGGCCGTCCCGCGTTCCACGCGCAGACCCCCGCGGAGTGGCGGGCGTGGCTCGCCGCGCACCACGACGACCCCGAGCCCGGGGTCTGGCTCCTCACGTGGCGGCGCGAGAGCGGTCGGCCGACGTTCGGGTACGAGCCGTGGATCGAGGAGGCGCTGTCCTACGGCTGGATCGACGGGCAGGCCGCGACCGTCGACCAGGACCGGCACGCGCTGTGGTTCACGCGCCGCCGTCCCGGCTCCCGCTGGACGCGGCTCAGCAAGGAGCGGGTCGCACGCGTCGAGGCGGACGGGCGCCTCACCGACGCCGGGCGCGCCGTCGTCGAGGCCGGCCGGGCGGACGGGTCCTGGACCCGGCACGACGACGCGGAGGCGCTCGTCGTCCCCGACGACCTCGCCGCGGCGCTCGGCGAGCGGCCCGACGTGCGGGAGCGCTTCGACGCCTTCACGCCCGGCGTGCGGCGCTCGATCCTCGGCTGGATCGTCGAGGCGAAGCGGCCCGACACCCGGGCGCGCCGGATCGCGGAGACCGCCGAGCTCGCCGAGCAGGGCGTCGCCGCCCACCAGCCGCGTCGCTGACGGCGCACGGCGCGCCGCACCCCGCCGTCAGGACAGGTCCCAGAGCAGCCGGTAGTACGCGATGCGCTCCGGGTCGGGGTCGATGCCGTAGCCCGCGTAGACGTGGCCGTCGTACCCGGGGCCGTAGTTCCACTCCGTGCTCCACGCCGCGACGGCGAGGTTCGCCCAGCGGTCCGCGACCCCGAGCGACCCGAGGTCGACGTGCGCGGCGAACGTGCCGTCGTCGTGCAGGAGCGTGTTCGGCACGCACGCGTCCCCGTGGCACACGACGAGGCGGTCGACCGGGGGAGCGTCGTCGAGCCGGGCGCGCGCCTCGGCGACGGCCAGACCGCGGTGCTCGGGGAACCACTCGTCGGGCCCGTGCCCCCGTGCGAGCCGGTCGTCGGCGTTCGCGACACGCTGCGCGACGGACCAGGTGAAGGGGCACGAGGCCACCGGGAGCGCCTCGTGCAGCGCGCGCAGCCCGCGGCCGATCGCGGTCGCGGCCACCGCCGGGTCGCCCGCCCAGCGCGCCTCGACCGCCGACCGCCCCGCGACGGCCTGCGTCACGAGCCACGAGCCGTCGTCGTCCGCGCCCTGGTCGAGGACGCGCGGCACAGGGGTCCGGTCGCCGACCCACGCGAGCCGCTCGGCCTCTCCCGCCAGGTCGATCTCCGGGACGCCCGCCGGGACCCACTTCGCGTACCGGACCGGTCCCCCTGCCTCGCCGCCGCGCGGGTCGAGGCGGAACGTCAGCCCGCCGACGGTGTTGCGCCAGACCGGGGTGACGACGTCGTCCCTCGCGAGCGCGCGGACGACGGCGGGGACGGCCACGGGGCCGGTCGGGATCTCGGCGATGGTCTCGGCGCGGCTCACGCGGGCGATCCTCGCACGCGGGCCGGTCGCCGGTCACGGCCGCCGCCGGCGCGACGTCCCTCGTCCGCGCGTCGGATGTCAGGCCTCAGCGGGAGACGTGGGCGGACGCGTCGCCGTCCGGCGGGAGCAGCGCGTCGCACACGGCGAGGAGCCGCTCGCGCAGCACTGCCCCGCGGACGGCGAAGGCGCGCTGGTGCCGCACGTACTCGGCCTTGCCCTCGGGCGTCTCGATCGCGACCGGCTCCAGCCCGTACGACGACACGTCGTAGGGCGACGCCTGCATGTCGACGACGCGGACGTCGCGCGCGAGCTCGAAGGCGTCGAGGACGACGTCGCCGGGGACGGCCGGCGTGAGCTTGAGCGCCCACTTGTAGAGGTCCATCGTCGCGTGCAGGCACCCCGGCTGCTCCAGGGCGGGCTGCGTCTCGCGCGTGGGCCGCAGGCGGTTGAGCGGCCCGGCCTCCGGCGTGAAGAAGCGGAAGGCGTCGAAGTGGGAGCACTGCACGGGGTGGTCCTCGACGACCCGGTCCGTCCCCTCGTGCCCGAGCCGCAGGGGGAGCGGGTGCCGGTGGTCGCGCCCGGCCTCCTTGTCGCGGTAGACCATGGCCCACTCGTGGAGCCCGAAGCAGCCGAACCGGCCCGGGCGCGACGCGGTGGCGTCGAGCAGGGCGCGCAGGTACCGCACGGTGTCGCCGCGGTCGGCGAGGAACGCGTCGGTGTCGAGCGTCAGACCGTCGGGCGTGCTCCGGTACCAGCGCCATCCAGAGCGGTCGGCGTACGGGTCGGGCGCCGCGTCGGTGCCCGGTGCCGCACCGCTCGCGGCGGTCGGGGGAGCCAGCACGACGCCCGGCCCCGGGTGCCAGCGCCGGAGCTGGGCCGGGCGCGTGGGGTAGTAGGTGAAGAGGAAGTCCTCGATCGCGTGCTTCTGCCCGAGCGGCTTGCGGTGCCGCCACCCGGCCGTCAGCGCGTCCGCGCGCTCGGCGTGGGCGCGCTCGCGCTCCGCCCACTCCGCGGCGGGCAGCACGCCGGGGACGACGACGGGCGTCGTCCGGGGGGTCGCGGGGGCGGTCGCAGGCACGCATCCAGGGTACGAGAGCCCGCGGGGGCGTCGGCGCGGCGGACTTTCACCCGCCGCGCGGTTTTCCCGATGTGGGCGCGACCGGGAAGAATGGCCGTGAACGTGCTGTGAAGACCCGGCGCGTCCGGCCGGCCGACCGCGCGTCGGCCGTCCACCCCGACCCGAACGACCGATCTCGCGGCGAGGCCGCGGAGGAGCACCATGTCGCAGCCGCCCACGGCACCGCAGGACCCGTACCAGTTCGACCCCTACCGGCCGCAGGGCTCCGACCCTGCGCAGGAGGGGCACGGACAGGGGCAGGACGCGTGGGCGTCGCAGGGAGAGCCGCAGCCCCGGCCGTACGGCTCGCCCGACGCCGCGTACGGCGCGCCCGGGTACGGCAGCACGCCGGAGCAGGCGCCCTACGGAGACCCCGGCCACCCGCCCTACGGTGCCGATCCTCAGGCCGCGTACGGGCAGCAGGGCTACGGCCAGCCCGCCGGGTCCCCGGCGCAGGGGTACGCGCAGCCCTACCCCGACGCCGGGGCGCAGCAGCCGTACGGCCAGCCCTACGGCGACCCCGCCCAGCAGCCCTACGGGAGCCCGTACGGGAACGGCTACGCCGCGTACACGGCGCCGGCGCCGTCGACCGGGACGATGGCGATCGTCGGCTTCGTGCTGGCGATCCTCGGCTTCCTCGGCAGCTGGATCCCGTTCGTCAACATCTTCGCCGCGGTGATGGGCATCGCCGGCGTGGTGCTCGGCTTCGTCGGGCTGTCGCAGGCGAAGCAGGGCCGGTCGGGCAAGGGCTTCTCGATCGCGGCGATCGTGCTCGGTGTGGTCTCGGTGCTCGTGACCATCCTCGTGTGGGTCCTCTTCGTCGTCGCGGCGAACGAGGCCTCGTCGCAGTACGAGCAGACGCTCTCGGAGATCCAGGAGGACTCCGACCGCGCGCTCGGCGAGTCGACGGACGAGATCCTCGCGAACGACCTCGGTGTCGAGGTCGGCACGTTCGAGGGCACCGCCGACGAGTTCGGCTGGGTCGAGTCCGCCCTGCCGCTCACGCTGACCAACACCTCCGACGAGCCGCTGACGTTCGACCTCGACGTCGACGCCGTCGCGGCCGACGGCACGGTCGTCGAGTCCGACTTCGTCTACACCGACCAGCTCGCCCCGGGCGAGTCGACGACCGTCGAGGCCTTCGACTTCATCGACTCCGAGAACCTCGAGGCCATGAAGACGGCGACCTTCGAGGTCACGCGCGTGAGCGCGTACTGACCGGCGCACGGGACCGAGGGACGGACCGGTGAGCAGAAGCGACCCCAGGACCCCGCCCGACGACGCGGGGCCCGCACCCGCGTGGGGCACGGCGCCCGGCGCGGCGGGGGAGCGCGAGCCCGCGCCGTCGGCACCCGGCCCTGCGGAGCCCTCGCCGCCCGCAGACGGCGGCGAACGCCCGGCCCCCGGCGACCCCGAGCCCGCACCGACGGCGCAGCCCGCGCGGGCCCGACGCTCGGGGACGGGCGTCCTCGTCACGGCGTGCCTCGGCGTCCTGCTCGTCGGGGCCGTCCTCGTCACCGAGGCCATGACGGCGCGCTGGGGCTGGGCGCACGTGGGCTGGCTCTACCCCGTCGCCGGAGCCGTCGTGCTCACGGTCGGCGCCGTCGCCTGGCGTCGGGGCACGCGCGGCGTGCCGGGGGCGACGCGCGCGCTCGTCGCGCTGCTCGCGGGGACGGTCGTCGTCACGACCTGGGTCGCGGTCGACGTCGTGCCCGCGACCGGTCCCGGCTACGGCGTGGGGAGCTCGCTGCGCGGGTACCCGCTCGGCGGCGGGTCCGACGACGGCCCGGAGATCACGGCCGTGTCCGACCGCGTCTGGTTCGGCGAATCGGTCCGGTACGCCGACGGCCTCGTCGTCTCGGTCTCGGCCCCGCAGGCGTACACGCCGAGCGAGCACGCGGCGGTGCGGGACGGCGACCCGCCGGACTCCGTGCGCGTCCGGGTGCGCCTGACGAACGGCACGGGCCGCGCCGTCGACCCCGGGAGCATCGACGTGCAACCGGTGTCGGGCGGCCTCGTGGCCCGCCGGGTGTACGACTACGCGCCGGACGTCCTGCTCGAACGCCCCGATCTCGTGGCCCGGGGGTCGAGCGGCGAGTGGGATCTCGTGTACGCCGTCCACGACCCGGAGGACGTCACGGTGGCGCTGGAGCCGACGTGGGCGAACTACGCGGTGGCCGTCTTCTCCTGGTGACGCCTCTCCCCGCTCGCGCAGCGTCACTCCGTGCGCCGCAGGTACTCCTGCGCGAGGCGGTGCGGGGCGCGGGCGAGCCACGCGTCCTGCACGAGCTCCTCGAGCTCCGGCACGGGGAGCCGGTCGAGCCGCGCGAGCACGACCGGGTACCCGTCGAAGTGGCTCGTCGTGAAGAACGTGCCGGGGTCGTCCTGGACCAGCGCGGACTTCTCGCCCTCGTCCGCGACGCGCAGCGCGACGGGCGGCTCCGCCGGGGCCGCGTCGCCCAGCTCGTCGAGGTCGCGCGGGCGCAGGGGGCGCTCCCACACGAAGAGCTTGCCGTGCACCGTCCACCGGCGCGCGTCCTTGAGGTCCGTGCCCGGCAGCACCGCCACGACCCGTCCGACGTCCTCCCACGAGGCCATGCCCCCACGGTAGGCAGCCGGTCGCGGTCGGGCCACACGACCGGCCGCCGCGCCCGCGGGAGCGCGGCGGGACGGGTCAGAAGGGTGCGACCTTCCCGAGCGGCGGGAAGATCTCGTCGAGCTCCGCGAGATCGTCGGCCGTGGGCCGCCACGCACCCGCGGCGGCGTTCTGCCGCACCTGCTCGGGCTTCGTCGCACCCGCGATGACGCTCGACACCTGGGGCCGGGAGAGCAGCCACCCGAACGCGACCTGCACCTCGGTGATGCCGCGCACCTGGCAGAACGCGCCCAGCCGCGCGAGCGCCTCCCAGGGCGCGGACTCGAGCAGGTGCGGCTTGCTGCGCACGAGCCGGCCGTCGTCGGGCCGCGCGCCGTGCGCGTACTTGCCGGTGAGCAGGCCGTTCGCGAGCGGGAAGTACGGCAGGACGCCGAGCCCGTACGCCGCCGCGGCGGGCAGCACCTCGAGCTCGGCCGCGCGGTCGACGAGGTTGTACTGGTTCTGCGCGGACACGAACCGCACGGTGCCCGCCGCGCGCGCGACGAGCTCTGCCTCCGCGATCTGCCACCCGGCCCGGTTGGAGTGACCCACGTAGAGCACCTTGCCCGCGCGCACGAGGTCGTCGAGCGCCGCGAGCGTCTCGTCGATCGGCGTCTGCGGGTCGGGGGTGTGGAACTGGTAGAGGTCGATGCGGTCGGTGCCGAGGCGGCGCAGCGAGCCCTCGACCGCCCGCACGACGTAGCGGCGCGAGCCGCGCGCGTCGAAGTCCGCCCCCGCGGCCCCGCGCATCGACATGCCGAACTTCGTCGCCACGACGACGTCGTCGCGCCGCGACCCGAGCGCCTGGCCGAGCAGCTCCTCGCTCAGGCCCGGGCGGCCGCCGTACGTGTCGGCCGTGTCGAAGAACGTCACGCCCGCGTCGAGCGCGGCGTCGACGACGGCGCGCGTGCCCTCCAGGGTCTCCGTCGCCGTCGAGGGGCGCCCGAAGTTGTTGCACCCCAGCCCGACGGCGGACACGGCCAGGCCGGACCGGCCGAGACGGCGCAGGGCGGGGCGGGGTGCGGTGTCGTCGCTCGTGGTGGTCATGCGGCCGACCCTACGTCGGCCCGCGCGACGACGTGACGGCGGAGGCGCGCGCCGCGACGGACGCGACGAGCCGTTCCAGCGGGCCGCGGCCGAACGCCCAGCGCCACAGGGTCGCGGCCCCGAGCGTCGCGAGCACGAGCGCGAGGAGCGGGCCGTTCGTCGTCTGCTCGTACGCCGCGTCGCCCCAGGCCCACAGGACGACGATCTGGGCCGAGTAGACCGTGAGCGCCATGGCGCCGACCGCGGCGACGGGGGCGAGCACCCAGCGGCCTACCCGGCCCGCGAACAGGCACAGCCCGAGCACCGCGACGGCGAACCCGCCCGACCCCACGACCTCGGGGAGAGTGTCCGTGTGCGGGCCCGCGAGCCACAGGTACGCGCTCGTCGGCCACGGGTCCGCCCACCCGAGCGGCTCCGGCCGGTACGCGCTCCACCACACCGCGGCCGCGTCCTCCACGGCCTGCGCCCCGCCCAGAGGACCCGTGAGCGCCGCCGAGACGCCGTAGCCGAGCCCCGCCGCGAGCAGCCCGCCGGCGACCAGCGCGACGCGCGTCGTCCTCGCGCCGAGGTCGGACCGACCGATCGCGATCCCGACGAGCACGTACGCCATCCACACGACCGCCGGGTAGTGCCCCGAGACGAGGAAGTCCGTGAGCGCACCCGACCCGTCGTCGGGCAGGTGGAGCCCGGCGCGCGCGAGCACCTCCGGGAGCCACAGCGCGAGCGCCGGGCCCACGACGGCGACCGCCCCCGCGAGGAGCAGGAGGTCCCGGCGCCGCCAGCGCAGGAACGGCAGCGCGAGCACGAAGTAGGCGGCGTAGAAGCCGAGGATCAGCAGGACGCGCGTGCCGAGCAGGTCCAGCAGGCCCGCCAGGGCGACCAGGAGCACCGCGCGCACGAGGACGCGGGTGCGGTTCTGCAGCGCGGGCAGCCCGTCGAGCGGGGTGCGCCCGCCCGAGACGAGAGCGAGCGACACCCCGGCCACGAGCGCGAAGAGGACCGACGAGCGGCCGTGGGACAGCGAGAGCCAGCCGGAGACCTCGCCGAAGTCGTCCGTCGTGAAGCCCACGTGCGCCGTGAACATCCCGAGGACCGCGACCCCGCGCGCGACGTCGAGCCCCGTGACGCGGCCCGGCCCGCCGAGGAGCAGCGCAGCGTGGCGCCGCGCGAAGCCCACGGAGGACCGGGCGGGATCGCCCGAGGCGGAGGTCGTGCCGGTCGCGGCCGTCATGGGGGGATTGTCCGTGCGCGGGCGCGCTCCCACCCCGCCGCCACGCCGGGGACGAGCCGCGCGGGGACCACGCGCCCAGAGTGTGAGAACGGGGTCGAGAACGCCGCAACCGCGGCCTACGGTGCGGGTATGACGCACACCCCCCACGGCGCCGACGAGGCCGCCGACCACCACGCCGACGCCCCCACCGGGGCAGGCAGCGACCCCGCGCAGGAGTCCGAGTCGTACACCCACGGCCACCACGAGTCCGTGCTGCGCTCGCACCGCTGGCGCACGGCCGAGAACTCGGCCGGGTTCCTCCTGCCGCACCTGCGACCCGGCATGAGCCTCCTCGACGTCGGCTGCGGCCCGGCCACGGTCACCGTCGACCTCGCCGACCGCGTCGGCGACGGACGGGTCGTCGGCGTCGACGCGTCCGAGGCCGTCCTCGACAGCGCTCGCGAGCTCGCCGCCCAGCGCGGCACCGCGAACATCTCGTTCCAGCACGCGAACGCCTACGAGCTGCCGTTCGCCGACGGCACGTTCGACGTCGTCTACGCGCACCAGCTCCTGCAGCACCTGTCCGACCCGATCGCCGCGCTGCGCGAGATGCGACGCGTCACGAAGCCGGGCGGGCTCGTCGCCGTGCGCGACGCCGACTACGCCGCCATGACCTGGTACCCCGAGTCGCCGGGGCTCACCGAGTGGAACACGCTCTACCACGAGGTCACGCACGCCTACGGGTACGAGGCCGACGCCGGTCGTCGCCTCTTCTCCTGGGTGCAGGACGCCGGGTTCCCGCTCGACGGGATCGAGCCCAGCGCGAGCACCTGGTGCTACGCCACCCCCGCCGACCGCACGTGGTGGGGCGGGCTGTGGGCCGAGCGCTGCGTCGCGTCGAACTTCGCCGTCCAGGCGAAGGAGTCGGCGCTCGCGGACGACGTCGCGCTCGAGCAGCTCGCGCAGGACTGGCTGCGCTGGGCCGAGGAGCCGGCGGGCTGGTTCGCCGTCCTCAACGGCGAGGTCCTCGCCCGCGCGTGATCGTGCGGGCACGGCCGGATAGCCTGGGCCCGTGCGCATCGCGAGATTCACCACCGGAGACGACCCCCGCTACGCCCTCGTCCAGCAGGAGGGGGACCGCACGTACCTCGCGGTCCTCACGGGCGACCCGCTCTACATGCCCGTCACGCCGACGGGTGAGCGCGTCGAGCTGGGCGACGGCGTCCGGCTCCTCGCGCCGGTGATCCCGCGCTCCAAGGTGGTCGCCGTGGGCCGCAACTACGCGGACCACGCGAAGGAGATGGGCAACGACGTCCCGACGAGCCCGCTGCTGTTCCTCAAGCCGAACACGTCGGTCGTCGGCCCGGACGACCCGATCGTCCTGCCCGACTTCTCGCAGGAGGTCTCGTACGAGGCCGAGCTCGCGGTCGTCATCGGTCGCCTCGCGAAGGACGTGTCGCCCGAGGCCGCGCCGGCGTACGTGCTCGGGTACACGGTCGCGAACGACGTCACCGCGCGCGACGCGCAGCGCACCGACGGCCAGTGGGCGCGCGCCAAGGGCTTCGACTCCGCGTGCCCCCTCGGGCCGTGGATCGACACCGACCTCGACCCCGAGGACGTCGGCGTCCGCAGCCGCGTCAACGGCGAGGTCAAGCAGGACGGCCGCACGAGCGACATGATCTTCGACATCCCGTTCCTCGTGTCGTACGTCTCCGAGGCGATGACCCTGCTGCCCGGCGACGTCATCCTCACCGGCACGCCCGCCGGCGTCGGGCTGATCGACGTCGGCGACCGCGTCGAGTGCGAGGTCGAGGGGCTGGGCGTCCTGAGCAACCCGGTCGTCCGGCGCGGCTGATCGTGGGACGCGGTCCGGGCCGCGCCGTCGCGCGGTGGGCGGGCTGGGGTGCCGTCGTCCCGTGCGTGGTCGTCCTCGTGCTCGCGGTCCTCGCGATCGCCTCGGGGAACGTGCCCCCGGGCGAGGTGCTGGCGTACGCCGTCGTCCTGGCGATCATCCTGGTCCCGGGGTGCGCGCTCGCGGGCGCCGCCCTCGGGGCGGCGGTCGTGGCGACGCGGTCGTGGCGGGCCGGTCGCGCGGGAGGCGCGGCGGAGACCGTCCCGGACTGAGACGAGGACGGGCCCGACGCCGGACGCGCGGGTGCCGGGCGGCGTCGGGCAACTAGGCTGGGAGCCGTGATCCCCGCACCTGGTTCCTCGCCCGTCCGCGTCCGCTTCTGCCCGTCCCCGACCGGGACGCCGCACGTCGGGCTCATCCGCACCGCGCTGTTCAACTGGGCCTACGCGCGGCACACCGGCGGCACGTTCGTGTTCCGCATCGAGGACACCGACGCGGCGCGCGACAGCGAGGAGAGCTACCAGCAGCTCCTCGACGCGCTGCGCTGGCTCGGGCTCGACTGGGACGAGGGCGTCGAGGTCGGCGGCCCGCACGAGCCGTACCGGCAGTCGCAGCGCGCGGACATCTACCAGGACGTCATCGCGCGGCTCGTCGAGGGCGGGTACGTCTACGAGTCGTTCTCGACCCCGGAGGAGTCCGACGCGCGCAACGCCGCCGCGGGGCTCAAGACGAAGGGTTACGACAACTTCGACCGCACCCTCACGGACGAGCAGAAGGCCGCCTTCCGCGCCGAGGGCCGTGAGCCGGTGCTGCGCCTGCGGATGCCGGACGAGGACATCACCTTCACCGACGTGGTGCGCGGGGAGATCACGTTCAAGGCGGGCTCGGTCCCGGACTACGCGCTCGTGCGCGCGAACGGGCAGCCGCTCTACACGCTCGTGAACCCCGTCGACGACGCGCTCATGGGCATCACGCACGTGCTGCGCGGCGAGGACCTGCTGTCCTCGACGCCGCGCCAGATCGCGCTGTACCGGGCGCTGCTGGAGATCGGCGTCGCGCACGTCATGCCGGAGTTCGGCCATCTCCCGTACGTCATGGGGGAGGGCAACAAGAAGCTCTCCAAGCGCGACCCCGAGTCCAACCTGTTCCTGCACCGTGAGCGCGGGTTCACGCCCGAGGGCCTGCTCAACTACCTCGCGCTGCTCGGCTGGTCCATCTCGCCGGACCACGACATCTTCACGGTCACCGAGATGGTCGAGGCCTTCGACGTGCACGACGTGCTGCCGAACCCGGCGCGCTTCGACCTCAAGAAGGCCGAGGCGATCAACGCGACGCACGTGCGGATGCTCGCGCCGGAGGACTTCCGCGACCGCCTCGTCCCGTACCTGCACGCGGGCGGGCTCGTGCCGGCGGACTCGTTCGCCGACCTGTCGCCCCGCAACCAGGAGATCCTCACGGCGGCCGCGCCGCTCGTCCAGGAGCGCATGGTGCTGCTGAGCGAGTCGGTCGGGATGCTGGGCTTCCTCTTCACGGCCGACGACGCGCTCACGGTCGAGGACGACGCGCGCGGCGCCCTGCGCGACGACGCGAAGGACATCCTCGCCGCGGCGATCGCCGCGCTCGACGTGCTGCAGGACGACGAGTTCGTCACCGCCGCCATCGAGGAGCGCCTGCGCGACGCGATCGTCGAGGGCATGGGCGTCAAGCCGCGGTTCGCGTTCACGCCGCTGCGCGTCGCGCTCACGGGCCGCCGCGTCTCGCCGCCGCTGTTCGAGTCGATGGAGCTGCTCGGCAAGGGCTCGACGCTGGAGCGCCTCGTGCGCCTGCGGGACGCGCTGTGACCGACGCCGCGGCCTCGGCGGCCGCGCTCCTCGAGGGTGTCCTGTTCGACGTCGACGACACGCTCGTCGACACGCGCGCCGCCTTCGCCGAGGCCATCGCCGCCGCGTCGCGGGTGTGGTTGCCGCACCTGCCCGAGGAGCGCTACGACGACGTCCTCGCGCTGTGGCGCGCCGACCCCAACGGGCACTACCGCGCGTACACGCGCGGCGAGGTCGACTTCGACGCCCAGCGCATGGCGCGCGCCAACGAGCTCCAGGCGGCGTTCGGCGGCGAGCTGCTCGACGACGCGGCGTACGTCGACTGGAAGGACCTCTTCTGGGGCACGTTCGAGGCGTCGTGGACGGCGTTCGCCGACTCCCGTGGGGTGCTCGACGCGCTCGCAGGGGCCGGGGTGCGCGTCGGCTCGCTGACGAACGCGCGCGTCGAGCTCCAGACCCGCAAGCTCGCGGCCGCGGGCCTGGCCGACGTGCCGCTGCTCGTCGGGGTGGACACGCTCGGCTTCGGCAAGCCCGACCCGCGCGTGTTCGCCGAGGCGTGCCGTCGTCTCGGCACCGACCCGGCCCGCACGGCGTACGTCGGCGACGAGCTCGACGTCGACGCGCGCGGCGCGCTCGCGGCGGGCCTCGTCGGGGTGTGGCTCGACCGCCCCGGCACCCGCCGCGGCGGCCCGCACCCGGAGGACCCGGCGTCCGCCCGCGCGTCGGGCGTGCACGTCGTCCACGGCCTCGACGACCTCCCCGCGACGCTCGGCGTCGCGGCCGCGCAGACCCCCGCGCCGAGCTAACCCCCGGCCCTGCGAGGCACAGCCCCCGCCCGCGAGGCAGAGCCCCGGTCCTGCGAGGTAGAGCCCCTGGTTCCTCGCGGGACCGGGCCGCTTTATCGTGGGCTGTCAGGCGAGGAGCAGGAGGCCCACGAGGGCCGTCGCGGTGACGAGCACCGCGGACAGCGCACCCAGCACGAGCGACCGCCGCCCGGTGCGCACGAGCGTCGGCACGTCCACGCCGAGCCCGAGGGCGAACATCGCCGCGACGAACGCGAGCGTCGAGGCCGTGACGAGGACGGCGAGCACCGGCGCGGGCACGACCCCGAGGCTGCGGAGCGCCACCGCCGCCACGAACCCCACGACGAACCACGGCACCGGGGCGACGCGTCGCTTCTCGGCCTCCGCACCCGCGCCCACGCCGCGGGGCTCGCCGTCCTCCGCACCGGTCGACGGCGCGGTGCCCGGCGTCCCGAGCGTGCTCGTGCTCGCGAGCGCCGCCGCGCGTCGGGCCCCGCGTGCCACGACGACCCCGGCGACGGCGACGAGCGGCGCGAGGAGGGCCACGCGCGCGAGCTTCGCGACCGTCGCGGTGGCGAGCGCCGGCGCGGAGATCGTCCCGGCCGCGGTGACGACCTGCGCGACCTCCTGGACGCTCGCGCCGATCCAGAGCCCGGCCCGGTCGTCGGTGAGCCCGAGCAGCCCTGCGAGCCAGGGCAGCACGACGATCGCGAGGGTGCCGTAGACGGTGACGAGCGCGAGCGCGGTGGCGACGCCGTCGTCGTCCTCGCGCACCTCGTCGGGCGTGCGGCCCGGCCGGTCCACGACGCCCTGCATCGCGGAGATCGCGGCCGCCCCGCACACGGAGAAGCCGGTCGCGACGAGCAGCGTCGTCACGCGCGGCACGCGCAGCACGCGGCCGAGCGCGAGCGTGCCCGCGAACGTGACGGCGAGCGTCGTCGTGACGACGACGAGCCCGCGCCAGCCGAGCCCCAGCACCTCCGGGAGGGAGAGCTGGAAGCCGAGCAGCACGACGCCCACCCGGAGCACGACGCGCGACGTCCACGCGACGCCGGGACGCGTGGCGGCGACCGTCGCCGCGCCCCGCCGGGTCGTCGCGAGCCGGCCGAGCGCCGGGGCGACGAGGGCGCCCAGGACGAGCGCGACGACGAGCGGGGAGACCGTCGGGACCAGGCGCGCGCCCGCGAGCACGAGGAGCGTCGCCGCGCCGACGAGCACGAGGCCGGGGACGAGGTCGCGCGGTCCGCGCGGTGCGTCGGGGCGCCGGTCGGGTGCGGGCGCCGGGGGAGCGGCCGTGACCGCCGGGACGCCTCGGGTCGCGAGGGCCTCCGTGCGGGTCGAGGGAGGTGCAGGCTGGGTCATGCTTCCAGCGTGCTGCGGCCGGTGCGGCGGCAGAAGAGCGACTTCCCTCGCGAGGCATAGAGTGGGCCTATGGCCCCGACCGCCCGCGACCGGACGTCCCTCTCCGCGCTCGAGCTGCTCGTCGCGACCGACTCGCACGGGTCGATCAGCGCGGCGGCCCGCGCGCTCGGCGTCGCCCAGCCCACGGCGTCGGCGGGCCTGCGCGCGCTGGAGCGCCGTCTCGGCCTCGACCTTCTCGAGCGCACGACGCGCGGGTCCCGGCTCACGGAGACCGGCCGCGCGACGGCGGCGTGGGCGCGCGAGGTGATCGAGGCCTCGGACCGCTTCGAGACCTCCGTCGCGGCGCTGCGCGACGCCCCGGCGGCCCGGGTGCGCGTCGCGGCGAGCCTCACGGTCGCGGAGTACCTCGCGCCGCGCTGGCTCGCGCGGCTCGCGCTCGAGGGGGCGCCGGGCGGCGGGGCTCCCGACGTCGAGCTCGTCGTCCGCAACTCGCGCGAGGTGACGGACCTCGTCCTCGACGGCGGGGTGGAGCTCGGGTTCGTCGAGAGCGCGACGCTGCGGCGCGGGCTGCGCAGCCGCACCGTCGCGCACGACCGGCTCGTCGTCGTCGTCGGCCCGGCGCACCCCTGGGCGCGCCGCAGCGCCGTGCGCGTCGACGAGCTGCTGTCCGGGGGGCTCGTCGTGCGCGAGCGCGGCTCCGGGACGCGCGAGACGCTCGAGCGCGGCCTCGCGGCGCTCGGGGAGCGCCTGCCGGACCACCTGCCCTACCTCGGCTCCACGGCCGCGCTGAAGACGGCTGTGCAGCACGGCGGGGCGGTCGCCGTGCTGTCGAGCCTCGCCGTCGCCGACGACGTGGCCCGGGGTGCGCTCGTGCGCGTCGCGGTGCCGGGGCTCGAGCTGGACCGTCGGCTGCGGATGGTCTGGAAGGACGGCACGGCGCTCTCCTCGGCCGCGCGCCGCATCGCGGCGGCGGCCGCCGCGTCGTCGGGCTGACGGACCGGCTCAGCCCGGCGCGTCCGCGCGCACGGTCGCGTCCCAGCGCCAGCGCGTGCGCCGCGGTCGGCCCGGGAGCTCGCCTCGGCCTGTCGCCCAGAGGAGCACCGCGTCCGGGTCCTCGTCCGGGCTGGTGTCGACGTCGGGGAACAGGCGGGCCAGCGCCCGGGCTGCCAGCCCCGGGGGGAACGGGCTCGGTGCGTCCGTGAGCCCGAGGAGCACGTCGTGGCCGTGCACGAGGACCTCGACGACCCCCATCGCCGCGAAGCCGTCGGCGTCCGAGACCCCGTACGGGTGGAAGGCGCGCGCGTCCGCGGGCCGCGTCTCGGCGAGCGTCGCGAGCAGCTCCCCGCCGCCGACGAGCGCCTCGACGAGCCCCGCCGTCCCGGCCGCGCGGTCGACGTGCGCGATCTCGCCCTCGCCCTTGGGCCCGACGAGCGGCACGTACGCGAGCGCGGGGAGTGCCGCGAGCTGGAGCGCGTAGGCGAGGAGGTCGTCCACGACGTGCTCCGTCGTCGTCCAGCACGACCAGCGGACCGGGCCTGCCTGTGCGTCGAACGCCGACACGGGCTGGCCCGCGAGGCGGTCGGCGAGCCATCGGACGGCCATCCGGACGTCGTCGCCCGTGACCGCGCCGTGGGCGCCGCGGCCGGTCACGCTGCACCCGGTGCGTCGGGGCGCACGTCCGCGCGCCAGCACTGGGCGAGGTAGGGGAGGTCCACCTCGGTGCGGCCGGCGAGGTCGGGATGGGTCGCGACGAGCCGATCGATCTCGTCCAGCAGCTC
Source organism: Cellulosimicrobium sp. 4261 (assembly GCF_040546915.1). NCBI lineage: Bacteria > Bacillati > Actinomycetota > Actinomycetes > Micrococcales > Promicromonosporaceae > Cellulosimicrobium > Cellulosimicrobium sp. 4261. The sequence continues at coordinate 85,761 of NZ_JBEPOQ010000005.1, forward strand.
CTCGCGCCGCGCGGGCGGGAGGGTCAGGAGGTAGCTGCGCGACGCGGCGAGCGGGCGCAGCGAGGACGTGGTGACCCGGTCGGCCCACGGCACCGTGCGGTGCTCGGGCGTCGTGAAGAGGCGCTCGGAGAGCGCGGGCTCCCGGTAGCTGTGCTCGAGCGTGTCGCCCCGGTGGATGATCTCGGTGAACCGGCCCACCCAGTCCACCGAGCTGTCCCGGACGTTCCACACGATGCCGAGCCGGCCGCCGGGCCGCAGCACGCGCGCGATCTCCGGCTGGGCAGCGGGAGAGAACCAGTGCCACGCCTGGGCGACCAGCACGGCGTCGACGCTCGCGTCCGGCAGCGGGACGGCCTCCGCCGATCCGGGGAGCGCCTCGGCGTCGGGGACGGTCTCCGCGAGACGGTCGCGCATCGCGTCCGACGGCTCGACGGCGACGACGTCGAGGCCGCGCGCGACGAGCCGCTCGGTGAGCTTCCCGGTGCCGGCGGCGAGGTCGAGGACGCGGTGGGCGCCGTCGGGCACGAGCCAGTCGACGGCCGCGTCCGGATAGGAGGGCCGGGTGGAGGCGTACTGCGCGGCGCCGTGCTCGAACGACGCGGCCCGGTCGGCGCGCGAACCGGGGTCGAGGGAGTCTCCAGGGCTCATGGCCTGACGGTGCCAGACGGCGGCCGTGCGCGTCGACCGCGCCACGCGGAGGTCGGGGGACGGCTCGGGTGCGCGAGGCGCATTTGGTCCGCGTCGGCATGTCCGGTAATGTTCTCGGCCGGTGGGACCTCCACGGGAGGGAGCCAGGGGACGGGTCTATGACTCGTCGTCACGGCTTCCTGACGCGGATCGGTTACCCCCTTGGGGTATGGTGTAATTGGCAGCACGAGTGATTCTGGTTCACTTAGTCTAGGTTCGAGTCCTGGTACCCCAGCGAAGAGCTCCGGCTCTGGATCGAGCGGTCAAGACCGCGAGAAACATGAGGTAGAGTTCTCACCGGAGAAACGGACCGGAAACGGTACGAAGCTCCACAGGCCCCCATCGTCTAGCGGCCTAGGACGTCGCCCTCTCACGGCGGTAACACGGGTTCAAATCCCGTTGGGGGTACAGAAGAAGGCCCGGTCACCATCACGGTGACCGGGCCTTCGTCGTTTCTTCAGCCGCTTGTTCGATCTCCGGGTGATCGCGGCGCCGCGGCCGGGCCCGCCCGGTGTGACGCACGTCGCGGGGCCACCGGTGCCGGTGGAGAGGCCCGTGGCGGGAGCTCGTGCGGGCAGGGTCAGGGTGCGCCGTCGCGCCCCGGGCCGGGCTCGTACGGCTTCGGGATGGGCGTCGACGACGGGCGTGCCGGCGTGACGGGGACGTACGTCGCGCGGTGCTCCCCGGACACGGTCCAGCCCGGCTCGCCCTCGTCGGGGGCCGCCGGCCCGCCGTCGGGGCGCGGGGCGACCTGCCCCGCGTGGGCGTCGCCCGTGGCGGGGATCGGCTGCGTCGGCCCGCTCGACACGCCGGCGGACCGGCCGGGCACGACGACGACCCGCGGGTCCGTCGGGAGCGGCGCCGGGGGCGGTGGGGTCGTGGCGGCCCGGCTGTGGCCGTCCCACGCGGGCGCGGGCTCGACCGGTGGGGGCTCGGCGGGCTGCGGCGGTCGCGGCGCGGGCGGCGGGACGGTCGCGGGCAACGGGCCAGCGGTCGTCGCGGCGGCTCCGCCCGGTCCGACCGGCGCTCCGCCCGGGCGGGCACCCGGGATGAACAACGTGTCGCACAGCAGGCGGTAGGTCCGGTCGGGGCGCGCGACCCAGTCGATCTGGCGCAGCGCCTGGTCCTGCCCGGCGGACTCGAGCAGGAACTGCCCGTAGCCCAGGACGCGCCCGACGAGCGAGCGCCCGTAGTTCATGTCCGTCACCTTGGTGAGCGGCATCATCGCCACCTTGTGCGTGATGAGGCCGTAGAGCAGGAGCAGGCGCTTGTCCGTGGCGACGAACCACTCGTTGCGCCACTCGAAGACCTTCCACACCAGTCGGGCGGCGAGGATCAGCCACAGCCACCACAGCACGAGCACGCCGTCGCCCACCGCGGGGCCGGCCTGCACGACGAGCCAGGCGATCACGGCCGCGCCCGCGACCGTCGTCGCGACGGGCTCGACGAGCATCCCCCAGTGGTGGCGCGTCGCGATGACGACGCGCTCGCCGTTGAGCACGTAGCGGTCCAGGATCCTGCTGCGAGGTCCGCCGCGGGCCACGGTCAGTCCAGGAGCGAGCTGAAGAACTGGCCGATCGAGCGGAACGCCCCGACGATCACGTCCCAGACGCCCTCGACGATGTCGGCCGCGCGGGCCGGGCTCGTGACGATCGCGTACACGGCGAAGATCACGAGGACCCAGATCAGGGCGGCCTTCAGCTTCGGGTGCATCGGAACTCCTCGTGTCTCGGGATCGGACGGTCAGCGGTCGCCCCCGCGACCGCTGCGCTGTCCGGGCGTCGGGGCACGCACAGCATGGCAGCAGCCGGGGACATTTTGACAGGGCGCGTCCCGTTTGCGGCCCGCGGCACGCCGACGCCGACCCGGTACGGGCCGGCGTCGGCCCGGCTCACTCGCCGGCGCGGCGCAGCACCTCGGTGAGGCGGTTCGCGGCGGCGACGACTGAGCCGGAGTGCAGCCGCCCGGGCTGACGGCTGAGGCGCTCGACCGGGCCCGAGATGGAGACGGCGGCCACGACCCGGCCGGACGGGCCGCGCACGGGCGCCGACACCGACGCGACGCCGAGCTCGCGCTCGGAGACGGACTGCGCCCACCCGCGGCGTCGGACGCCGGAGAGGATGGTCGCGGTGAAGACGGCCTCGCGCAGCCCGCGGTGCAGCCGGTCCGGCTCCTCCCAGGCGAGCAGCACCTGGGCCGCAGAGCCGGCGTTCATCGTGAGCGTCGCGCCGACGGGGATCGAGTCCCGCAGGCCGACCGGGCGCTCGGCGGCCGCGACGCAGATGCGGTGGTCGCCCTGGCGGCGGTAGAGCTGGGCGCTCTCGCCCGTGTGGTCGCGCAGCGCCGTCAGCACGGGGTTCGCGGCGGCGAGCAGCCGGTCCTCGCCGGCCGCGGTCGCGAGCTCGTTGAGCCGGGGGCCGAGGACGAACCGGCCCTGCATGTCGCGCGCGACCATGCGGTGGTGCTCGAGGGCGACGGCGAGGCGGTGCGCCGTCGGGCGGGCCAGGCCCGTGGCCGTGACGAGCTGGGCGAGGGTGGCAGGTCCGGACTCCAGGGCGCCCAGGACGGAGGCCGCCTTGTCCAGCACTCCGACTCCGCTAGTATTGTCCATAGGTCGATATTGACGTCTCACGCACTGAGATGCAAGTCCGGCACGGATGTTCCACCCGCTGGACGTCTTCCCCGGCAGGATGCCGGACGGCGGACCATCGACCCAGGCGGCTCTCCGTACCCCCCAGGAGGACCGTGACAGACGACGAGGAGATGAGCTACATGGCCGGCACGCTGGCGGAGAAGGTCTGGGACGCGCACCTGGTGCGACGAGGCACCGACGGGTCGCCCGACCTCCTCTACATCGACCTCCACCTCGTGCACGAGGTCACCAGCCCCCAGGCGTTCGAGGGGCTGCGCCTCGCGGGCCGCCCGGTCCGCCGCCCCGACCTCACCATCGCGACCGAGGACCACAACACCCCGACGCTCGACATCGACCTGCCGATCGCGGACCTCACGAGCCGCACGCAGATCGACACGCTGCGCAACAACGCGCGCGAGTTCGGCGTCCGCATCCACTCGCTCGGCGACGCCGACCAGGGCATCGTGCACCAGGTCGGGCCGCAGCTCGGGCTCACCATGCCCGGCCTGACGGTCGTGTGCGGCGACTCGCACACCTCGACGCACGGCGCGTTCGGCGCGCTGGCGTTCGGCATCGGCACGTCCGAGGTCGAGCACGTGCTCGCCACGCAGACGCTCCCGCTCGCCCCGTTCAAGACCATGGCGATCAACGTCGACGGCGAGCTGCCGCCCGGCGCCACGAGCAAGGACATCATCCTCGCGATCATCGCCAAGATCGGGACCGGCGGCGGCCAGGGCTACGTCCTGGAGTACCGCGGCGAGGCCATCCGCACGCTCTCCATGGAGGCGCGGATGACGATCTGCAACATGTCGATCGAGGCGGGCGCGCGCGCCGGCATGATCGCCCCGGACGACACGACGTTCGAGTACCTCAAGGGCCGCCCGCACGCGCCCGAGGGCGCCGACTGGGACGCGGCCGTCGAGTACTGGCGCACGCTGCGCTCCGACGACGACGCCGTGTTCGACACCGAGGTCACGCTCCGCGCGTCCGACCTCGAGCCCTTCGTCACGTGGGGCACCAACCCCGGCCAGGGCCTGCCCATCTCCGCGACCGTGCCCGTCCCCGAGCAGATCGCGGACGAGAACGAGCGCGTCGCCGCCGAGCGCGCGATCGAGTACATGGGCCTCACGCCGGGCCAGCCGCTGCGCGAGATCCCCGTCGACACGGTCTTCATCGGGTCGTGCACCAACGGCCGCATCGAGGACCTCCGCTCGGTCGCGAAGGTCGTGCAGGGCAAGAAGAAGGCCGACGGCGTCCGCGTCCTCGTCGTCCCGGCGTCCGCGCGCGTGCGCCTCCAGGCCGAGGCCGAGGGCCTCGACCAGATCTTCCTCGACTTCGGTGCGGAGTGGCGCAACGCCGGCTGCTCGATGTGCCTCGGCATGAACCCCGACCAGCTCCAGCCGGGCGAGCGCGCCGCCTCGACGTCCAACCGCAACTTCGAGGGGCGCCAGGGCAAGGGCGGCCGTACCCACCTCGTGTCGCCGCTCGTCGCCGCGGCCACCGCGCTGCGGGGCACGCTGTCGTCGCTCAGCGACCTCGACCTGCCCGAGGGCACCGACATCACGTCCTTCGACGGCACGCCGCTCGCGCCGCTCGACCCGCGCGTCCTCGTGCAGGTCTGAGCCCGCCGCACCGCGCCGCCCACCCGTCGCCCCGAAGACCCGAAGAGGTTCCGTCATGGAGAAGTTCACGACCCACACCGGCGTCGGCGTCCCGCTGCGCCGCAGCAACGTCGACACCGACCAGATCATCCCCGCCGTCTACCTCAAGCGCGTGACCCGCACCGGGTTCGAGGACGCGCTGTTCGCCGCGTGGCGCGGCGACCCCACGTTCGTCCTCAACCAGGACGCCTACCGCGCGGGCTCCGTGCTCGTCGCCGGCCCCGACTTCGGCACGGGCTCGTCGCGCGAGCACGCTGTCTGGGCACTCAAGGACTACGGCTTCCGCGTCGTCCTCGCGTCCCGCTTCGCCGACATCTTCCGCGGCAACTCCGGCAAGCAGGGCCTCGTCGCGGGCATCGTCGCGCAGGAGGACGTCGAGCTCCTGTGGAAGATCCTCGAGACCAACCCGGGCACCGAGGTGACCGTCGACCTGGTCGCCCGCACCGCGTCGGCGCTCGACGTCACCGTGCCGTTCCAGATCGACGACTACACGCGCTGGCGCCTCATGGAGGGCCTCGACGACATCGGCCTCACGCTCCAGCACGCGGACGAGATCTCCGCGTTCGAGGCGACGCGCGCGTCGTGGCGGCCGAAGACGCTGCCGGCGAAGACGCTGCCCAAGGTCGAGATCGAGGCGGCGCGGCCGGTCTGACTCGTCGGGTCCGTGGTCGGGGGCGGGCTCTGGGGTGGTGACGACGGGTCTACCATCCGCAGGGCTCGTCCCTCGCCCTGCTCCCGCCAGGCCCGCCACGACCCGTCGTCACCACCCCAGAGCCCGCCCGTGATCGTGTCCCCGACACGTCGCGCGGTGAAGCCTGCGCATACGCCGCCTGGGTCCGTCCCTGCTCAGGGACGGGGCGGGCCTGCGTGGATCGTGGCAAGGAGCGAGTCCGGGGTCGCGGTCTCGGGGTTCCAGCGGGACTCGACCCACCAGGTCGCTCCGGCGTCGGCGAGGCCCGCGAGCTGGTCGGCCGCCGCGGAGCGGTCCGCCGGGAGCTCGCCCTGGACGACGACGTCGAACGGCTGGGCCGCGTCGAGGCCCAGCTCGGCGCGACGCGTGGTGAGCCAGCCGACGAGGGCGGAGACGTCGTCGGGCGTGGGCACGTCGAAGCCGCGGTCGCCGCGGAGCTGGAGCACGATCCCGTCGGCGCGCAGGGTGCGGTCGAGCGAGCGCACCGGCGGGCGCTCGGCGTCCCACACGCCGACCGGCCACACCGGCACGTGGTAGCCGACGACAGGGCGCTCCACCGGCTGCGGGAGGAACTGCATCTCCCCGGTCCGCACGTGCGTCCCCTCGAACGTGAACCGCTCGCCGGTCCACGCGCGGTCGAGATAGGCGAGCGCGTCGTCGAGCAGCTCGGCGCGCTCGCGCAGCGACTGCGGCTGACCCGGCACCGCGGAGAACCCACCGTCGTCGAGCACGCCGACGCCGACCGGCAGCACGAGGCGGCCGCCCGACAGGTGGTCGACCGTCAGCGCCTGGCGCACCACCTCCCACGGCTTGCGGCGGGGGAGCGCGAAGACCATCGCGCCCAGCGTGATCCGCTCGGTCCGGACCGCCGCCGCCGCGAGCACCGCCCACGGGTCGAACGTGTTGACCGGCATGGACAGCAGGCTCAGCCCGTCCCACGAGAAGAACCCGTCCCAGCCGGCGTCCTCCGCCCCGACCGCCATCTCCAGCACCTGGGCGGCGGAGCCGAAGCTCCCGACCACCCCGACCTTGATCCCTGTCCCCGTCGTCGCTGCGCTCATCCACCGGACGCTACGCGCCCCCACCCACACCCCTCAGTGCAGGAAGAAGTCGCGTCCGAGGTGCCGGGACGCGACTGTCTCCTGCACTCAGCGTCGTGCGGTCAGGGGAGCGGGACGACGTCCACGCGGACAATGCGGCGCCGCGCGACGTCGGTCACCGTGAGCCGGTGGCCGTCGGTGTCGACGTGGTCGCCCACGACGGCGAGCCGGCCGAGCTGCGCCAGGACGAAGCCGGCGACGGTCTCGTACGGGCCGTCGGGCAGCTCGACGCCCGTGCGGCGCGCGAACTCCTCGATCGTCTGGCCGGCGTCGACGCTCGTCGTCGCGCCGTGCTCGCGCGCGGGCGACGGCTCGTCGGCGTCGTACTCGTCGCGGATGTCGCCCACGAGCTCCTCGACGAGGTCCTCGAGCGTGACGATCCCGTCGGTGCCGCCGTACTCGTCCACGACGACGGCGATGTGCACGCCCTCGCGCCGCATCTGCGACATCGCGGGCAGCACGGTGTTCGTCGCGGGCAGCGCGAGGATGGGCCGCACGACGTCGCGCACGGTGAGGGTGCGCCCCGTCGTCGGGTCCGTCGGCGGGTGGTCGGGGCAGTCCCGCCCGAGCAGGTCGCGCACGTGGAGGAAGCCGACGACGTCGTCGAAGTCGTCGCCCGTCACCGGGTAGCGCGAGTACGGACCCGCCGCGACCGTCTGGGCGGCGTCCGCGAGCGGGGTGTCGGCCGCGAGGAACGCGACCTCGCCGCGCGGCGTCATCGCCTCGGCGAGCGAGCGGTCGCCCGCCGCGAACACGTCGTCGAGGATGCGGCGCTCGTCCTCGGGCAGCGACTCGTGCGCGAGCACGATCTCGCGCAGCTCCTCCTCGCTCATCTCCTCGCTGCGCGCCGAGGGGTCGCCGCCGAGCAGCCGCACGACGCCGTCGGTCGAGCGCGACAGCAGCCAGATGACGGGCCGCATGAGGGTCGCGAAGCGGTCCAGGGGAGGGGCGACGACGAGCGCGACGCCCGCCGAGCGCTGGAGCGCGATGCGCTTGGGCACGAGCTCGCCGAGCACCAGGGAGAGGTACGCGATGACGAGCGTGAGCCCCACCAGCGCGACGGTGTCCGCGAGCCCGCTCGACAGCCCCAGGTCCTCGAGCGCGGGCGCGAGGTCCGGTGCGAGCGTCGACGCGCCGTACGCGGCCGAGAAGAACCCCGCGACGGTCACGCCGATCTGCACGGCGGCGAGGAAGCGGTTGGGGTCGCGCGCGACCGCCGCGACCCGCGCGCCGCGCGCCGACTGCTTCTCGATGCGGGCGACCTGGCTCTCACGCAGCGAGACGAGCGCGATCTCGGTCCCGGCGAACACGCCGCCGACGAGGATGAAGAGCAGGACGAGGCCGATGTTGGTCCAGGTGCCGGAGTCCATGCCTCATCCAACCAAACCGCCCGGCCCGGCGTGGGCTCAGCCGGCGGTCGGGGCGGGGCCCTCGGGCGTCGTCGCCTCCGTCGCGCCGGGCTCGCCGTGCTTGCGGCGCGGGACGAGGTGCGCCACGAGGACCACCACGCCGCCGACCACGATCCCGACGACGGCGGAGCACGCCGTGTTGACGAGCCAGCCGAGGAACCCGCCCACGCCCGCGACGCCGGTCACCGCGTGCTCGAGGTGGTGCACGACGTCGTACGGGCCGTGCCAGCCGAGGTCGTACGTGCCCTGGAGCAGGATGTGCCCGCCGACCCAGAGCATCGCGACGATCCCGACGATCGAGATGACGGACATGACCTTGGGCATCGCGCCCACGAGCCCGCGCCCGAACGACTGGACCCACGGCGTGTCGCGCTTCGCGAGGTGCAGGCCGATGTCGTCCATCTTCACGATGAGCGCCACGACGCCGTACACGAGGACCGTGATGAGGATCGCCACGATCACGAGGATGATCAGACGCGACCAGAAGTTCTCCGACGCGACCTCGTTGAGCGCGATGACCATGATCTCCGCGCTGAGGATGAAGTCGGTGCGCACCGCGCTCGACACCACCGAGTCCTCGTCGACCGCCTTCTTCTCGGTCTTCGTCTCGACCTCGGCGTGGTGCCGCCCCGAGACGAGCTCCCACAGCTTCTCCGCGCCCTCGAACGCGAGGTACGTGCCGCCCAGCATGAGCAGCGGCGTGAGCAGGAACGGCAGGAACTGGCTCAGCAGCAGGATCGCCGGGAGGATGAAGAGCAGCTTGTTGCGCAGCGACCCCGTCGCGATGCGCTTGATGACCGGCAGCTCGCGCTTGGCCGCCAGACCCTCGACGTAGCGGGGCGTGACGGCGGTGTCGTCGATGACGACGCCCGTCGCCTTCGCGCTCGCGCGCCCGGCGGCGGCGCCGACGTCGTCGATCGAGGCGGCCGCGAGCTTGGCGAACGCCGCGATGTCGTCCAGGAGGGCAGCGAGTCCGAAAGCCATGGGTGGGTGCTCCGTGCGCCGGCCCGTGTCGCCGCGCACGGGCCTGCTGGTCGAGTGGACGCGGCCGCAGCATCGTAGCGACTTCATCCCCGCTCGCGTCGGGCGGTCAGGACGTCGCGGCGCGCGTCACGACGTTCACGACGTGCGGCGCGCGCACGACGACGCGCACGACCTCGCGGCCCGCCGTCGCCCGGGACGACGCCGGTCGCCGCGAGCGCCAGGTCCCGCGGCCACTTCTCTAGGTCCAGGTGGGGTCGCGCCTGTGCGATTGATCACAGTCGTGTGTTTGCGCAGGCCACCCGAGCGGTTGGTCTGCCATGTTCGGGGCGAGTTCGCCCGCAGGGGGATCGGACTCGTGAGCAGAGGAGCAACCGATGAGTGGTGTCTCGAGACGTGTGCGGGGCCTGGCGAGCGCGGTGGGTGCGCTCCTGGTGGTCGGGGCCGTGGCCCCAGGCGCGTGGGCTGAGGATGCCCCTGTGATGACTGGGGATGAGATCGAGGTCGTCACGCCGGCTGGGATGCCTGCGGATGAGGTGCAAGAGCTCATCGAGGAGGCCTTTGCCGCTGAGGCGGCTGGCACCCTGATTCAGCCAAGGGCAGCCGTCGCAACGGTGTCGTACCGGTGGAAGGACCACGCTGCGCGCAACGTGGTTATTCGTTCCGACGTGGTGACGAAGCTGCGCACGAAGCACGGACTGACCTCGACGTCTCCGACCCGGGTCTCGACCCAGTTCCCCGACGGGAACAAGTCGATCGCGCAGGGCACCGCCCGCGTGTACTACGCCACGATGCAGAAGCGTTCGTGCTCGACGATCGTGACGTGCCGGGTCACGGCATCGGTGCGGATGAAGACAGTGGTGGAGTACAAGATCCAGGTGCCGCTGGCGGAGCCGAAGGGTGTGATCACGTCCTATTGCGAGGGCACGACCGTGTGCCCGTCGTGGGTCAACGCCGTCATCTGAGAAACCTGGGAGGGTCGTGAGCGACATCGGAGGGCTGATCGTCGCGGTCGGGCAGGTCGAGGCAAGCCAACCGGGGCTTGTCCCGGTCACACGCTCGCTAGAACTGCTCGCCGGTGGGCTGCGAGTGCAGACCGTTGGGGGAACGAGTGTGGATCTGCTTCTTGGACAGAGTCTGGACACGGTCTGGACTGCGCTCGCACGGAACATCTCGGGGCTGAACCCGATCAACCCCATGGCGCAGGTAGGGGGCTTCACACCCTGGTCGTGCAGGCTCGGATGGGCGAACTACCTGATCGACCTGGGTACGTGGGAAGACATGCTCCGCGACTTCGAAGAGCCACTGGCCTACGAACGGATCCGTTGGAACGAGGACACTCTCCACGTGGGCATCACGAACGGTGCGCGAGCCGAGGAGTTCACGAGGCCGTTGGACGGTACCGGGTTCACGGGCGCGACACCCGCCGAGCTCGCCGCAGACTTCCTCCGACCGGCAACCTAGCGACCGCATTCGGTGAGTCCGACGAGCTGGCGCCCTCCGCGAAGGAGGGCGCCAGCTTCGTGCCTTCTGACTCTGACCGCCCTCACCCTCGATACCCGAACAGAGTTGGGAGTTGTGAGTGACGTGGTCGGTGGTGCGCCCGCAACCCGCGCGCCGCCGCCGAGCCGACGCGACCAAGCGCCGAGGTATCGGGCGTCGAGCCGCCTGAGCCACCTACCCTCGGGTGCAGGAAGGAAGACGCCCTCGTGCGCGCCCAGTGACACGTGGACGCCTTCGTCGTGCGGGCCGGCCGCGTCGCCGCCCACTCGTTCGTGCAGGGCCGGGAGGCGCTCAAGCGGCTGGCCGACGACACCGACGAGATCGGCGTGGACCCGGTCACCGGAGTTGGGGTAGTGCTTCGAAGTTCGTATTCATCCGGGGAGGTCATCGAGTCCGCCGCGGCGCGCGTGCGGCCGATCATCCTCGAACGCAAGGACTGCTACTACCGCAAGGCCCTCTCGGCGCTGGGGCCGAGCGGCGAGCGGCTCCGGGGGAGCAGGTCGTCGCCGGCCAGGTCGGGCAGCCGCACGGGCAGCTCGTCGTCGGAGACGGGCACGGCGCCGCAGCCCGGGACCGGTGCTCCCTCGTAGCGCTGTCGCGAGACCAGCCAGTCGCGCAGCCGGTACGACGTCGCGCGCTCGCCCGCGCCGTCGTCCTGCAGCAGGGCGATCGCCTCGTCCACGCCCGGTCGCGTCTCGCCCGACCCCGTCGGCAGGCCGTGCGCGGCGGCGAAGAGCGCGTCGCGGTCGTCGGGCGCGGGCACGCCCATGACCGCACCCGTCCCGTAGTGGGGCAGCACGTGGTCGGCGGCCCAGACCGGCCGCTCGTCGGTGCCGGGACGGCGGACCCAGGCGCCAAAAAACGTCCCGGCGCTCGGGCGCTGCGCGCTCGTCCGCTCGATCTCCCCGGACGCTAGCGCGGTCCTCGATCTCTCGCGACGACGCGCCGAGCATGCGGCTGTCGCCCGAGCTCGGCTCGGCATGGTCGATACCCGCATCGTCGACGGGGACGGTCGGGACGGTGGGGACAGAAGGGTGGGGTAAGGGTGCGGCGTGCATCGGGAGGGCTCCTCGAGAGGTGGGCTCGTCGTCGGGCACTCGCCGTGCGGCCCCTCGGGGACGCGCAGGCACCGCCGCGCTGAGCGTGCCCGCCCGGCGGGCTCAGCGCGGCCGACGAAGGAGGAGCCGCAGGTGTCGCATCCCGGCCATCGTCGCCCGGGCGCCGACGCGCGGTCAATACCGGGACGGCGCAGGACCGGGGCGGGGCCGGGTGTGGCGGACGTCGCGCACGCGGGCGCGCCACGGCCGATGCTGCCCCAGTAGGCTTGAGGCCATGGCATCCCACTACGACGTCGTCGTCCTCGGTGCAGGTCCCGGTGGTTACGTGGCCGCGATCCGTGCAGCCCAGCTGGGTCTGTCGGTCGCGGTCGTGGAGGAGAAGTACTGGGGTGGGGTGTGCCTCAACGTGGGCTGCATCCCGTCCAAGGCGCTCCTGCGCAACGCCGAGCTCGCGCACATCTTCCAGCACGACGCGAAGACCTTCGGCATCTCCGGAGAGGTCAGCTTCGACTTCGGCGCGGCGTTCGACCGCTCGCGCACCGTTGCGGAGGGGCGCGTCAAGGGCGTGCACTTCCTCATGAAGAAGAACAAGATCACCGAGTACGACGGCCGCGGCACGTTCCGCGACGCGCACACGCTCGACGTGAAGCTCGCCGACGGCTCGACCGACCAGGTGACGTTCGACAACGTCATCATCGCGACCGGCTCGAAGGTGCGCCTGCTCCCCGGCGTCGAGCTGTCCGAGAACGTCGTCACGTACGAGAAGCAGATCCTCACGCGCGACCTGCCCCGCTCCATCGCCATCGTCGGCGCGGGCGCGATCGGCATGGAGTTCGCCTACGTCCTCAAGAACTACGGCGTGGACGTGACGATCATCGAGTTCCTCGACCGCGCGCTGCCCAACGAGGACGCCGACGTGTCGAAGGAGATCGCCAAGCAGTACAAGAAGCTCGGCGTCAACCTGCTCACCTCGACCGCCGTCCAGACGGTGAAGGACAACGGCGCCGACGGCGTCACCGTCAGCTACAAGGGCGTCAGGGACGACAAGCCGGGCGAGCTCGTCGTCGACAAGGTCCTCATGGCCGTCGGCTTCGCGCCCAACGTCGAGGGCTTCGGCCTCGAGAACACCGGCGTCCAGCTCACCGAGCGCGGCGCCATCGCGATCGACGACGTCATGCGGACGAACGTCGAGCACATCTACGCCATCGGCGACGTCACCGCGAAGCTCATGCTCGCGCACGTCGCGGAGGCGCAGGGCGTCGTCGCGGCTGAGACCATCGGCGGCGCCGAGACCCTCACGCTTGGCGACTACCGCATGATGCCGCGTGCGACGTTCTGCCAGCCGCAGGTCGCGAGTTTCGGCCTCACCGAGCAGCAGGCGCGCGACGAGGGCTACCAGGTCAAGGTCGCGACCTTCCCGTTCATGGCGAACGGCAAGGCGCACGGCCTCGGCGACCCGGTCGGCTTCGTCAAGCTCATCTCCGACGAGACCTACGGCGAGCTCCTCGGCGGCCACCTCATCGGCCCCGACGTCTCCGAGATGCTGCCCGAGCTCACGCTCGCGCAGAAGTGGGACCTCACCGTCAACGAGGTGGCGCGCAACGTGCACACCCACCCCACGCTGTCCGAGGCAGTCCAGGAGTCGATCCACGGTCTCGCGGGGCACATGATCAACTTCTAGGACCCATGCCGCAACCGGCGGTGTGGGCGGCCGCCGCGTCGGCGGGTCATCGCGGAACGGGCTGCGCTCTCCACGTGTGAGGGCGCAGCCCGGCATCGTAGAGGATGAAAATCCCGCGATACGAGAATGAGCTTCGCGGTTGCGGTACTGTCGCTGAACGCCCGGAGACCCGGGCTCAACGGCGAGTCGAGGTAGAGGCCAATGAGTGGTGCCGTCCTTCCCAAGTTCGAGCGTCTGAACTTCGGCGAGATCGATGCAGCACTGGAAGCCGCCGAGATGCCAGCCCTCTTGCGGGATGGGTATTACGACTACAATCAGGCGGTCCAGCGCGTTCTGAACGGACGAACGTGGCTGATTCTGGGGTCAAAGGGTAGCGGAAAATCTGCGGTCCTCGAGCATATTCGGCTCCGTTGGGAAGGGCGATGGGACAGATTTTTCGCCCCATGGGAGCTTGCCGGTTTTCCGGTCGGCAACGTTCAGACGATTTGGTCTGAGCAGACAGGGGCCTCCTCCAGGAGCCAAGCGGCGTGGGAGTTCCTCCTTCTCCTGCGGGTTTTGGATTCATTGACCCGAGACAATGGCCTCACTCGTGGATCGACCTTCGACACCGTGGTCGGGAGGCTGCGCAACGAGGGTTTCCTCGGCAACGACATGATGTCGGCGGTAGGCGCCTGGACCACAACTTCAGTACGAATTGATGCGAAGTTGTTTTCCGTGGAGCGGGCTCCGGTATCACGGGAGCTTAGTGCATATGAAGTGAATGAGAGGATTCGCTCGCTCATTCGCGATTGTCGCAGTGAGAGCCGTCACCTAGTGGCCCTCGATGGCCTGGACTCGTTTTTCTTTGAGCAAGATGACGAATGGAGTTCGCTCGCGGGTCTTATGCAGGCGTGCTTCGCTACGAACAGGTTCCTGATGAACTGCGAGGTCCTTGCCTCAGTTGTGATCGCCGCCCGGTCCGACATTCTCGACGTTCTGCCGGGGCCGGAGATCAACAAGTTAAAGACGCACTCGGTATACCTGGACTGGCATGCGTACGGCATTGGCGCACAGAATCACCTTTGGCAGCTGCTCACAAACAAGGCCGCTGTTGCGCATCCGGAAGTCAAGAGTGTTCTCGGCCAGTACTTGAAGCGCGACGTCAAAATAGGCCCGCACTCGGACATGGCTGAGTATCTTCTCGATCACACCCGTCTCTTGCCGCGCGACGCGGTAGCGCTGATGCGACATCTCCAGCGAAATTATGGTGGTAACGGAAGGGTGCCTGAGTCAAATGCGCAGACGGCCGTACGCAAGTACTGCGAGGAGTATTTTGTTGGTGAGATATTCGACAATCTTGCTGGCGTGCTTCCCGCCAGGCGTGCTCGCAGTCTGAGCGCCTTTAAAGACGCGCTGCGCACTTCGCCGTCACGCTTCTTTACCTACCAGTTTGTATGCGATGAAACTGCAGGCGAGCTCGCGTCGTCGGAAGTTAAACTCCTACTTCGGCAGATGTTCGAGGTTGGGGGCATTGGGATTCGCAATGGAGGGCACACCGACTTTGTATTCAGGCGCACAGCTGGTGGTGGATTCTCTGTCCGGGGCGAGTTTATACTCCATGATGCGCTGACGAGAGCGTGGAATCGGCCCTGGAGGTAGTTCTCTGCGGCGTAACTTATCTGCGCTCTAGGCGAAGCGGTTTTTGGCGGTTTGGGGTGCGGAGGATTGCTTCTTGCTTTTGTCGGCGTTGACGGAAGTGAGATTTCGAAAGATGGAGAGTACCCTTTCGCTGTTCGCGTCGGCGTGTGAACGGCCAATGAGCAAGTAGCGGTCCGGCACAGGCGACGACCGACTCTGCCGAGCCGCGGGCGTCCGGTGCACGGCGCGATGGTCTATTGGATCCTGCAGGACACGGGGTGGCCGACCGGATGTCCGCGCTTCGGACGTGGTCGCCGTCCTCGTCGCTCCGAATCCCGGCAGCCGTGCGCCCGGCGAGCCGACGTCGGCGCGCTGCGAGCGCGCGCGGACGCCCCCATGCTGGACGTTCCGCCGAACGATGACAGGGGAGTTGCTCATGTCCGACCAGACCACGCCGCAGGACCCCACGACGCAGGAGCCGCAGCCGGAGCAGCCCGCCGACCAGCTCCGGCCGCCGGGACGCACGGGCGACATGTCGCAGGAGCCGGACCACGGGGAGACCACCTACCGGGGGTCGGGCCGGCTCGACGGGAAGCGGGCGCTGATCACCGGCGGCGACTCGGGCATCGGCCGGGCGGTCGCGATCGCCTTCGCGCGCGAGGGCGCGGACGTCGCGATCTCGTACCTCCCGGAAGAGGAGGAGGACGCCCGCACGACGGCCCGGTGGATCGAGGACGCGGGCCGCACGGCCGTGCTGCTGCCGGGCGACATCCGCGACGAGGAGTTCTGCCGGCAGCTCGTCGCGGACGCCGTCGCGGGCCTCGGTGGGCTCGACGTGCTGGTGAACAACGCCGCGTACCAGATGGCGCAGGACGAGGGTCTGCGGGGGATCACGACCGAGCAGCTCGACCGGGTCCTCAAGACGAACGTCTACGCGCTGTTCTGGATCACGCAGGCGGCGCTCGACCACCTGCCCAGCGGCGGCGCGATCATCAACACGACCTCCGTCCAGGCGTTCGACCCGAGCCCTCCGCTGCTCGACTACGCCAGCACCAAGGCGGCGATCCTCAACTTCACCAAGGGGCTGGCGCAGCAGCTCGCGCCCGAGGGCATCCGCGTCAACGCCGTGGCGCCCGGGCCGATCTGGACGCCCCTCATCCCGGCGACGATGCCGGAGGAGAAGGTCGAGCAGTTCGGCGCCGACACGCCGCTCGGCCGCGCCGGGCAGCCCGCCGAGCTCGCGCCGGCGTACGTGTTCTTCGCCTCGCAGGAGTCGAGCTACATCACGGGCGACCGCATCGGCGTGACCGGCGGCCGGCTGCTCTGACGGCGCTCGTCCCCGGCGCGACCAGGCGGCGGCCACCCCACCCGGGTGCGCCGCCGTCGTCGTGCCCGGGAGAAGATGGTCCCGGGGGACACCGACCGAGAAGGAGACCCATGCCCGCGCCCACGACGCCCACCCGCGAGTTCGTCACCGGCCTGCCGAAGGCCGAGCTGCACCTGCACCTGGAGGGCACGCTCGAGCCCGACCTCAAGCTGCGCCTCGCGCAGCGCAACGGCATCGACATCGGCCAGTCGACGGTCGAGGAGGTGCGCGCGACGTACGCGTTCGACTCCCTGACGAGCTTCCTCGCCGTGTACTACCCGGCGATGGAGGTGCTGCAGACCGCGGACGACTTCTACGAGCTCGCCGACGCCTACCTCGCGCGCGCGGCGGCGGACGGCGTGAAGCACGCCGAGATGTTCTTCGACCCGCAGGCGCACACGTCGCGCGGCGTGCCGTTCGAGGCGGTCGTGACCGGGTACCACCGCGCGGCGGCCGAGGCGCCGAGCAAGCACGGCATCGACGCGCACCTCATCCTGTGCTTCCTGCGCGACCACTCCGCGCAGAGCGCGGCCGAGACGCTCGAGGCGTCGGTGCCGTTCCGCGACAAGATCCTGGGCGTCGGGCTCGACTCCGACGAGCGCGACAACCCGCCGCAGAAGTTCGCCGACGTGTTCGCGCGCGCCCGCGAGCTCGGGTACCGGCTGACGATGCACTGCGACATCGACCAGGTCGGCAGCATCGACAACATCCGGACCGTGCTCGACGAGATCGGCGTCGACCGCGTGGACCACGGCACGAACGTCGTGGAGGACCCGGCGCTCGTCGACGTCGTGCGCGAGCGCGGGCTGGGCCTCACCACCTGCCCGATCTCGAACTCGTTCGTGACCGACGACATGAAGGCGACCGAGATCGCGGGTCTGCTGCGCTCGGGCGTGCGCGTCACCGTGAACTCCGACGACCCGGCGTACTTCGGCGGTTACGTCGCGGAGAACTACGTGGCGCTCGCGGAGGCCGCGGGCCTCACGACGGAGGAGGTCGTGCAGCTCGCGAGGAACTCGTTCGAGGCGTCGTGGCTCGGCGACTCGCAGCGCGCGGCCTACCTCGCCGAGATCGACCGGTACGTCGCGGCGTTCGACGCGACCGCCGTCTGACCCGGCCACCCACCCTGCCGAGGTAGAGCCCCGGTCCCCCGAGGTAGAGGCGTGGTCACGACCACGCCTCTACCTCGCGGGACCACGCCTCTACCTCGCGGGACCCGGGGTCTGACCCCGCGAGACCACGCCCTCACCTCGCGGTTCTGGGCAGCAGTCCCGCGCGGACGTACCGGGGAGTAACGTGTCGGGGACGGCCGCCGCCGTCGGCTCGGCGGCGAGCACCCCCGCAGGGGGTGAATAATCTCCGGGTGCCGCACGTTGGCACGCACGGGACCCGCGCGCGCGGAACGGCCGTCCGCGGCCCCGCACGCGGGCCCCTGCCCGCAGGGGCACCACCACCACCGGCTTGGCGAGAGGGCGACCAGAGCTCATGAAGGATGTGCTGTACGTCGACGGCGGGACCCCGCTGGACGGGACGATCACCGTGCGCGGCGCGAAGAACTTCGTGTCGAAGGCGATGGTGGCGTCGTTGCTGGGGGAGTCGCCGAGCGTGCTGCGCAACGTGCCGCAGATCCGCGACGTCGGCGTCGTGACGGGGCTGCTGGAGCTGCACGGCGTGACCGTGAAGTCCGACCCGGACGCGGGGATCCTCGACCTGGACCCGTCGAACGTCGAGTCGGCGCACGTCGCGGACATCGACGCGCACGCGGGCTCGAGCCGCATCCCCATCCTGTTCTGCGGCCCGCTGCTGCACCGTCTCGGTGAGGCGTTCATCCCCGACCTGGGTGGCTGCCGGATCGGCGACCGGCCGATCAACTACCACCTGGACATCCTGCGCCAGTTCGGTGCCGTGGTGGACAAGCGGGAGAACGGTATCCACATCCGCGCCCCGCGCCGCCTCCAGGGCACGAAGATCGCGCTGCCGTACCCGTCGGTGGGCGCGACCGAGCAGCTCCTGCTGACGGCCGTGCGCGCCGAGGGCATCACGGAGCTCGCGAACGCCGCGATCGAGCCCGAGATCATGGACCTCATCGCGGTGCTCCAGAAGATGGGCGCGATCATCTCGGTCGACACCGACCGCGTGATCCGCATCGAGGGCGTCGACCGCCTCGACGGCTACACGCACACCGCGCTCGGCGACCGCATCGAGGCGGCCTCGTGGGCGTCGGCCGCGCTGGCGACGGGCGGCGACATCACGGTGAAGGGCGCGACGCAGCCCGAGATGATGATGTTCCTCAACACGTTCCGGAAGGTCGGCGGCCGCTTCGACGTCCAGGACGACGGCATCCGGTTCTGGCACCCGGGCGGCGACCTGACGCCGATCGTGCTGGAGACCGACGTGCACCCGGGCTTCATGACGGACTGGCAGCAGCCGCTCGTCGTGGCGCTCACGCAGGCGAAGGGCCTGTCGATCGTGCACGAGACGGTCTACGAGAACCGCTTCGGCTTCACGGACGCGCTGCGCGGCATGGGCGCGACCATCCAGGTCTACAAGGAGTGCCTGGGCGGGCGCGACTGCCGGTTCGGGCAGCGCAACTTCCACCACTCCGCGGTCATCTCCGGCCCGACGCCCCTCACCGCGGCCGACATCGAGGTGCCCGACCTGCGCGGCGGGTTCTCCCACCTCATCGCCGCGCTCGCCGCGAAGGGCACGTCGACCGTGCGCGGCATCAGCCTCATCGATCGCGGCTACGAGAACTTCCAGGACAAGCTGGTCGCGCTCGGCGCGGACGTCCGCCGGGACTGACGCCGCCACGGGTGCCCTGGGGACCCACGTCATGACGACTGTCACGGCCTCGCACGCGGTCCGCGTGCGAGGCTGGACGTCGTGATCACCCGACCGCGCACGTTCCTCGACGTGTGGAGCCGTCGGACCGGCCCCGAGCGGTTCGACTCCTACACCCGATGGTCGCTCTACTTCCTCTCGGGCACCGAGCCCTTCATCGCGCTCGCCCTCATCGGGAGCGACCGGACGTTCGAGCCGTCGGCGGCGCGGTTCTGGCTGGCGCTCGTCCTCGTGCACACGGTCGTCTGCATCCTCGCACTGCGCGCCGGGATCGGGCACTTCCTCGGCGGACGCCGCGTCCACCCGGTGCTGCTCGCGTCCCTCGGGGTCCTCTCGCTCGCGGTCTCCGCGCTCGCCGTCGGCACCTTCCCCGTGGACGGTGCCGACGACGTCGCCGCGAGCGGTCGCTACTACGCGATGCTCCTGGGCCTCGGCTACGGGGTGCTGGCGCTCGTCCCCTTGCTCACCTTCCGGCGGGTCGCGCTCGTCGCGCTGGTCCTCGCCGTCGTCACCGGGTGCTCCGTGTGGATGGGCACCGGGCCCGTGACCGCGAGGACGGCGGGCATGGCGGTGGGCCTCGGCCTCTCGGTCCTGGTCATGCTGCTCGGCGTCTTCGGCTCGTACCGCGCCTCGGTCTGGATGCTCGGCGTCGTGTGGGAGCAGGAGCGCACGCGCGTGCTCCACGCGCGCCTCGCCGTCGCCGAGGAGCGGCTGCGGTTCTCGCGCGACCTGCACGACGTCTTCGGGCGCACCCTGTCCGTGGTCGCCGTGAAGAGCGAGCTCGCCGCGGAGCTCGCGGCCCGCGGCCGTCCCGGCGCGGAGGAGCAGATGCTCGAGGTCCGCCGCATCGCGCAGGACGCGCTGCGCGAGGTGCGCGCCGTCGTCGCGGGCTACCGCACGGCCGACCTCGGCGCCGAGCTGGGCGGCGCGCGCTCCGTCCTGCGGTCCGCCGGGATCGAGACGACCGTGCACGGTGACGAGACCCCCGTCGGCGAGGACGCGCAGGAGGCCCTCGCGTGGGCGGTCCGGGAGGCCGTGACGAACGTCGTGCGGCACTCGACCGCGCGCACGTGCGTCATCACCGTCCACCGCGACGGCGCGTGGAGCGTCGTGGAGGTCGTCAACGACGGCGTCCCCACGACGCCGCGCACCGGCGGCGGCTCGGGCCTCGTCGGGCTCCGCGAACGGCTGGAGGGCGCCGGCGGTCGCCTCGAGACGTGGGTCGACGACGGCCGCTTCGGGCTCGTGGCCCGCGTGCCCGACGCCACCCGGCCCCACCGCTCGTCCCCGTCCCCGCTCCCCGAGAGGACCACCCCCGCGTGATCCGCATCCTCCTCGCCGACGACGAGAACCTCATCCGCGACGCCGTCGCGTCGCTCCTTGCGCTCGAGGACGACCTCGAGATCGTGGCGCAGGCGGCGTCCGGCCCCGAGGCCGTCGCCGCCGCGCTCAAGCTCCGGCCCGACGTCGCCGTGCTCGACCTCCAGATGCCGGGGCTCGACGGCGTCGAGGTCGCGCAGCGGCTCGCCGGCGAGCTGCCGTCGTGCGGCGTCGTCATCGTCACGAGCCACGGCCGCCCGGGCTACCTCAAGCGCGCGCTCGAGGCGGGGGCGCGGGGGTTCCTGCCGAAGACCGTCTCGGCGCGCGTCCTCGCGGACGTCGTGCGCCAGGTGCGCGACGGCGGCCGGTACGTGGACCCGGAGCTCGCCGCGGAGGCGATCGCCGCGGGCGCGAGCCCGCTCACGCCGCGCGAGGCCGACGTGCTCGAGCTCGCCGCCGACGGCGCCCCCGTCGAGGAGATCGCGACGCGCGCCCACCTCGCGCCCGGCACGGTGCGCAACTACCTCTCGTCCGCGGCGGCCAAGCTGGGTGCCGCGAACCGGCACGAGGCCGCGCACGCGGCGCGGCGGCACGGCTGGATCTGAGGCCGGGCTCCGCCCGGTAGGCTCGGTGACCGTGCCGAGCCAGCCCCAGACCCCGCGCGCGTACAAGACCCTGGCGTTCCTGCTGCGCCCGATCCTGTTCGCGATCACCCGACGCGACTGGCGGGGTGCCGAGAACCTGCCCGACGGCGGGTTCATCGCCGCGGCGAACCACGTCACCGAGGTCGACCCGGTGACGCTCGCCCACTTCCTCTACGACCAGGGCCGCGCCCCCAAGATCACGGCGAAGGCCTCGCTCTGGAAGGTGCCCGTGCTCGGCGGCCTCCTCACCCGCACCGGGATGATCCCCGTGCACCGCGGGACCGCGGGCGCCGCGCAGTCGCTCGTGGACTCCACCGCGCGGCTCGACGAGGGCGAGTGCGTCGTGTTCTTCCCCGAGGGCACGCTCACGCGCGACCCGGACGGCTGGCCCATGGTCGGCAAGACGGGCGTCGCGCGCCTCGCGCTCGCGAGCCGGGCGCCCGTCGTCCCCATCGCCCAGTGGGGCGCGCACCGGCTCCTGGCGCCCTACGGCAAGGTGTTCAAGCCGATCCCGCCCAAGCAGGTCGCGGTCCACGCCGGGCCGCCCGTCGACCTCTCCGACCTCTACGACCGCCCGCAGGACACCGCGACGCTGCGCGAGGCGACCGAGCGCATCATGGCCGCGATCACGAGCCAGCTCGAGGAGATCCGCGGGGAGCAGGCGCCCGCCGAGCGGTTCGACCTGCGCCGTCGGCCTGGGACGGAGGACCGCGCGTGAGCGCCGAGCGCATCGTCGCCGCCGTCCTCGGGTCCGGCAGCTGGGGCACCACGTTCGCCGCCGTGCTGGCCGACGCCGGGTGCGAGGTGCGGCTCTGGGGCCGTGACGCCGAGGTCGCCGAGCAGGTGAACTCCTCGCGCCGCAACGAGAAGCGGCTGCCGGGCATCGACCTCCCGGAGGGGATCCGGGCCACGACCGACGCCGCGGAGGCCCTCGCGGGCGCCGGGCTCGTCGTCGTCGCCGTGCCCTCGCAGGTCGCGCGCGAGACGCTCACGGAGCTCCGCCCGCACGTGGCGTCCGACGCCGTCGCGGTCTCGCTCATGAAGGGCGTCGAGCTGAGCACCGACCGGCGCATGAGCGAGGTCGTCGCGGAGTCGCTCGGTCTGCCGCCCGAGCGCGTCGCCGTCGTCTCGGGGCCGAACCTCGCGCGGGAGATCGCGCACCGGCAGCCGACCGCGACCGTCGTGTCGTGCGTCGACGACGACGTGGCCCGCTACGTGGCACGCGCGTGCTCGTCGTCGTACTTCCGCCCGTACACCAACCGGGACGTGGTCGGCGTCGAGCTGTGCGGCGCGGTGAAGAACGTCATCGCGCTCGCCGTCGGCATCGCCCAGGGCCGCGGGTTCGGCTACAACACGACGGCCACCGTCATCACCCGCGGCCTCGTCGAGATCACGCGCCTCGGGCTCGCGCTCGGTGCCGACGCCGAGACGTTCCCCGGTCTCGCCGGCATGGGCGACCTCGTCGCGACGTGCTCGTCGCCGCTCTCGCGCAACCACACGCTCGGCAAGCACATCGGCCAGGGCCTGAGCCTCGACGACTCGATCGCCGCGACCGGCGGCACGGCGGAGGGCGTGAAGTCGTGCCGCTCGGTGCTCGAGCTCGCGCGCAAGGTCGGCGTCGAGATGCCCATCACGGCGGGCGTCGTCGCGGTGCTGCACGAGGGCATGCCCGTCGACGAGATGGCGCGCGGCCTGCTGTCCCGGCCGCAGAAGGCCGAGGGCGTCGCGGCAGAGCGCTGAGGCCCTCGGCCTTCTGCGGCGGGCCGTCAGCCGTCGTCGCGGACGTCGACGACGACGCGGGCCGGGTCCTCGAGCGAGAACACCCGGAACGGGCGCCGCTCGTCGTCGACCCCGACGAAGGCCTGCGTGTACCCCTCGAACACGCCGCGCAGCAGCACCTCCTCGACCTCGCCGTCGTCCCCCGCCCGGACGGGGTTCGGACCGGCGTACTCCTCGACCCCGGTGTCCATGGGGTACCCCGAGCCGGAGATCATGACCTGCAGGTACGCGTCGCCGTCGACGGCGACGACGTCGCCCTTGCCGTCGTCGACCGGCTGGTCGACGTACTCGACCCGCCACCCGGGCGTGCCCGTGCCGCCGAGCTCGAACACCACACGGTCGAACCCGTCGTGGTGGCCGACGCGGACGTCCGTCACCGTGAGCGCCGCGTCCGCGGACGGGTCCTGCGTGTCCGGGTCGGTGTTCGCGGGGAACGGCAGCGGCGCCTCGGTCGCGTCGTCCGACGGCGTCGACGTGCCGTCGGTCGGCTCGGTACCGGGCTCCGGGGTGGTCGGGGAGTCGGTGGGGGTGGGGGACGCGCTCGTCGCGGTGCTCGACGGCGAGGGGGACTCGTCCGTCCCGCCGGGGCTGCACGCGGCGAGGGCGAGGACGAGCAGCCCGGTGGCGATCGCCACCGGGCCTCCGGGCACCGCGCCGCCCGTCGTTCGTACCTGCCGCGTCCGCACCGCTCGTCGTGTCGTCATGCCGTCGATCCTAGAAAGCCCAGGTCACGCGCGCGCGGCGGGTGGGCCACGGTCCGACGACGGTCGTGTCACAGCCCGGTCTCGCACGCCCTGCACCCTGTCCCGGCGACGTCCCCGCCGCTACCCTCGGGGGATGTCGCAGGGGATCGGTGGTGCGTTGTCGCGGTCGCGCTCACGGGACTGGTCGTGGTGGGGATCGAGCGCTTCATGTCCGGGGCAGACTCGCGGGCCCGGCGCTCGGAGCGAACGGGTGAGAGTGCGTCGTCCGGCATGTTCGGCGAGATCGTCCAGCCGAACCGCACGCACCTCACCGAGGAGAAGGAACGTCAGCGGCTCGACGTCGTGCAGGCGTTCGCGGAGTACCTGAGCTCCGGGCCGCCTGCTCCGGGGCCGACGACGATGACGGCCGAGCAGGCCGCGGAGCGGCTGCGTGCCTTCCGGGCGGGCGAGGTCCGTCCTCGGTCCCGCCCGTCCGGGCACGGGGCGCTCTCGCACGGCGCGCGGTTGCGGACGCTCCGCACGAGGCTGCGCGCCGTCGACAGCACCGCGACCGGGCCGGACTCGTGGTGGAGCGGCCCCGTCGAACAGGCGGAGGACGACCTGCTCTGAGGCAGCGTCGGAGCGTGCGGGTGCGAAGCCGGGTGCGCGTGTCCGACTGCTCGCCGATCGAGCGCCGCCGCGCGCGTCGGCGTCAGTCGGCCGCGCCGCGCAGCGCCCGGTCCAGGTCGCGCCAGAGGTCCTCGACGTCCTCGACGCCGACCGAGAGCCGCAGCAGGTCCTCCGGGACCGTGCGCGACTCGGTCGCGAACCGGCGTCGGCGCTCGAGGCTCGACTCGACCCCGCCCAGGCTCGTCGCGGGTACCCACAGCCGGACCGCCGCGACGACGGCGTCCGCGCCCGCCGCACCACCCCGCGGGCGCACGCCGAGGATCGAGCCGTACCCGGTCATGAGGCGCGTCGCGCGCTCATGACCGGGGTCGTCGGGCAGGCTCGGGTGCCGCACCTCGACGACGTCCGGGTGCTCGGCGAGCCGGCGCGCGAGCTCCGCCGCGTTCTGCTGGGAGCGCTCGACGCGCAGGGCGAGCGTGCGCAGGCCGCGCAGCGCGAGCCACACCTCGAACGGCCCGGGGATCGAGCCGTGGAGCGTGCGGTAGGCACGCAGCGTCGCCGTGAGCTCCGGGGTGCGCGCGACGGCCGCCCCGAGCACGACGTCGGAGTGCCCGGCGAGGTACTTCGTCACCGAGTGCACGACGACGTCCGCGCCGTGCGCGAGGGGTTGCTGGCCCAGCGGCGTCGCGAACGTGTTGTCGACGGCGGACAGCACCCCGCGCTCGCGCGCCGCCGCGAGGAGGGCGGGCAGGTCGGCGACCTCGAGCATGGGGTTCGTCGGGGACTCGACGAGGAGGAGCGACGCGCCGTCGAGGGCCGCGACGACCTGGTCGGTGTCGGCGACGTCGACGCGCACGACCTCGACTCCGGCCCGGGCCGCGAGGTCGTCCGCGAAGCCCAGCGACACCTGGTAGGCGTGCCGCGGGAGCACGACCTTCCCGCCCGCAGACACGGACGAGAACACCGCGGCGATCGCCGCCATCCCGGAGCCGAACACCACGCCCGGGTGCTCCGCGCCCTCGAGCGCGGCGAGCGCCTCCTCGAAGGGGTGCCACGTCTCGGTGTCCATGCGGGTGTACAGGAGCTCGCCCGGCTGCTGGAACCCCTGCGACACGTACGTCGAGGACAGCACGATCGGGGGGTTCACGGGCGCGCCCTGCGACCGCTCGGGGCGCCCTGCGGCGACGGCGACGGTCGCGGGGGACAGGGCGTCGGGCACGTGCGGGTCGGTCATGGCGGCAGCGTACGCCCGGCCGTGCGACGAGTGCCCCGGGCGACCGCCACCCGACCGCGCGACCAGGCGATCACGGTCGACCGAGCAGGCCGTCCTGGCTCGTCCTGCGGCCGGGACGAGCCAGGACCACCTGCTCGGCGTCGGGCGGGGTGGTCAGGGGAGGGGGCCGAGGAGCGACTGGGCGACGGTCGAGTGGGCGGACTCGTCGTCGGACGGGTGGAAGATCCCGGCGAGGACGTCGCGGTAGAGGCGGCCGAGCTCGTTGCCGGCGAAGTAGCTGGAGCCGCCCGCGACCCGCACCATCTGGTCGACGACGGTCTTCGCCGTCTCCGTCGCGCGCACCTTGAGCCCCGCGGTCGCGCGGAACCAGCCCGCGCCACGGTCGACGAGGGCGTCGAGCTCGGCCGCGACGGTGTCGATCTGCGGCCAGACGGCGTCGAGCGCGAGCGCGGCGTCCGCGAGGCGCCAGCGGACGTCCGGGTCCTCGGAGAGCGGCGCGCCGTCGTTCTTCATCGACGTCCGACGGCGGGCCGCAGCGACGCCGAGCTCGAGCGCGCGCTCCGCGATGCCCGTGTACACCGACGCGAGCAGCGTCTCGAACGTCGTGAAGATCCCGACGACGAGGGGGTCCAGCGTCGGGCCCGGCGGGAGGCGCCGGACGACCCGCTCGGCGGGGGCGAACGCGCCGTCGAGCACCGTGGAGCGCGACTGCGACGCGCGCATGCCCATCGTGTCCCAGTCGTCGAGCACCTGGACCCCGGCGTCGCGCGGGACGAACGCGTGCACCAGGCGCGGGGCGTCGGCCGACAGGGTGTCGAGACCCAGCACGCCGAGCCGCGTCCACGCGGGCGAGTTCGACGTGAAGATCTTGCGGCCGTGGAACGTGTACCCGCCCCGCTCGTCGGGACGGGCCTCGGTGCGCGAGCCCAGCAGCACGAGGTCGTTGCCGCCCTCGGAGTAGCCGAAGCCGAAGACCTCGCCGCGGCCGGCCTCCTCGAGCAGCCAGTCGAGCGACGCGTCGCCGCGCTCGTGGAGGTAGCGCGCGACGCCCGTCCACACGTGGTGCATGTTCACGGCGAGCGCCGTCGCGGGGGCTGCGCCCGCGAGCCGCGCCTGCTCGTGCGCCACCTCGCGCAGGGTGAGGCCCGCGCCGCCGAACGACTCCGGCACGAGCGCGCGCAGGTACCCGGCCTCGGTGAGCGCGGCGAGGTCCTCGGTGAAGAACGCGTTGTCGCGGTCGTAGCCCGCGGCCCGGCCGCGGATCTGCTCCAGCAGGTCGTCGGAGAGCAGCGTGCGCGGTGCGGGGAACGGGGCGGGGGACGGGACGGGCGTGGGCATGGCCTGCCTTCGGTCTCGGGACGGACGGTGGAGGGTGGACGGCGAGGGGCCCCGGCGACCTGCGTCGCCGGGGCCCCTCCACCGTACGGCGGCCGGTAGCCGGCCGTCAGCCCACGAGGACGGGCACCGGGTCCTCCGGGTGGGGGAGGATGCGGCGCAGGACGTCGGCGAGCGTCACGACGCCGACGAACCGCTCGCCGTCCATGACGACCGCGAGCTGCTCGCTCGACTCGCGCATGCGCGCGAGCGCGGCGTGCACCGTGGTGCCGGACTCCAGGACGAACCCGGGGCGCGCGAGCTCCTTGGCGGGCCGGTCGTCCGGCTCGAGGAGCGTGTCGCGCACGTGCACGACCTTCGGGACCACGCTCCCGTTCTGGACGAGGATGCGCAGGTGGCCCGAGCGGGCCGACGCGCGTCGCACGTCGGCCGCGGTCGCGTCGGCGGGCACCGACGTCGGCCGGCTCCCGGTCGGGACGAGCGCGTCGACCGTGAGGGTCTCGAGCTCGATCACGCCCGAGATCTGCACGCGGTACGACGCCTCGAGCGCACCGACGTTCGCCGAGTGCTCGACGAGGTGCCGCAGGGTCGCGGCGTCCTGCCCGCCCACCTCGACGTTCTCCACCGGCTCGACCCCCACGGCCCGCACGCAGCGGTTCGCGAGCTCGTTGAGCCAGCGCAGCAGCGGGCGGAACGCCCACATGAACCCGCGCATCGGCAGCGCGAGGAGCGTGGCCGACCGCTCGGGGTGGGCGATGGCCCACGACTTCGGGGCCATCTCGCCGATGACGAGGTGCAGGAACGTGACCACGACGAGCGCGAGCACGAAGCCCGCGACGTCGGCGGCCCACAGGGGCGCCCCCCACGTCTCGAAGACGGGTGTGAGCCAGTGGTGGACGGCGGGCTTGGTGATGGCACCGAGCGCGAGCGTGCACGCGGTGATGCCGAGCTGGGCGCCGGCCATGAGGAGCGTGAGCTCGTTCGAGCTGCGCAGCGCGGCGCGCGCGGCGCGGCTCGTGGGCGCGGCGTCCTCGAGGCGGTGCCTCTTGGCGCCGAGGAGCGCGAACTCCACGGCGACGAAGAACGCGCTGAGCGCGATGATCGCGACGGTCGCCGTGACGACGACCCAGGGGTTGCTCATCGGGTCTCCTCCGCTGCGTCCGTCGGGCGGGCAGCCTCGCGTGCGGTCGCGTGCACGACCACGTCGACGGGGACGTCGCCGCGCCGCTCGACGAGCCGCACGCGCACGAGGCGCGGCACGTGCCGCTCGACCGACAGGACGTCGACGAGGAGCGCGCGGTGCACGGGCTCGTCGTGCACGAGGTCGGCCGGGTCGTCGGGGAGCGGCACCTCGATCTGGTCGCCCGCGCGCGGCAGGGCGCCGTGCTGGGCGATGAGGAGGCCGGAGACGGTCTCGTGGTCGCCGCGGGGCAGGTCGTGCCCGAGGGCGCGCTCCGCCTCGTCGACGTGGACGTCGCCGCCCATGACCCACACGCCGTCCTCCTCGGCCGTGACCGTGGCGGGCTGCTCGGGGTCGTGCTCGTCGGTGATCTCCCCGACGAGCTCCTCGGCGAGGTCCTCGACCGTGAGCACGCCGGTGAAGCCGCCGTACTCGTCGATGACGCACGCGAGCTGGTTGCGCGTGGAGTTGAGCTGCGCGAGGGCGTCCGGGAGGGTCATGGCCGTCGGCAGCACCACGGCCTGGCGCATGAGCGCCGTGACGGGTGCGTCCGCGGGCAGGTCGGTCGCGAGGACGTCGGCGAGCTGGACGACGCCGAGCGGCTGGTCCGTGTCGTCGACCACCGGGTACCGCGTGTGGGCCCGGGCCATGAGCTCGCGCACCTCGGCGACGGTCGCCTCGGGCCGGACGGTGCCCACGCGCGAGCGCGGGATCATCGCGTGCTCGACGTCGCGCTGCGGGAAGTCCAGCACGCGGTCGAGGAGCACGGACAGCTCGTCGGGCAGGTCCCCGCTCTCGCGCGAGTCGGCCACGATGTGCTCGAGGTCGCGCGCGGTCGCGGTGTTGTCGACGTCGTGGACGGGCTCGATCTTGAGCATCCGCAGCAGCGCGTTGGACGCCTTGTCGAACACCGCGATGAGCCAGCCGAACACCGTGAGGTACGCCGACGTCGAGCGCGCCAGGCCCTTCGCGAGCGGCTCGGGCCGCGCGATGGCGAGGTTCTTGGGGAACAGCTCGCCGAAGAGCATCTGGATGATCGTCGACAGCACGAGCGCCAGGACGGTGCCCACCGCGACGCCGACACCCGTCGGGACGCCGACGCCACCGAGCATGGTGCCGAGCGACTGCCCGATGAGGGGCTCGGCCACGTAGCCGACGAGCAGGCCCGTCACCGTGATGCCGAGCTGCGCGCCGGACAGGACGAAGGAGGTGCGCCGGGTCACGGCGAGCGCGCGCCGGGCCGACTCGTCGCCGGCCTCCGCCTTGGCCCCCAGCCGGGAGCGGTCGACGGTCATGTAGGCGAACTCCTGCGCGACGAAGTAGGCCGTCGCCGCCGTGATCGCGAGGACCACGAGGAGCCCGAGGAGGAGGGAGAGGAAGGTCGTCATCGTGCCCGCACCGCCCTTCGGTCGTCGGGGACGCGTGGGTGCGTCCGCTCGCTGCCGGGGCCGGTGCGGCCGGGACTATGGTCGGGGTCGTCGGCCGCGGGGGCCTCGAGAGTCGTGTCTTCCACGGCACTCCCAACGCCGGAGCCTCCCGGATCGTTCCCGGGATCTCGCACCGGTGCGCGTCCGCGCGCGAGCAGGCGTCCGGTAGGGTCGTCGGCGATGTCCAGCCAGAGCCCCGACCGGTCCGTGCCGTCCACCGACGAGCACCCCACCGGCGCCCCCCGCAAGCCCCGCGTCCTCGTGCTGTTCGGCGGGCGCTCGGGCGAGCACGCCATCTCCGCCGCGACCGCCGCGGGCGTCCTGCGCGCCATCGACCGGTCGCGCTACGACGTCGTCCCGGTCGGGATCACGCCGTCGGGCGAGTGGGTCCTCGCGGCCGACGAGCCCGCGCGCTGGGAGATCACCGCGGGCCGGCTGCCGCAGGTCGAGCCGACGGGCGAGGAGGTCCTCCTCCCGCTGTCGACCGGTCGTCGGGACCTGCGCGTGCTCGCGCCGGGCGAGGTGCCGCGCGTGCTGGGCGAGGTCGACGTCGTCTTCCCGCTCCTGCACGGGCCCTACGGCGAGGACGGCACCCTCCAGGGCATGCTCGAGCTCGCGGACGTGCGCTACGTGGGCGCCGGCGTGCTCGCGTCGGCGGTCGGCATGGACAAGCACTTCATGAAGCTCGTGCTCGCGGGCGAGGGCCTGCCGATCGCGCCGTACACCGTCGTCAAGCCGGGGGCGTTCGAGCGCGACCCGGAGGCCGTGACGCAGGCCGTGGCCGCGCTCGGCCTGCCCGTCTTCGTCAAGCCCGCGCGCGCCGGGTCGAGCCTCGGCATCTCCAAGGTCGACGACCTCGCCGACCTTCCCGCGGCGATCGCCGCCGCGCAGGAGCACGACCCGAAGGTCGTCGTCGAGGCCGGCGTCGTCGGCCGAGAGATCGAGTGCGCCGTCCTCGGCGGACGCGGGGGCGGGCGGCCCCGGGCGTCCCTGCCGGGGGAGATCGTCGTCACGGGCGAGCAGCACGACTTCTACGACTTCGAGGCCAAGTACCTCGACGAGGCCGGGGTCGAGCTGTCGTGCCCCGCAGACCTGCCGGAGCACCTCGTCGAGCGCGTGCGCGAGATCGCGGTCCGCACGTTCGAGGCGGTCGGCGCGGAGGGCCTCTCGCGCGTCGACGTGTTCGTCACGCCCGACGAGCAGGTCGTCGTCAATGAGATCAACACCATGCCCGGCTTCACGCCGTTCTCGATGTACCCCCGCATGTGGGAGAAGTCGGGGCTCAGCTACCCCGACCTCATCGACGAGCTCGTCGCCCTCGCGCTCGAGCGGCCCACCGGCCTGCGCTGAGCGCACCGGCGACGGGCCGGAGGCCCGCCTCGGGACGGGCTCCGGCTCAGCCGGCGTCGCCCGCCCCGACGCACGCGCGCGTCTGCGGGACCTCCATGACCGCGCGGCCCAGGTCCGCGATGAACGACGTCGAGTGCCCCTCCGTCACGGCGGGCGGGACGACGACCTGCACCGCGGGGTCGCGGCCGTAGGTCGTGAACGACCACGTGCCCTCGTCCTCCACGACGAGCCAGTCGACGCTGCCCCCCTCGGACACGACGCTCTGGCACGTCGTCGTCGTGGGCCCGGGCACCTCGACGCCGCACCGCAGCGTCACCGCGGCACCGGGTTCGCCCCACGCGGCCGTGGCCTGGCTCGTCGTGCCGACCTTCGGCAGGTCCTCGCCCAGCGAGTCGGGCAGCGCGAGCACGACGTCCGCGCACAGCGGGTTCTGGGCGTCGTCCGCCACGGGCACGCCGACGCGCGGCGCGCACGCGGCGGTGGTGGCCACGACGCCGAGCAGCGCGGGCACCGCGAGGGCGCGGACGAGCCGGCGCCCCGACGGCCGGGGGGACCCCGGGAGGGTGGAGGGGGAGCGGGGAGGGACGACGTCGAGCACGCGACCACCGTAGCCGCCCGCGACCGGTGCCCGTGACCGCCCGGGCGGCGACTAGGGTGGCCGCGTGAGCGAGACGCCCCTGCTGGTCCGCGACGTGCCCGAGGAGGCGCTCCTCGCCCGGATCCTCCCCCTGCTGCCCACTTCCCCCTCGACGATCGTCGGGCCCGGGGACGACTGCGCGGTCGTGGCCGCGCCGGACGGCCGCTACGTCGTGTCCACGGACGTCCTCGTCGAGGACCGGCACTTCCGTCGGCGCTGGTCGACGGGGTACGACGTCGGTCGGCGCGCCGCGGTGCAGAACCTCGCCGACGTGGTGTCCATGGGCGCGCGCCCTGCGGCGCTCGTCGTCTCGCTCGTCATGCCGGGCGACCTGCCGGTCGACTGGGTCACGGGGCTCGCGCGCGGGCTGGCCGACGCGTGCACCCCGCTCGGTGCCGCGGTCGTCGGCGGCGACCTGTCCGGAGGGGACCAGGTCGTGGTCGCCGTGACCGTCCACGGGGACCTGGAGGGCCGGGATCCGGTGCTGCGCGGCGGGGCCCGTGCGGGCGACGTCGTCGCGCTCGCCGGGACCCTCGGACGGTCCGCCGCGGGTCTCGCGCTGCTCGACGCCGGTCGCCCGGACGTCGACGACGCGCTCGTCGCCGCCTACCTGCGTCCCGACCCGCCGCTCGCCGCGGGCCCGGTCGCGGCCGTCGCCGGGGCCACGGCGATGATGGACGTCTCGGACGGCCTGCTGCGCGACGCGGGCCGGGTCGCGCGGGCGAGCGGCGTCGTCGTCGACCTCGGCACGGGCGCGCTCGACGCCGACCGTTCCCGGCTGCGTGACGCGGCCGTCGTGCTCGCGGGCGAGGACGACGGGGCTGGACTGGTCGACGAATGGGTCCTGTCCGGGGGAGAGGACCACGGCCTGCTCGCCACGTTCCCCGCGACGACGCCGCTCCCTGCCGGGTTCCGACCGCTCGGCACGGTGCGTCCGGCGGGCGACGACGGCGCGGGCGTGCGCCTGGACGGCACGGTGCCGCGCCGGCCGTCGGGGTGGGACCACTTCCGCGCCTGAGCGCGGGCGTCAGCTCCGGCGGTAGCGCACCGCGGTGAGGTCCTTGCCGCCGATGTCGTCGCGGCGCTCGACCCCGTCCGGGCTGAACCCGTGCCGGCGGTAGAACCGGCGCGCGCGCTCGGCGTCCTCGAGGACCCAGAGCGTCACGGTGGTGCCCGGGCCCACCTCGCCGAGCATGGTGCGCATCAGGTCGCGCGCGACGCCGCGGCCCCAGGACTCGGGGTCGAGGTAGATGGCGTAGATCTCGAGGTCCCCGGGCTCGGCGTCCTCGTCGCGGCCGGGGCCGAGGGTGGCGAAGCCGATGGTGCGGCCGTCGGCGTCGGCGAGCCACGTGCGCGCGCCGGCGGTGCCGAGGCTCTGGACCCAGTGCTTCTCGCGCTGGTCGTGGTCGAGCGAGGCGAGATACTCGTCCGGCACGATGCCGGCATAGGCGCCGCGCCACGACGCGATGTGCACGGCTGCGATGGCGCGCGCGTCCGCGGGGCCGGCCGGGCGGATCGTTACCTCGCTCAGTTCCGTCACCATGTACAAAGACTGCCACCCGGGCGGAGATACACCAAGCCCGTTTGTCCGGATCTTCAGGAGATCTCCGGAGGTCGGACGACCGTTCGACGGGGGTGCAGACGACGAGAGCGCCCGCCGGGGACCGGCAGGCGCTCTCGTGGAGGAGTCGCGCGACTCAGGCGGGGCGGGTGACCTTGCCGGCCTTGAGGCACGAGGTGCACACGTTGAGGCGCTTGGGCGTCCCCGCGACCACGGCGCGCACGCGCTGGATGTTCGGGTTCCAGCGGCGCTTCGTGCGGATGTGGGAGTGCGAGATGCTGTGCCCGAAGCCCGGGCCCTTGCCGCAGACGTCGCAGTTGGCAGCCACGGTTTCTCCTGATCGTCGTGCACGTCGCGCACGCAGCGGCGACGTCCTGAATGGTCTGTAGGGTGTCCGGCCCGGTGTCCCTCGGCGGCTCCTCGACGGTGTCGAGGGCGCGCGAAGCACCCGGGCAACCTCGTCAGGGTAGCCGATCCGAGGGCCTCAGCTCAAACCGGGTCCGCGTCGCACGGATCACGCCGGACCCCGGGGCGCCTCTGCCCACGACCGCGGGCCGCGTTGACTACCGTGGTCCCGACGACCGCCGGGTCGTCCGACCCGCCGCGCGCGGCCGGGCCGTCCCCCAGCGTACGAGGAGCCGTCCCGAGGTGAGCCCCGGAGCCGACGTGGTCGACGCCGCCGTCGTCGTCGCGTGGGGTCGTGGTGGCGTCCACGCCCTCGCCCAGGCGCGTACGTCTCTCGACCGCGTGAACGTCTTCCCCGTGGCCGACGCGGACACCGGCACGAACATGTACCTCACGCTGCTCGACGCCGTCCGGGCGCTGCCTGCCGGGGCGGCGGCCGGGAGCGGCGCGGGCGACCTTCTCGTGCGTCTCGCGCGCGGGGCGCTCGTCGGGGCCCGGGGGAACTCCGGCGTCATCCTCAGCGAGTACCTGCGCGGGCTCGCGCTCGAGCTCGCCGAGCACCGGAGCGTCTCGGGCGCGGCGCTGGCCGCCGGCCTGGACCGTGCCGCGCGCACGGCCCGTGGCGCTGTCGCGCGCCCGGCGCCGGGCACGATCCTCACCGCAGCCGACGCGGCGGCACGCGCAGCCGCGGTCGTCGTCACCGACGGCGACGCCTCGCCGGGAGCCGTCGCGGCGGCGGCGCGGGACGGAGCCCGTGCGGCGGCGCTGCGCAGCACCGACGAGCTCGACGTGCTGGCGCGGGCGCAGGTGCTCGACGCCGGCGCCCTCGGCCTCGTCCTCGTGCTCGGCGCGCTCGTCGCCGCGCTCGACGAGCGGACCGGCGAGCCGGACCGCGGGCACGTCGACGAGCGGACCGACGAGGCGGGCGACAGGAGCGCCGACGAGCGGCTCGACGAGCAGATCGGCGGGCTCGGTACGGCCCCGGCGGCCACCGCGCCGGTCGTGTCGGAGGTGCTGGGCATGATGTCCGGCATGACGCCGGTCACCGGGTCGTCCGCGGCGGCGCCGGGGACCTCGGCCGCGCACGAGGGGGGCGAGTTCGAGGTGATGTACGTGGTCGACCTGCCGGGCGGCGCTCTCGGCGACGCCGCCGGCCTGTCCGCGGGACCGGGGGAGAGGCTGCGGTCCGACCTGTCCGGCATCGGGGACTCCGTCGTCGTCGTCGGCGGTGCGGGCGAGGACGGGTCGGGGCTCTGGCAGGCGCACGTCCACACCGACGACCCGATGGCCGCGGTCGCGGCCGGGCGGGCGGTGCTCGCCGACGCCTCCGGCCGGGACTCGCAGGGTCACGCGCAGGAGCCTGCCGCGCTGCGGCAGGTCCGCGTGCGCCACCTGACCGGCGCGCACGGGGACGGGCACCTTCCCGAGACCGGTGACGCGTCGGCGGACCGTGGCCGGTCCGACGAGGCGGGGATCGTCGCGGTGACCACCGCGCCGGGGCTCGTCGCGGACCTCGCGCGCGCGGGCGCCGTCGTGCTCCTGCGCGAGGCGCCCGGCGCGCCCGACCTCGCGGCGCTGCACCGCGTCGCCGTCGACGCGCGCGCGGCGCACGTCGTGGTGCTGGCCGGCGGCGACCTCCCCGAGCGGGACGTCGCGACGCTCCGAGCGGCCCTGCGCGAGGACGGCGTCGAGACGCTCGAGGTGCTCCCGGCGCCGACGGACCTGCACGTGACGGTCGCCCTCGCCGCCGCCCAGCTGGCCGACGGCCCCGCGCGCGTGGACGCCGTCCGGTCGGCGCTCGACACGGTGCGCACGTCCCGAACGACGACGGCCGGTGCGCACGGTCCTGAGGTCGCGGCCCGGCTCGTCGGGCTCCTGGAGGCGCTGCTCGCGAGCCCCGCCGAGGTCGTCACGGTCCTCGCGGACGACGACGTCCCGCTCCCGGCGCTCGACGAGCTCGCCCCCGCGGCCGCCCGGTCCGGGGCCGAGCTGGTGCTCCTGCGCTCGGGCCGGGACGGCGGCACCGTCGCGCTCGCGGCGGAGGGCGCCGTCGTCCACCACGGCACGGACGAGGCGGTGGGGGCATGACGGACCGTCTGGCCGAGCCGCTGACCCGGGCCGTCGGGACGCGCAGCGCGGGGCCGCTCGCGAAGCTCGGCCTCGAGACCGTGGGCGACCTGCTGCGCCACTACCCACGCCGCTACGGCGACCCCGGCCGGCTGACGGACCTCGGCGGGCTCGCCCTCGGCGAGCACGTGACGATCGTCGCCCAGGTCCGCAGCGCCACCGTCCGGCGCATGCGCAACCGCGCGGGCGCCATCCTCGAGGCCGTCGTGACGGACGGCCCGCAGCAGCTCTCGCTGACGTTCTTCGCCAAGAGCCCCAACGTGCTGCGGTACCACGAGCAGCGGCTCGCGCCGGGTCGGCACGGCCTGTTCACGGGCGTCGTCGGCCTCTACCGGGGCACGCGCCAGCTCACGCACCCCGACTACAAGATCATCGGCATGGACGACGACGCCGAGGACGCCGAGAGCGCCGTCCTCGAGGCGAGCCGGCCCATCCCCATCTACCCCGCGAGCGGGAGCATCCCGAGCTGGAAGATCCAGCCCGCCGTGCGGACCGTCCTCGACCCGCTGCGCGAGGAGGACGTCCCCGACCCGCTGCCCGACGCCGTCCGCGAGCGGCACGGGCTCGGCACCCGGCTCGAGGCGCTGCGCGACGTCCACGAGCCGTACGACGAGAAGCAGTGGCGCCGAGGTCGCGACCGCCTGCGGTACGAGGAGGCGTTCGTCCTCCAGGCCGCGCTCGCGCAGCGGCGCGCGCGGGCCGCCGCCGAGCCCGCGACCGCCCGCCCGCCGCGCCCGGAGGGCGAGCCCGGGATCCTCGCCGACTTCGACGCGGCGCTGCCCTTCACGCTCACCCAGGGGCAGCGCGACGTAGGCCGCGAGATCGCCGACGACCTCGCGCTCGCGCGACCGATGCAGCGGCTCCTCCAGGGCGAGGTCGGCTCCGGCAAGACCGTCGTCGCGCTGCGCGCGATGCTCCAGGTGATCGACGCCGGCGGACAGGCGGCGCTCCTCGCGCCGACCGAGGTGCTCGCCGCGCAGCACGCGCGGACCCTGCGGGCGCTCCTCGGTCCGCTCGCCGAGGGCGGGTTCCTCGGGGGCGCCGAGCACGGGACGCGCGTCGCGCTCCTCACGGGCTCGCTCGGCGCCGCCGCGCGCAAGGAGGCCCTGCTCGACGCCGCGAGCGGCGCGGCGGGGATCGTCGTGGGCACGCACGCGCTGCTCTCCGAGAACGTGCAGTTCGCCGACCTCGGGCTCGTGGTCGTCGACGAGCAGCACCGGTTCGGCGTCGAGCAGCGCGACGCGCTGCGGGCGAAGGCCCGCACCGCCCCGCACCTGCTGGTCATGACGGCGACGCCGATCCCGCGCACCGTCGCGATGACCGTGTTCGGCGACCTGGAGACGTCGTCGCTCACGGAGATCCCCGCCGGGCGGTCGGGCATCACGACGCACGTCGTGCCCGCCGGGAACCCGGCCTGGATGGAGCGGACGTGGGCACGCGTGCGCGAGGAGGTCGACGCCGGGCACCGCGCGTACGTGGTGTGCGCACGCATCCACCCGGACGAGCCGGACGCCGGCGCGGGCGGCACGGGGGACGACGACTTCGACGACGTCCCCGACTTCCTGCTCGACCCCGAGGAGCCCGACGCCGTCGAGCGGGCACCGCTGCGGGCCGTGCTGGAGGTCGCGGAGGAGCTCCGCGCCCACCCGCGGCTCGCCGGGCT
Source organism: Cellulosimicrobium sp. 4261 (assembly GCF_040546915.1). Lineage (NCBI taxonomy): Bacteria > Bacillati > Actinomycetota > Actinomycetes > Micrococcales > Promicromonosporaceae > Cellulosimicrobium > Cellulosimicrobium sp. 4261. The sequence goes on from NZ_JBEPOQ010000005.1 coordinate 122,963, forward strand.
CGCGATCGGCGTGCTGCACGGGCAGATGCCTCCCGCGGACAAGGACGCCGTGATGGCCGACTTCGCGTCGGGTGCGGTCCAGGTGCTCGTCTCCACGACGGTCGTCGAGGTCGGCGTCGACGTCCCGGAGGCCACGGCGATGGTCGTGCTCGACGCTGACCGGTTCGGCATCTCCCAGCTCCACCAGCTGCGCGGGCGCGTCGGGCGCGGTTCCGCCGCCGGGCTGTGCCTGCTCGTCTCGACCGCGCAGCCGGGCACGCCCGCCGCGACGCGCGTCGAGACGCTCGCCCGGACGACGGACGGGTTCGAGCTCGCCACCGTCGACCTCGAGCTGCGCAGCGAGGGCGACGTCCTGGGCGCCGCGCAGTCCGGGCGGGCCAGCTCGCTGCGGCTCCTGCGGGTCGTCAAGGACGCGGACGTCATCGAGACCGCGCGCGCCGACGCGGCGCAGGTCGTCGCGCAGGACCCGGACCTCGCGGACCACCCGGCGCTCGCCGCCGCGATCCGCGAGCAGCTCGACCCCGAGCGCGAGGAGTTCCTCGAGCGTGCGTGACGGCCGGGCGCCGCGGCCTCTGCGTAGGGTGGGCGCGTGACGAGGATCGTGGCGGGAACAGTCGGTGGGCGCACGCTGCAGGTCCCGCCCCGCGGCACGCGGCCGACGAGCGAGCGCGTGCGCGAGGCGATCTTCTCCCGGCTGGAGCACCTCGGCGTCGTGGACGACGCGCACGTCCTCGACCTCTACGCGGGCTCCGGCGCGCTCGGCCTCGAGGCGGCGAGCCGCGGGGCGGCCGACGTGACGCTCGTCGACTCCGCCCGGGTCGCGGCCGACGTCGCGCGGCGCAACGTCGCCGCGCTCGGTCTGCCGAACGTGCGCGTCGTCGCGCAGCCCGCCGAGGCGTTCGTCGCCGGCGTGGCGGCGGCCGCGGCGCAGCGGACGGCGGCCGGAGACGCGGTCGGAGCGGCCGGGGCGCCGACGCCGGGGCGTGCGGGCCACGGCCCCTACCACCTCGTGCTCGTCGACCCGCCCTACGACGTGACGGCCGAGGCGCTCGAGCGCGTCCTCGCCCACCTCGCGGTGCCCGGCGTGCTCGACGCGTCGGCCGTCGTCGTGGTCGAGCGCTCGACGCGCACGCCCGAGCCGACGTGGCCCGCCGGCTGGGAGCTGGTGGCGCACAAGGACTACGGCGAGACCGCGGTGTTCTTCGTCGGCCCCGAGCTCCCCGACGACGTGTAGCCCGTCGACGGTTCTGGCTCGTCCGGGTCGGCTGACGCACCTGGACCGCCTGCTCGGCCGGGGCTGCCTGGTCAGGTCGTCGGGGCGCGGGTCTCGGCCGGGGCGAGCGTGCCGACGGGCACGGTCGCGAGGGCGGCGGGGTCGTCCGGGTCGACGAGGCGGACGCTGTCCCCGCCCGCGGCGTCGAGCAGGCGGCGGGCCGCGGCGTCGTCGGCGAGCGTGCCCTCGCTCTCGCGGAGGTTCTCCGCGAGGAAGGCGCGCAGCGGTGCGGCCGGGACGTCGTCGCCGGCGGTGTGCGGCCCGAGGGGGAACGACACGAGGAGGAGCGCGGGCACGCGCTCGCCGCCCGGGCCGTCGCCGGGCTGGAAGTAGGGCAGCGCGAGGACGCGGGCGCCGAGCCGCGCGTAGAACCGGAGCCGCGCGACGGGGTCGCCGTAGGCCTCGCTGCCGGCGTGGTGCGCGGGGTGCTCGACCTCGCCCACGACGACGAGCGGGTCGAGCGTGCGCCAGTCCTCGAGCGCGGCGGTGACGAGGCGGCCACCGACCCCGCCGCCGCGGCGTCCGGGGGCGATCGCGAGGTAGAGCACGAGGAGGACCCGTGCGTCGGCGAACCACTCGCCGACCACCCCGGCGACGACGCGGCCCTCCTCGACGACGCCGAGGCTGCGCAGCCGCCCGCTCGCGTGGGCGTCGAGCAGCTCCTGCTCGTCGACGAGCTCGGCCGGAGGGAACGAGGGCGCGAGGACGTCGCGGTGCAGCGAGCGCAGCAGATCCGGGTCGGTGAGCGGCACGACGGCGGGGGTGGTCACGCCGACCATCGTCGCGCCCGACGGCGGTCGGCGCGCGCCCGGCCGCGCCGCCGGGGTCCGGCGGCCCCCGTGTACTACCGTGACGAGGTGACCACAGCCGTCTGTCCCGGGTCGTTCGACCCGATCACCCTGGGCCACCTCGACATCGTCCGCCGTGCGCGCGCCCTCTTCGACGAGGTCGTCGTCGGCGTCGCCCGGAACGCGTCGAAGTCGGCGCTCCTGAGCGTCGACGAGCGCGTGGACCTCGCCCGGTCCGCGGTGCGGGACGCGGGGCTGGACGGCGTCCGCGTCGAGGTCGTGCCGGGGCTGCTCGTCGACTTCTGCCGGGAGGCGGGCGCGACGGCGGTGGTCAAGGGCCTGCGCGGTGGCGCGGACTTCGACGCGGAGCTGCCGATGGCGCTGATGAACCGGCACCTCGCGGGCGTCGAGACCGTGTTCGTCGCGGGCGACGCCGCGCTCCTGCACGTGGCGTCGTCGCTCGTGAAGGACATCGCGCGGCACGGGGGACCGGTGGACGACCTCGTCCCGCCGGGGGTGGGCGACGCCGTCCGGGCGGCGCTGGCACGGACGCAGGGGACCAGCAGGTGAGCACGACGGGAAGGACCGGGTACGTGAGCGAGCAGCAGGGCCGACGGACGACGCACGAGGACCACGCGGGCGAGGAGGCGCAGGTCGGGTTGAACGCGATCCTCGACGACCTCACGCACCTCGTCGAGTCGGCGCGCACGATGCCGATGTCCGCCTCGGTGCTGGTGCACAAGGGCGACGCGCTCGCGCTCCTGGACGAGCTGCGGGGCGCGCTGCCGGAGCAGCTCGCGCACGCGGACGAGGTGCTCGCGCAGGCGGACGCCGTGCTCGAGGACGCGCACCGGCAGGCCGAGGAGATCCTCACGACGGCGCGCGCCCGCGCGATCGAGCTGGTGCAGACGGAGCAGGTCGTGGTCCAGGCGGAGGCGCGCGCCCGCGCCATCGTCGACGAGGCGGACGAGGCGGCGGCCGTGCTGCGGCGCGACGCCGACGACTACTGCGACCGGCGGCTCGCGGACTTCGAGGTGGACCTCGGCAAGCTGCTCGCGCAGGTCCAGGCGGGCCGCGCGAAGCTCGCGGACCGGCTCGGCGACCGCTTCGGCGACGCCGACGAGTCGCCGTTCCCGGCGACGATGCGCGAGCGCGGCGGCGAGCGCGCGGCCCGCTGACGACCGGCGGGCCGGCGTCCCCGACGGCCGCCGCGGCCGGCACCGCGACGGTGGCGACCACGGCGTCCGGTGACGTAAGATCGATGTTTGGGCTCGTCGCGTCACGCGTCGACCCGTGCCTGGCACCCGCCGTCGAGCGGTCGCCGGCCCCCCGACCATCGTTGACCACCGTCCGCGGGCACCCACGCCTGCGGGCTCCGATCCTGGAGCGCACCATCACCGCCGAGAAGACGTCGCCGCTCGTGCTCGACACGCACGAGCTCGGTCGGCGACCCGGGAGCATGCTGACGGTCCGTCGGACCGTCCCCGCGCCGGCCGACCTCGGGACCGCCGTCATCGGCATCCCCGAGGGCAGCGAGCTCGAGCTCGACCTGCGTCTCGAAGCCGTCATGGAGGGCGTGCTCGTCTCCGGGACGGTGACGGGCCACGCGGTCGGGGAGTGCGTGCGCTGCCTCGACACGGTGCACGAGGACGTCTCGGTCGAGCTCGGCGAGCTGTTCGCCTACCCGGAGCGCGCCAAGGCCGCCCAGGAGTCGGGCGACGACCTGGAGGACGCCGAGGACGTCTACGAGCTGGACGGCGACCTCGCGGACATCGAGCCCGCGCTACGGGATTCGGTCGTCACTGCACTACCATTCAGTCCGGTGTGCCGAGCGGACTGCCCGGGGCTGTGCTCCGAGTGCGGTGCGCGCCTGGCGGACGACCCGGGCCACACCCACGAACTTGTCGACCCTCGGTGGTCGGCGCTGGAGAGCATGTTCGACACCTCGAACGTGTCCGACGAGACGAAAGAGAGCTAGCCGTGGCTGTTCCGAAGCGCAAGATGTCGCGCAGCAACACCCGTGCGCGTCGTTCGCAGTGGAAGACGACCGCCGCGAACCTCACCACCTGCCCGCAGTGCAAGGGCGACAAGCTGTCGCACGCGGCGTGCCCGACGTGCGGTACCTACAAGGGCCGCCAGTACGCCGAGGCGCTGCGCACCGAGCACGCAGGCTGAGGCGCGTGGCACCGGCTGCACCGGCATCCGGTCTTCTCGAGAAGCTCGGGGTCCATCTGGACCCCGAGCTTCTCGTGCTTGCGCTCACGCACCGGTCGTTCGCGCACGAGAACGGCGGCATCCCCACGAACGAGCGTCTCGAGTTCCTCGGTGACACCGTCCTGGGCCTCGTCGTCACGGAGACCCTCTACCGCCGCCACCCCGACCTGTCCGAGGGCGAGCTCGCCAAGATGCGGGCCGCGACCGTCTCGCAGAAGTCGCTCGCCGCGATCGCGCGCCGGCTCGGCCTGGGGCAGTACGTGCTGCTCGGCAAGGGCGAGATCCGCACGCGCGGCAACGACAAGGACTCGATCCTCTCCGACACGGTCGAGGCGATCATCGGCGCGGTCTACCTGAGCCACGGCCTGGAGCCGGCCCGCGGGCTCGTGCTCGAGCTCGTCGAGCCGACGCTCTCGGCGGCGGCCGGTCTCGGTGCCGGGCTCGACTGGAAGACGTCGCTCCAGGAGGCCGCGGCCGCGGCCGGGCTGAGCGCGCCCTCGTACTCGAGCGACGCCGTCGGGCCGGACCACGCGCGGGTCTTCACGTCGTACGTGCACCTCGACGGCCGCCTCTACGGGACGGGCAGCGGGACGGCGAAGAAGTACGCCGAGCAGGAGGCCGCGGAGCGCGCGTACCGCGCGCTGGCGACGGAGCAGGCCGAGCGCGAGCGCGAGAAGGGGAGCGAGGACGGGGACGCAGCCCCGGCCTCGCCGGTCGCGACCGAGGACGCCGGTGCCTGAGCTGCCCGAGGTCGAGACCGTCCGCGACGGTCTCGCCCGCCACGTCGTGGGCGCTCGCGTCGTCGACGTGGAGGTGCTCCGGGACTACAGCGTGCGGCGACACGACGGCGGGCCGGCGGGCTTCCGCGACGAGCTGCTCGGTCAGCGGTTCGGCGCCGCGGTGCGGCGCGGCAAGTTCCTCTGGCTCCCGCTCGAACCCGCTGCCGGGTCCGACGACGGCCCCGCCGCCGCCCTGCTGGCCCACCTCGGGATGTCGGGCCAGCTCCTCGTCCGCTCGGGCGTCGCGCTCGCCGACCGCTCGCCGCACCTGCGGGTGCGCGTGGTGCTCGAGCACGACGACCGCACCGCGTACGGCGCGCAGGCGCTCGACTTCGTCGACCAGCGCACGTTCGGGCACCTGTCCGTCCAGGACCTCGTCCCGACGCCCGACGGCGCCCCCGGCGGCCTCGGGTCCGACCTCGCCGCGGTCCCGTCTCCGGTCGCGCACATCGGCCGGGACCTGCTCGACCCGTCGCTGCGGCGCGACGACGTGGTGGACGCGATCCGGCGTCGTCGGACGGGCGTCAAGCGCGCGCTGCTCGACCAGACCGTCGTGTCCGGCGTCGGCAACATCTACGCGGACGAGGCGCTGTGGCGCGCCCGGCTGCACTACGCCCGCGCGACGGACACGCTGCGCCGTCCCGAGGCCCACCGCCTGCTCGACGCGGCGGCCGAGGTCATGACGGAGGCCCTGGCGCAGGGTGGCACGAGCTTCGACGCCCTCTACGTCAACGTGAACGGGCAGTCGGGCTACTTCTCGCGGTCGCTCGCGGTGTACGGGCAGGAGGGCGAGCCGTGCCCCCGGTGCGGCACACCCGTGAGGCGCGACGAGTTCATGAACCGCTCGTCGTACACGTGCCCGCGCTGCCAGCCGCGCCCCCGCAACGGCCGCTGGTAGGGCCCCGGACAGCGCCCCCGACTCAGCGGGGGACGACGTTGCGGAGCTCGCGGCCCCCGCGCAGCGCGTCGAGGTTGGCGTTCACCAGCTCCGACGCGCGCTGCGGCCGGTTGCCCGCGACGTGCGGCGTGAGGATCAGGCGCGGCGCGTCCCACAGGAGTGACTCCGCGGGCAGGGGCTCGGACTCGGTGACGTCGAGCGCGGCGCCGCCGAGCCGACCGTCGTGCAGCGCGGCGACGAGCGCGCCCTCGTCGACCGTGGCGCCGCGGCCCACGTTGACGAAGACCGCGTGGTCGGGGAGCTGGTCGATCCGCGCGGCGTCGAACGCGTGCCGCGTCGTGCCGAGGGCGGGCAGGAGCGAGACGAGCACGTCGGTCGAGGCGAGCACGTCGGGGAGGTCGTCGTCGGTCACGACGGGGAAGCCGTGGCGCTCGCCCCGGCGGCTCGCGACGCCCGTCACGTCCGCGCCGAGCGCCGCGAGCAGCGGCGCGAGCCGGGCCGCGATCGAGCCGAAGCCCCACACGGTCACGCGCGCGCCGTCGAGCGTGTAGCGCGCGGCCGTCACCGGGTCCGCCTGCGCCCGGTTCACCGCGGTGTCCCACCGGTGCTCGCGCTGCGCCGCCCCGAGCACGTCGAGCCGGCGCACGGCCGCGAGGACCAGCGCGAGCGCGTGCTCGGCGACGGGGCCGTCGTGCAGGGACCGGCCCGACGTGATCGTCACGTCCGGCCCGAACCCGGCCGCGAGCACGGCGTCGGGGCCGGCGGCGAGCGTCTGGACCCAGCGCAGGCGCGTGAGCCGCGCGGCGGCGTCGGCCAGGTTCTCCGGGGAGGCGCCCCACACCACGAGCACCTCGGCGTCGGCGTCCTCGGGGCGGAACGGGGCCGCGGCGTCGTACACGACGACCTCGTCGTCCGGTCCGGCGTGCACGTCGAGGGCGATGGTGCCGGGCACGAGGATCTTCAACGCTGCTCCCAGGGGGTGGTCCGTGGTGTGGTCACGGCCCCGGCGCTGCGCGGGCGGGCCGCCTCGCGAACGTATCACCGCGTTCGTGGTGGCCCCGTGCCGGCCCGCCGCCGGCCCGCTGCCTGCCCGGCGCCGACCCCGCGCCCGTGCAGCTCCGGTCCGCGCCCCCGGCAGGGGCCGGACCACTCCCCAGGCGCGACCTGCCCCGCGGCGATATGTTCGCGGTGTTCCGACGACGCGCCGGCCGCGCGCCGGCCGCGCGCCGTCCCGGTCGGCCCCGGCGGGGGTCACGGCTTCGGGGGTGGGGATGGGCTCGTCCACCGGCGCGCCGACGCACGCTGACGTGCGCGCGGCGATCACGGCGCGGACACCGAAGAACTACATCACGTGGCTCACGCTCGCGTTCATGATCACGTCGTCGGTCGCGAGCCTGCGCGCGGCGCCGACCATGGCGGTCTACGGCCTCGCGGCCGTGTTCCTCTACGTGGTCCCGGCGCTCGTGTTCCTGCTCCCGACGTCGCTCGTGTCCGCCGAGCTCGCGTCGGGGTGGTCCGGCGGCGTGTACCGCTGGGTCGCGGACGGTATCTCGAAGCCGCTCGGGTTCCTCGCGATCTGGTGCCAGTTCGCGATGACGATCTTCTACTACCCGAGCCTGCTCGGGTACGTCGCGAGCACGTTCGCCTACGTCATCGACCCCAGCCTGGCGAGCAACGGGCTCTACGTGGCGATCGTCATCGTCGTGCTCTTCTGGACGGGCGTGTGGCTCTCGTCCCAGGGCACCAAGACGGTCGCGGGGCTGTCGAGCTGGGGTCTCGTCATCGGGACGCTCGTCCCGGCGGCGATCCTCGTCGTGCTCGGCATCGTCTTCCTCGCCCAGGGCAACCCCTCGGCCGCGCCCATGGACGCGCAGCACCTGCTGCCGGCCTGGACCGGGCTCGCGTCCCTGGTGCTCATCGTCAACAACTTCCTGTCGTACGCGGGCATGGAGATGAACGCGGTGCACGTCACGAGCCTGCGCAAGCCGGCGACGGAGTTCCCGCGGTCGATGTTCCTCGCGATCGGGCTCGTGCTCGTGATCTTCATCCTCCCGGCCGTCGCGATCAGCTGGGTGATCCCCGCCGACCAGCTCAGCCTCACCGCCGGCGTCATGCAGGCCTTCGACGCGTTCTTCGCCAACTTCGGCGTGAGCTGGCTGACGCCGGTCCTCGGTCTCATGCTCATCGCGGCGTCGCTCGGCGGCATGCTCACGTGGCTCGCCGGGCCGTCGAAGGGCCTGCTCACCGTCGCGCGCGAGGAGGGCTACCTCCCGCCGTTCCTGCAGCGGCTCAACAAGCACGGCGTCCAGCAGAACATCCTCGTCACGCAGGGTGTCATCACGACCGGTATCGCACTCCTCTACGCGTTCATCCCGAACGTCTCGAGCGCGTACTGGATCCTGTCCGTCATCACGACGCAGGTGTACCTCGTCATGTACCTGCTGCTGTTCGTCGCGGCGGTACGGCTGCGCCGTCGGGCACCCGACCACCCGCGCGGCTACCGCGCGCCCGCGCTGACGCTCCTGTGCGTCGTCGGGTTCTGCGCCTCGGTGGCCGCGATGATCATCGGGTTCGTGCCGCCCGCGCAGTTCTCCAGCGGGAACGTGGGCGTCTACGTGCTGATTGTCGGCGGCGGTCTCGGGATCATCGGCATCCTCGTCCCGGCGCTCTTCTACCTGCTGCGCAAGCCGTCCTGGAAGGACCCCGAGGCCGCGGCGCTCGCGGCGGCGGACGAGGCGGGGGAGGGCGACGCGGCATGACCACGACCCGTCCCTCCCACGTCCCCGAGCACGAGCCCGAGCCGGTCTCGTCGAAGCGGTGGGTCACGTACACCGCCGTCGCGCTGCTCCTCGTCGCTCTCGGCGCAGTCATGCTGATCGTCTTCGACAACGTGCGGTCCAACCGCGACGCGCGCGAGGCCGAGCAGAAGGCCGCGGAGCTGCACGAGCGGTTCGCCGCGATCGGGATCACCGCCTTCAGCGAGGAGACGATCGCCGACGTCCTCGGCGACGACGGCGGCGGCTTCTGCGCCGACCCGGCCGCGCTCGTCGAGGCGACGGCGAACCTCGGCGCGGCGAACGGGGCCGCCGGCCCGGGTCTGCGGCCCTCCGTGCTCGACGAGCGCCGCCTCGCCGGCGACCGGCTCGTCATCGAGGTCTACTGCCCCGACCAGCTCGACGCGTTCGACGCCTACGTGGACTCGCTCGACCTCGACCCCGGCCGCACCACCGAGCAGGGCAGCGAGGGCACCGACCCCACCACCGCGACCACGACCGAGGAGGACGCGTGAGCCAGCCGAGCACCGGAGCACGACCCGACGCCACCGGGCACGTCGAGGAGGTGCGCGCCGCCGTGCAGGGCCTCCTGCCGCGCGCGCTCGACGACCTGCGCACGCTCGTCGCCATCCCGTCCGTCGCCGACGAGCGCCTCTACCCCCGCGCCGAGTGCGAGCGCGCCGCGCGGTGGGTGGCCGACGCGTTCCGCGCCGAGGGGATCGACACGCGCCTGGAGGTCACGCCCGACGGGTCGCAGGTCGTCCTGGGCCACCGTCCCGCGCCCGACGGCGCACCCACCGTCCTGCTCTACGCGCACTACGACGTCCAGCCGCCCCTCGACGACGCCGCGTGGACGAGCCCGCCCTTCGAGCTCACCGAGCGCGGCGGCCGCCTCTACGGCCGCGGCGCCGCGGACTGCAAGGGGAACGTCGTCACCCACCTCACCGCGCTGCGGGCCCTGCGCGCCCTCGGTGGCGACGACCTCCCCGTCGGGGTCCGGCTCGTCGTCGAGGGTTCCGAGGAGCAGGGGACGGGCGGCCTCGACCGGTGGGTCGAGGCGAACCCCGGGGCGCTCGCGGCCGACGCGATGCTGGTCCAGGACACCGGCAACGCCGAGCTCGGCCTCCCGACGCTCACCGTGACCCTGCGGGGCGCGGCGAACGTCGTCGTGCACGTCGAGGCGCTCGAGGGCGAGATCCACTCCGGCATGTTCGGCGGCGCCGCCCCCGATGCGCTCGCGGCCCTCGTCGCGATCCTCGCGAGCCTGCGCGACGAGCACGGCGACACGACCATCGACTGCGTGCCGCCCGCCGTCGCGCACGGCACGTGGGACGGCGTCGCGTACGACGAGGACCAGTTCCGTCGCGACGCGGGCGTGCTCGACGGCGTCGGGCTCGTCGGGACCGGCAGCGTCGCCGACCGGTTGTGGGCGCGGCCCGTCGTGACGATCCTCGGGATCGACGCCCCGAGCGTCGTCGGCTCGGCGGCCGCGATCCAGCCGCGCGCGTCCGCCCGCCTCAACCTGCGCGTGCCGCCCGGTGCAGACGCCCAGGAGCTGCAGGACAGGCTGGTCGCGCACCTCGCGGCCCACGCTCCCTGGGGGGTCCGGGTGCGGGTCGAGCGCGACGCCGTCGGGCAGCCGTTCGCGGCCCGCACGAGCGGGCACGTGTTCGACACGCTCACGAAGGCGCTCGCGGACGCGTACGGGCGCGAGACGGTCACGGCGGGCCAGGGCGGCTCGATCCCGCTGTGCAACGTGCTCGCGGGCCAGTACCCGGACGCGGAGATCGTGCTCCTCGGCGTCGAGGAGCCCGCGTGCCTCATCCACGCGCCGAACGAGTCGGTCGCGCCCAGCGAGATCGAGAACCTCGCGGTCGGCGAGGCGCTGTTCCTCGCGCGCCTCGGCGAGGGCTGACCTGCGGGATCACCGCACCGCGGGGGCCTCCTGGTCGAGCGCCCAGCGGTAGACGGGGAGCGCGAGCAGCTCGGCGTGCGTCCCGCGCGCGACGACGCGTGCGGGCGCGCCGTCCGGCGCGCCGTCGGGGACGCCGAGCAGCAGCACCTCGTCGACCGCCTCGAGCGCGCTCAGCCGGTGCGTCGCGAGGACGACGCCGCGCCGGTCCTGCGCGGCGCGCGTCGTCGCGACGAGGTGCCGCACGAGCGCGTCGGCGCCGGCGGCCTCGAGGTGCTCCACGGGCTCGTCCAGCAGCAGCAGCGGCGCGGGGGACAGGAGCGCGCGGGCGACGAGCAGACGGCGGCGCTCGCCGCCCGAGACCGTGGTCGCGTCCGGGCCGAGCAGCGTCTCCAGGCCGTCCGGCAGCGCGGCGAGCCACGGGTCGAGCCCCACGGCCCGCAGCGCGGCCTCGGCTTCCTCGGTCGTGACGTCGCCGCGCGCGACGCGCAGGTTCTCCAGCACGGTCGTGTCGAACACGTGCCCGTCCTCCGCGACGAGCACGACGCCGTGCGCCGCGTCCTCGCGCGGCAGGTCGGCCGTCGGGGCGCCGTCGAGGAGCACGCGCCCCGCGACCTCCGGGACGAGCCCGGCGGCGGTCGCGAGCAGCGTCGTCTTGCCGACGCCCGACGGCCCGACGACGGCGACCGCGCGCCCCGGCGCCAGCGTGAGGTCCACGCCCTCGACGACGGTGCGTCCCGTGCCCGGCCAGCCGGCCGCGACGTCGTCGAGCACGAGCGACGTGCGCGGGTCCCGGGCCCGGCCCGGGGCGTCGCCGTCGCCGTCGCCGTCGTCGTCGCCCTCGCCGACACCGTGCGCCGGGGACGCGGTCCGGCCGGGCACGGTCGCGGGCGCGTCGAGGAGGCCGACCACGCGCGCGGCGGCCTGCCGCGAGCGGTGGAGCTGGACGGCCGCGGCGGGCAGCGTGTTCGCCGCCTCGAACACGGCGAGGGGCGTGAGGACGATGACCGACAGCTCGACGGGCGCGAGCGTGCCGGCGGTGACGGCCGGGATGCCGAGCAGGAGCGACGCGAGCACCGCGAGGCCGACGGCGAGCGCGGCGATCCCGGCCGCGACCCCCGCGGGGCGGGCGCCGTCGTCGGTCACGCGGGCCAGCGCCCGGTCGGTCGCGCGCAGGGCGTCGAGGCGCGTGCCGAGGCGCCCGGACACGGCGAGCGGCCCGGACTCCTCGAGAATCTCCAGCGTGGTGGCGGTCATCGCCGCGCGCGTCGTGGCGCCGCGCGCCTCGACCTCGCGCGCCGACCGGGCGGAGAGCCACGGCGCGACGACGGCGGCGAGCAGCAGGCACAGCGCGAGCGCGACCCCGGCCGCGGGCAGGAACGCGCCCACGAGCACGACGGACCCGACCGACACGGCGAGCGCGACCCCGGCGGGCACGAACGCACGCACGACGACGTCGCCGACCGCGTCGACGTCCGCGCCGACGCGCGCCAGCAGGTCACCGCGCCGCAGCCCGACGAGCGCGGCGGGCGAGCCCTGCGCGAGCGCGGTGTAGAGGTTGGCGCGCAGGGACGCCATGCCGCGCAGCGCGACGTCGTGCGAGGCGAGTCGCTCCAGGTACCGGAAGACGCCGCGCGAGATACCGAACGCGCGCACGCCCACGACGGCGACGGACAGCGTGAGGACCGGTGGCATCTGCGAGGCGCGCGCGATGAGCCACGCCGCGGCGGCGGCGAGACCGACGGCGCTCCCGAGCGAGAGCGTGCCGAGCACGACCGCCCACACGACGCGGCGCCAGCGCACGTCGAGCAGCCCGACCGCCCGCCACAGCGGGTCGGCGGTGACGCGGGCACGAGGTCCGGTCACGGGACGCTCCCCTCGGGGGTCGTGGAGGTGGGGGAGCCGACCGCCACGGCGGAGTCGACGGCATCGGCCGGGGCGTCGTCGGTGCCCGCCGGGGGCGGGTCGAGCGGAGCGGAGCGGACCTCGACGACGTCGTCCGCGGCGCGCACGAGCGAGGCGCGGTGCGCGACCACGACGACGGTGCGCCCCTGGTCGCGGAACGCGCGCACGGCGTCGAGCACGACCTGCTCGCCCCGTGCGTCCAGGTGCGCCGTCGGCTCGTCGAGCACGACGAGCGGGACGCGCGCGGGGTCGCCGAGCAGCGCCGCGGCGAGCGCGACGCGCTGGCGCTGGCCCACGCTCAGCCCGACGCCGCCGCGCCCGACCTCGGTGTCCCAGCCTGCGGGCAGCGTGTCGAGCACCGTGTCGAGACCGGCGGTGCGCGCCGCGCGGTCGAGGTCGGCGTCGGTGACGTCCAGGCCGCCGGCGACGACGTCGCGCAGCCGTCCCGGCGCGAGCACGGGGCGCTGGGGGAGCCACGCGACCTGGGGCCAGTACGTCTCGGGGTCGACGTCGGCCAGGTCGAGCCGGGCGCCGTCCGGCGCGGTGAGGGTCGCGGTGCCGCGGTCGGGCCGCACGAGACCGAGCAGGACCATCGCCGTCGTGGTCTTGCCCGCGCCGCTCGGCCCGGTGAGGGCCACGACGCGGCCCGACGACGTCCCGAGCCGGAGCTCGAGGTCGAGGTCGGCGGGCGCGAGCACGTCGCGCTCCCCGGCCCGCACGCTCACGCCGCGCAGGGCGAGCGTCGTCCCGGCGAGCGCGGGCGCGGACGCGGTGCCTCGCGCGGGCGCGTCCTCGTCGAGGACGGCGAAGGCCTGCTCGGCCGCGGCGATGCCGTCGGTCGAGGCATGGAAGTGCAGGCCGACCTGGCGCAGCGGGAGGTAGACCTCGGGCGCGAGCACGAGCACCGCGAGCGCCGGCTCGAGCTCCATGCCGCCGTGCACGAGTCGCAGGCCCACGCCCACGGCCACGACGGCCACGGACAGGGTCGTGAGGAGCTCGAGCACCATGCCGGAGAGGAACGCGACGCGCAGCGTGCCCATCGTGGCGCGACGGTTGGCCTCGCCGAGCGCGCGCACGCGCCGCTCGGGGCCGCGGGCGCGGCCGAACGCGAGGAGCGTCGGCAGGCCGGCGAGCAGGTCGAGCACCTGCGCGCCGAGCCGCTGCATGACGACGAGGCGCCGCTCCGACGTCCCCGCGGTGAGGCGCCCGACGAGCGTCATGAAGATCGGGACGAGCGGGATGGTCACGGCGATGATCACGGCCGAGACCCAGTCCAGGCCCAGCACGACGGCGAGCGTCGCGGGCGTGACCGTGGCGGCGAGCAGGAGCTGGGGCAGGTACCGCACCATGTAGGGCTCGAGCTGGTCGAGCCCGCGGGTCGCGAGCGTCGCGACCTCGGGGCCGCGTCCCGACGCGAGCCAGCGCGGGCCGAGCGCCACGGCGTGCGTGACGACCTGCTCGCGCAGCTCGGCGACGGTACGCGTCGCGGCACGCAGCGCGAAGCGCTCCTGCGCCCACGAGGTGCCGGCGCGCGCGGCGACGACGGCGGCGAGCAGCCCGACCCGCGGCCCCAGGTCGGCCAGGTCGGCCGTCCCCTGGACGGCCGGCGCGAGGACCGACGCGAGGACGAGGGCCTGGGCGACGACCAGGGCCGCCGTGGCGAACCCGAGCACCGCCGTCAGGACGACGTACCCCCGCGCGGCCCGCGCGTGGCGCAGGAGCCGCGGGTCGAGCGGCTTCACGAGCCGGAGCCTCCGCCGTCGGTCAGGCCGCGGCCGGTCGAGCCGCCCGAGGACGCCCCGCCGAACGCCGCCTCGCGGACCTTCTTGAGCGACAGGCCCGCGGGCGCGGGGATGTCCTTCGTCGACAGGCGGCGGCGGAACACCCAGTACGTCCACGACTGGTAGGCGATGACGAGCGGAGTGAGGATCACGGCGACCCACGTCATCACGGTGAGCGTGTAGTCGGTCGACGACGCGTTGTGGACCGTCAGCGAGTTCGCCGGGTCGACGGCGGGCATCACGTCGGGGTACATCGAGCCGAAGATCAGCACGACGGCGGCGACGATCGTCAGGGCCGACGCCGTGAACGCGCGTCCCTCGGAGCCCTTGCGGTTCGCGAGGAGCGTCGTCACGAGCCCGGCGGCGGCGAGCACGACGGCGGCCCACGTCCAGGGCACCGAGTACGCGACCTGGGCCCAGACGGCCCAGCCGCCGGCGAGCACGAGCGCGGCCACGCCGAAGACCGAGGCGTGCTGACGGGCGCGGGCGCGGATCTCGCCGTCGGTCTTGAGCGCGACGAAGACCGAGCCGTGCAGCAGGAACAGGCTCAGCGTGACGAGACCGCCGAGGAGCGCGAACGGCGACAGGAGCGAGAAGAAGCCGCCGACGAACTGGTGGTCGGCGTCGAGCTGCACGCCGCGCACGAGGTTGGCGAACGCGACGCCCCACAGCACGGCCGGGACCCACGACCCGACCTGGATCGCGACGTCGCAGCGGCGCGCCCAGCCCTCGTCGCGGATCTTGCCGCGGTACTCGAACGCGACGCCACGCACGATGAGCGCGACGAGGATGAGCAGGAGCGGCAGGTAGAAGCCGGAGAAGAGGGTCGCGTACCACTCGGGGAAGGCGGCGAACGTCGCGCCGCCCGCGGTGAGCAGCCACACCTCGTTCCCGTCCCAGACGGGGCCGATGGTGTTGATGAGGACGCGACGCTCCTTCTCGCGGTGCTCCTTGTCACCGCGGGGGAGGATCGACAGCAGCATGCCGACCCCGAAGTCGAAGCCCTCGAGCACGAGGTAGCCGGTCCACAGGACCGCGATGAGCACGAACCAGACGACGGCGAGATCCACGATGTCTCCTGAGTTTTCTGGGCGGGTTCAGGCGCGTCGGGTCAGTACGCGAAGGACAGCGGACGGTCGGCGGCCTCGGAGCCCTCGTCCGGCGGCTCCTGCGCCTCCGGGGACTCGTCGCGGACCGTGAGCGGGACGCCCTCGATCGCGTAGCGCCGCATGAGCGTGAACCAGACCGCGGCCAGCGCCCCGTAGACGAGCGTGAAGACGATCATCGACGTGAGCACGACGCCCGGGCTCACCACGGTGGAGACGCCTCGCTCCGTGAGCAGCCGGATCTGGTCGATGCCCGTCGGGTTCGGCGCGACGACCCAGGGCTGGCGGCCCATCTCGGTGAAGATCCAGCCGAACGAGTTCGCGAGGAACGGCATGGGGATGGCGATGAGGCCGACGCGTGCGAACCACTTGTTGTCCGTGACCCGGCCCTTGCGGGTGAGCCACAGCGCCATGAGCGCGAGGAGCACGGAGCCGGCCGCCATGCCGATCATGAGCCGGAAGGACCAGTAGGTCATCGCGAGGTTCGGCGTGTACGTGACGGGGTCGCCGGACGCGGTGACGTCGCCGTAGCGCTCGGTCATCTGCTCCTGGACGTCCTCGACGCCGGGCAGGTAGGACTCCGGTCCGGAGAAGTGGCCCGTGCCGAGGTAGGACGCGAGGCCGGGGATCTCGATGAGGTGCGTGACGTTCTCGCACGAGTTCGACAGGTCGCCGATCGTGAGGATGGAGAACGCGGCACCTTCCGAGCCCTGGCACAGCGCCTCGGCCGACGACATCTTGCCGGGCTGCTGCTCGTACATGATCTTGCCCTGGATGTCGCCGGAGACGGCGACCCCGAGCCCGCCGACGAGCATGGCGACGACGCCGAGGGTGACGGCCGGGCGGTAGACGTCGCGCGCGAGCTCGACGTTCTCCGCCTTGCGGGTGCGCACGAGGCGGACCATCCACCAGGCGGCGATGCCCGTGACGAACGTGCCGGCCGTGAGGAAGGTGGCCGTGATCTGGTGCGGGAACGCGGCCCAGAGGGTGTTGTTCGTGAGGACGGCGCCGATGTCGTTCATCTCGGCGCGCCCCGTCTCGGGGTTGTAGATCGCGCCGACCGGGTGCTGCATCCACGAGTTCGCGGCGAGGATGAAGAACGCGGAGAGGTTGGTCGCGATCGCGACGGCCCAGATGCACGCGAGGTGCACCTTCTTGTTGAGACGGTCCCACCCGAAGATCCACAGGCCGAGGAACGTCGACTCGATGAAGAACGCGGCGAGCGCCTCCATGGCGAGCGGGGCGCCGAACACGTCGCCGACGAAGCGCGAGTACTCGCTCCAGTTCATGCCGAACTGGAACTCCTGCACGATGCCGGTCACCACGCCGAGCGCGAAGTTGATGAGCAGCAGCTTGCCGAAGAACTTCGTCAGGCGCAGCCACCGCTCGTTGCCGGTGCGGACCCACGCCGTCTGCATGATCGCGACGAGGGGCGACAGGCCGATCGTCAGCGGGACGAAGATGAAGTGGTAGACGGTCGTGATGGCGAACTGCCACCGCGCCAGGGCTAGGGCATCCACGTGCGCTCCTCGGGGGGCCCGACCGGGTCGGGGAAGGACAACGGAGTCTGGGGAGTGTTGTCGGAGCAGGCGGTCGGGCGACCGGCCGTCTCCTCCGACGGTAGTTCCAATCTGCCGCATCGGCAGGCGCGGAAATGACGCTGAGTGCTGAAAACACGCCGCTTGTGACTATGTTCACAAGGTCCCGGGACGTTGGTCCCGGGCCGACGGGACCGGCGGCCCGGGGCGCGGTGCGTGTCGCCCGGGTTCGTCCGTACCCCTGTGCGATACTGGGCGGAGCCGGGAGGGCTCCGCATCGCTCACCCGGCGAGCACGAGATCGCGGCACCAGCGGACCGCGGCAGTCGGCGCGCCGACCGGGGCGAAGGGCCCGGTGGCAGGCGCCCGCGCCGCGCACGCGGACCGCGGCCGTGACCGACGACTTCCGTCGCCGGACGACGCGCTCCGGTGCGCTCGTCCCGAGCGACGACCGACCGCCCGACGGGCCGCACGGTGCGGGGCGGTCCCTGTGGCAGCAGGAGCACGACGCGTGACGCTCGACAGCACCTCCGACAGCACCCCCTCAGAGCCGACGGCGGACTCCGTCGCGGACCGGGCCGAGAGCCCGACGACCCCGGCGCGCAAGCCCGCCCGCCGCCGCGCGACGCGCAGCGCGGCACCGCCGCAGACGCCGCCTGCGCCGGCGGCCGCGCCCACGGCGGCATCCGCCGTCGACGCGACCCCCGCGCCCGAGGCCCCGGTGGACGCCCCGGCGGCCGAGGCCGCGACCAAGCCCGCGCGCCGGTCGCGCCGCGCGACCCGCGCCACGCCGTCCGTCGCCGCTCCGGTGGCTGACGCGGCCCCCGCCGCTGCGGCGGCTCCGGCGACCGGCGACGTCCCGGCGGGACCGTCGGCGACGGAGCCCGCCCCGCGCGCCCGCACGACGCGCCGCGCCCAGACCGGCGGCAAGAAGGCGAAGGCCCCGGCGGCCGACGCGCCGCTCGACGTCCTCTCCGAGTTCGGCCTCAGCACACCGCCCGCTGCCGAGCAGGCCCCCGCCCCGGCCGTCGCGCCCGACGCCGACGCCCTGCTGGGCGCCGCAGACGCTCCGCGCCGCGCCAAGCGCACCCGCGCGACGCGCACGACCACGTCCGCCCCGGCCGTCGAGGCCGCGCCGGTCACGGAGCCGGACGCGCTGACCGCCGACGCTGCGCCGTCGGCCACCGAGCCCGCGCCTGTCACCGAGCCCGCGCCTGTCACCGAGCCCACGGCGGCCGAGCCGGTCGAGGCTCCCGCCGCGAAGAAGCCCGCGCGCCGGTCGCGCCGCGCGACCTCCGCGGCGGCTCCGGCCCCCGAGGCGCCGGCCGCCGAGGCCCCGGCCCCGGCGGTGGAGGACGCGCCGTCGGCTGCTGAGCCGACGCCTGCCGAGGCGGAGGCGCCGGCCTCCGCGGAGCCCGCGAAGAAGCCGGCGCGCCGCTCGCGCCGCGCCACCTCGAAGCCCGCCGCCGAGGCGGCACCGGAGGCGACCGGCGCGGCCGAGAGCCCGGCCGCGTCCGAGAGCCCGGCCGCGTCCGAGGGCCCGGCTGCGCCCGCGTCGTCGGCCCCGGCCGACGGCCCGGCGTCGCCCGCCGCGACGGGCGCGGGGACCAGCACCCCGCGCCTCGCGACGACCGCGCTGCTGTTCCAGGCGCCCGACCCGGCCGCCGCGCCGCGCCGGCCGCGCCGTGCGCAGAGCCCGGCAGGGCCCCCGCGCCACGTCGAGCCCGCCGCCTCGGCGCCCGCGACGACGGAGCCGACCGCGGCTGAGCCGACCGCAGCGACGGAGCCGACGGCGACGCCCGAGCCCGCCACCGCGACCCGCGGCCGCCGGGGCCGGAAGGCGTCGGCGCCCGAGTCCCGCGCGGCCGAGTCGCGGACGGCTGCTGAGCCGTCGACCCCGGCCGCAGAGCCCACCGCCGCCGAGATCGTCCTCACGGGCGAGGACGCGGCCGCGGTCGAGGAGATCGAGGCCATCGAGTCCGAGCTCGTCGCCGAGGGCGTCGAGGTCCCCGAGGACGCGTTCGGGCCGGAGGACTTCGTCGAGCTCGACGAGGCCGAGGAGCCCGAGGAGCAGCCGTCGGCCGACGACGCCGACGCCGAGTCCGGCCCGCGCCGCCGTCGCCGCCGTGGTGGCCGCGGGCGTCGCGGTCGTCCGGACGGGGCGCGCGACCAGGACCGCGAGCAGGAGCGCGACCAGGACGAGGACGACGCCACGCCGTCCGCGCAGGACGACGAGCCGGTCGACGCCGGCGCGTCGGCCGACGCGGAGGAGAGCGACCAGGAGCCCGGGGACGCCGACCAGGGCGACGACGAGGCCGGCGGGAGCCGTCGCCGTCGCCGTCGCCGCCGGGGCAGCCGGAGCGAGGGCGAGGCGACCACGACGCGCTCGCGTCCGCGCGAGCGCAGCCTCGCCGACGAGGTCACCGCGCTCAAGGGCTCCACGCGTCTGGAGGCGAAGCGCCAGCGCCGCCGCGAGGGCCGCGACGCGGGCCGTCGTCGTCAGATCATCACCGAGGCGGAGTTCCTCGCGCGCCGCGAGTCGGTCGAGCGGTCGATGGTCGTGCGCGAGCGCGACGGTCGCACCCAGATCGCCGTGCTCGAGGACGGCGTGCTCGTCGAGCACTACGTCTCGCAGCAGTCGCAGGCGTCGATGGCGGGCAACGTGTACCTGGGCCGCGTCCAGAACGTGCTGCCCAGCATGGAGGCCGCGTTCATCGACGTCGGCAAGGGCCGCAACGCCGTCCTGTACGCCGGCGAGGTGAACTGGGACGCGGCCGGGCTCGAGGGCCAGCCGCGCCGCATCGAGCAGGCGCTCAAGTCGGGCGACTCCGTGCTCGTGCAGGTCACCAAGGACCCGATCGGGCACAAGGGCGCACGCCTCACGTCGCAGATCACGCTCGCGGGCCGCTACCTCGTGTTCGTCCCCGGCGGCGGCATGACCGGCATCAGCCGCAAGCTCCCGGACACCGAGCGCAACCGCCTGAAGAAGATCCTCAAGGAGGTCGTGCCCGACGGCGCGGGCGTCATCGTGCGCACCGCCGCCGAGGGCGCGAGCGAGGAGGAGCTGCGCGCCGACGTCGAGCGCCTGCGCGGCCAGTGGGAGGCCATCGAGAAGAAGTCGAAGAGCGCGTCGGCGCCCGCCCTGCTCCAGGGCGAGCCGGACCTCGCGATCCGCGTCGTCCGCGACATCTTCAACGACGACTTCAGCTCGCTCGTCGTCGAGGGCGACGGGGCGTGGTCGGAGATCTCGACGTACGTCGAGGAGCTCGCTCCCGACCTGCGCGAGCGCGTCTCGAAGTGGACGGGCACGCAGGACGTCTTCACGGTGCACCGCGTCGACGAGCAGCTCGCGAAGGGCATGGACCGCAAGGTCTGGCTGCCCTCGGGCGGGTCGCTCGTCATCGACCGCACCGAGGCGATGACCGTCGTCGACGTCAACACCGGCAAGTTCACCGGCTCGGGCGGCACGCTCGAGGAGACCGTGACGCGCAACAACCTGGAGGCGGCCGAGGAGATCGTCCGCCAGCTCCGGCTGCGCGACATCGGCGGCATCATCGTCATCGACTTCATCGACATGGTGCTCGAGTCGAACCGCGACCTCGTGCTGCGCCGCCTCGTCGAGTGCCTGGGCCGTGACCGGACCAAGCACCAGGTCGCGGAGGTCACGTCGCTGGGCCTCGTCCAGATGACCCGCAAGCGCGTGGGCCAGGGCCTCGTCGAGGCGTTCAGCGAGACGTGCGAGCACTGCCACGGGCGCGGGTTTATCGTGCACACCGACCCGATCGAGAAGTCGGGCGGCAACCGGGGCAACCACGACCACGGCAACCACGGCAACGGCAACGCCGGGGGCAGCGGGGGCGGTGCCGCCGCCGACGAGCCCGCCGAGGGCGGCCGCTCGCGGTCGCGCCGCAAGCGCGGCTCCGGCTCCGGCTCGGTCGCCGCGGCGCCGAAGGACACCGGGATCACCCTCCCGCAGCCGGCCGTCCCGGTCCTGCCGGAGGTCACGTCGGAGGCGCGGGCCGCGGTCAAGGCCACGCTCGCGACGATCGCGGCGGCCGCGGCCCACGCCCACGAGCACGACGGCGCCGAGGCGCCGGCGGACGGCTCGGCGCAGGCCGCACCGGTGGCGGGCGACGACGGCGGGTCGGAACCGGCCGAGAGCTGAGCGGTGCGGCAGGGGCGGGGGTCTGCGGACCCCCGCCCCTGCGGCGTCTCCCCGGCTGGTCCTGCCGCACCCTCTCCCGGGGGGAGCGGGGCGGAACGCTCCCTCCCGGCGCCCGTCCCGGGCCGTCTTCGTGCACGTCACCCGCACCTGGCATCATGCGCGCATGGGTTACGACCTCTCGGGCCGCCTCGTCGTCGGCGTCGCCTCGTCCGCACTGTTCGACCTCACCGAGTCCGACCGCGTGTTCCGCACGCAGGGGGAGGCGGCGTACCGCGACTTCCAGGAGCGCCACCGCGACGACGCGCTGGCCCCCGGCGTCGCCTTCGGGTTCGTGCGCCGCCTGCTCGCGCTCAACGACCTCGCGCCCTCCGCCGACGACCCGCTCGTCGAGGTCATCGTCATGTCGCGCAACTCCCCGGAGACCGGCCTGCGCGTCATGCGCTCCGTGCGGCACCACGACCTCGACATCACGCGCGCCGTGTTCCGCCAGGGGCGCAGCCCGCACGAGTTCATCCGTCCCCTGCACGTGGACCTCTTCCTCTCGGCCGACGAGCGCTCCGTGCGCGACGCCGTCGACCTGGGCCTGCCCGCGGGGTACGTGCTCGACCCGACCTTCGCGGACGAGGAGGGTGACGAGCTGCGCATCGCGTTCGACTTCGACGGCGTCCTCGCCGACGACTCCTCGGAGCGCCGCTACCAGGACGGCGGGCTCGCGTCGTTCCGCGAGCACGAGGCGCTCAACGCCGACGTGCCGCTCGGCCGGGGTCCGCTGCGCGAGCTCCTCGTCGGCATCCACCGGGTGCAGGTCGTCGAGCGGGAGCGGCACGCAGCCGACCCGTCGTACCGGCCGCGCGTGCACGTCTCGCTCGTCACGGCCCGCTCGGCCCCGGCGCACGAGCGCGCGGTCGCGACGCTCTCCTCGTGGGGCGTGACGGTCGACGACGCGTTCTTCCTCGGGGGCGTGGACAAGGGCGGCGTGCTCGAGGTGCTGCGGCCGCACATCTTCTTCGACGACCAGCGCGCCGTGGTCGAGGCGGCGCGCCGGGTCGCGCCGTCGGTCCACGTGCCGTACGGCGAGCTGAACCGCGGCGTGCTGCCGACCGACCCGGCCCTCGACGCGCGGCCGACGCGCGCGGCCGACGTCGCGCCGCCCGCGCCCGGTCGCCGCGAGGCGGCCACCCCGCCCGCGCCCGGTGCGTCGGCGGAGCGCGACGCGGACGACGAGCGGCCGGGCCGCGGCCCGGCCGGGGAGAAGCCGAGCGAGCCGGCCGAGGAGCGGCCCGAGCAGGCCGGTCGCCCGTCGGGCACCGGGACGCGCGAGCTCCCGCTCGTCCGGTCCGTCCCGGGGATCGGCGGGCCCGGGCTCGCCGGGATCGCGGCGGGTTCGCCGACGGTCGAGCCCGCGCCCGAGCCCGTGCCGGAGGGGGAGCAGGGGGCGCCGGTCGCCCGGGCCGACGACGGCGGCGCCGCCCCGGAGGCGTCCGCCGGCGAGCGGGCAGACGCCCCGGCCGACGCGGGTACTCCCGCCCCGTCCGGCACGACGCTCCTCAGCCGCCGGGACGCGCGGCCCGGCGCCCCGGACCGTGTCTCCGTCCTCGGCCCGGCCGGCGAGCCGAAGCCGCTGCCGGTCCGGCCGTCGTCGAACGGTGGCGCGCGCCACCACTGAGCCGGTGGTTCACTGCTCGCATGAGCGACGCGGCACGCCCGGTCGGCCCCGGGACCGTCACGGACACCGCATCCGGTCCCGGTGACGGGCGGGCCCCGACGGCCCGCCCCGGCGGGCGCGTCGAGGTCGTGTGCGGCCCGATGTTCGCCGGCAAGACGGAGGAGCTCCTGCGCCGTGTCCGGCGCGCCGAGGTCGCCGGGCGCCGCGTCGAGGTGGTCGGGCACGTCCTCGACACGCGGCGCGGCACCGGGACCGTGAGCTCGCACTCGGGCCTCGCGATCCCCTCGCGCACGGCGCGCGACGCGCCCGACCTCGAGCGGATCGTCCGCGGCGCCGGGGCGCTCGACCTCGTCGCCGTCGACGAGGCGCACTTCTTCGGGCCGGGGCTCGTCGACGTCGTCCAGCGGCTCGCCGACGGCGGGCTCGTCGTGGTCGTCGCGGGGCTCGACGTCACGTTCGACGCGCGACCGTTCGAGCCCCTGCCCACGCTCGCGGCGCTCGCCGAGCGCGTCGACAAGCTCACGGCGGTGTGCGCGGTGTGCGGCGAGGACGCCGCGTTCCACGTGCGCGTCGTCCGGGAGCCGGATCCCGACGGCCGCGGGCCGGGTGACCCTCTCGCGCCTGTCGCGGAGCACGTGGGCGGCGCGGAGAGCTACGAGGCGCGCTGCCGGGTGCACCTCCCGGCCGCGCCGTGGCGCCCTCAGAGCGGCGGCGACCCGGGCCCCGGCGTGTCCTCGACGAGCGGGACGAACGAGTAGGAGCCGTGCTCGCTCACCCGCGCCCCGTCCGGGGCGTCGGGGTCGCGCACGACGACGAGCATCGTGTGCCGCACCGGGACGACCATGCGCCCGCCGGGCACGAGCTGGTCGACGAGGGCGCGGGGGAGGGCGTCGGCGGCGGCGGACACGAGCACCCGGTCGTACTGCTCGCCCGGCGTGCCGAGGACGCCGGGCGTCGCCAGGACGAGGCGCGCCCACGGCGCGCGCACGGCGGCGAGGTTCGCCGCGCCCCACGCGGCGAGGTCGGCGTGGCGCTCGACGCCCAGCACGTGCCCGGTCGGTCCGACGAGCCGCGCGAGCAGCGCCGTCGTCCAGCCCGACCCGGCGCCGACGTCGAGCACCCGGGCACCGGGGACGACGTCGAGCAGGCGCAGCATCGCCTGCACCGTCGACGGCTGCGAGCTGGTCTGGCCGTGGCCGATGGCGAGCGGTCGGTCCTGCGCGGCCCAGCGCCGTTGCGCGCGGGGGAGGAAGCCGCGGCGGTCCACCGCGCGCATCGCCGCAGCGACGGCGTCGTCCGGGCGCGCGTCGTCGGGCGGGACCGCGGGGTGCATGCGACCACCTCCACCGCCAGCGTAGGCACGACGGCGGACCCGCGCGCCCGGGTGGGCCGGGCCGGGTCCGGAGCGGGAGGCGTCCCGGTGGCGCGGCCGCGCGGACGGCGGGATGCTCGACGGGTGCGCGGGCGCGCCGGTGCGCCCGCCCTGGACCGGGGAGCCGGCATGAGCGGAACGGTGGCACGGATCACGCACATCAGCGCGCGGTCGGACACGAGCTTCGAGGACGCCGTGCGGATCGGCGTCGAGCGCACCGCGAGCACGCTGCGCAACGTCTCGGGCGCGTGGGTCAAGGAGCAGAAGGTGGACGTGGCCGACGGCCGCATCACGGCCTGGCAGGTCGTGCTGGAGGTCACGTTCGTCCTCGAGTAGGGTCGGCCGACGGCCTCGTCGCGCGGAGGCGCCGCCGTCCGCGGTCCTCGGCGCGACGCCTGGTACGGGCCCCGGAGCGGTCGCCCGCGCCGGGACCCGTGGGCGCCATTTGACCAGGACGCCCTGCGGTCCGTAATCTTGGACGTCGGCGCGCCCAGGCGCGCCGGTCCCGTGTGCCCACGGACGACTCGCACTCGCACGCCGCGGCGTGGTCGGAGTCTCCAAGACGAACTCGCCGTGACGAGCACGCCAAGACTAGGAGAGATGAGCAGCAACGTGGTGTACGCGATCGTCAAGGCCGGTGGCCGGCAGGAGAAGGTTTCCGTCGGCGACATCGTCGTGGTGGACCGGGTGTCCGCCAAGGCCGGTGAGTCCCTCGAGCTGCCCGCTCTCCTGCTGGTGGACGGGGAGAAGGTGACCACCGACGCGGCGAAGCTCGCGAAGGTCAAGGTCACCGCCGAGGTCGTGCGGGACGAGAAGGGTCCGAAGATCACGATCCTGCGGTACAAGAACAAGACCGGTTACCGCCGCCGCCAGGGTCACCGTCAGCAGCTGACCCGCCTCAAGGTCACCGGCATCAAGTGATCTCGCCCGGCGCGAGCTAGCGGCCCCGGGCCGCGCCGCGCCGACGGCACCCTCCCTCAGCAGACCAGCACGAAAGCAGGTTCGTCATGGCACACAAGAAGGGCGCGAGCTCCTCGCGCAACGGTCGCGACTCGAACGCCCAGCGCCTCGGCGTGAAGCGCTTCGGCGGGCAGGTCGTCAAGTCGGGCGAGATCATCGTCCGCCAGCGCGGCACCCACTTCCACCCCGGTGAGAACGTCGGCCGCGGCAAGGACGACACGCTGTTCGCCCTGGCCGCCGGCGCGGTCCAGTTCGGCACCCGTCGCGGCCGCAAGGTCGTCGACATCGTCTCCGCCGAGGGCTGAGCGACAGCCACAGAGGCTTCGAGCAGGAGGGGCGCACCGACGCGGTGCGCCCCTCCTGCCGTTTCCGGCGCCCGCCCCCGCGGGCCGCACCACCCGCCGCGACCGCGGCACCGCACGACCCACCTCTGAGAGGATCCCTCCATGGCCAGCTTCGTCGACCGTGTCGTCCTGCACGTCTCCGGCGGCGACGGGGGGAACGGGTGCGCCTCGGTCCGGCGCGAGAAGTTCAAGCCGCTCGCCGGCCCCGACGGCGGCAACGGTGGTGACGGCGGCACCGTCCGGCTCGTCGTCGACGCGCAGACCACGACGCTGCTCGAGTACCACCACTCGCCGCACCGGCACGCGACGTCGGGCACCCAGGGCATGGGCGACGACCGCGACGGCGCCAACGGCGAGGACCTCGTCCTGCGCGTCCCGGACGGCACGGTCGTCAAGTCGCCCGACGGCACGGTGCTCGCCGACCTCGTCGGCGAGGGCGCCGAGTACGTCGTGGCCGAGGGCGGCCGCGGCGGTCTCGGCAACGCGGCGCTCTCGTCCCCGCGCCGCAAGGCGCCGGGCTTCGCCCTGCTCGGCGAGCCGGGCGAGGAGCGGGACGTCGTCCTCGAGCTGAAGACCATCGCGGACGTCGCGCTCGTCGGGTACCCGAGCGCGGGGAAGTCCTCGCTCGTCGCCGCCATCTCGGCCGCGCGCCCCAAGATCGCCGACTACCCGTTCACGACTCTCGTGCCCAACCTGGGGGTCGTGCAGGCCGGCTCGGCGCGCTTCACCGTCGCGGACGTCCCCGGCCTCATCCCGGGCGCGAGCGAGGGCAAGGGCCTCGGCCTGGAGTTCCTGCGCCACATCGAGCGCACCGCGGTGATCGTGCACGTGCTCGACTGCGCGACGCTCGAGCCCGGCCGGGACCCGATCAGCGACCTCGACGTCATCGAGGCGGAGCTCGCCGCCTACGCGCAGGACCTCGAGATCGAGGGCGGGCGCGTGCCGCTCACCGAGCGTCCGCGCCTCGTCGTCCTCAACAAGATCGACGTCCCCGAGGCGCGCGACCTGGCCGAGCTCGTCAAGCCCGACCTCGAGGCGCGCGGCCTGCGCGTGTTCGAGATCTCGACCGCGAGCCACGAGGGCCTGCGCCCGCTGACGTACGCGCTCGCCGAGCTCGTGGAGAAGGCGCGTGCCGAGGCGCCCGCCCCCGAGCCCACGCGCGTCGTGCTGCGGCCGCGCGCGGTCGACGAGGCCGGGTTCACGGTCAAGCGCAAGGGCGGGGCGACCGACTACTGGTTCGAGGTGCGCGGCGCCAAGCCGGAGCGCTGGGTCCGTCAGACGGACTTCTCCAACGACGAGGCCGTGGGCTACCTCGCGGACCGCCTCGCCCGCCTGGGCGTGGAGGACAAGCTGTTCGAGGCGGGCGCCGTCGCGGGCGACGAGGTGCGCATCGGCAGCGACGTCAACGCGGTCGTCTTCGACTGGGAGCCGACGCTCATGACGGGCTCCGAGCTGCTCGGCGGCCCCCGCGGCTCCGACAACCGCCTCGACGAGAGCCTGCGCCCGACCCGGTCGGAGAAGCGGCGCGAGCACCACGAGCGCATGGACGCCAAGGCGGAGGCGCGGCGCGAGCTGTGGACCGAGCGCCAGGCGGGCACCTGGACGGACCCCGAGTCCGACTGACCCGGCGTCGTCCGCGCTGCCGAGGGCCCGGTTCCCCGCGGGGGACCGGGCCCTCGCCCGCGCCCCGGGCCCCGTCGGCGCGGCCCGGGAGCGGGCCGGTCGCGGGCGCAGGCGTCCTGGTCCGTGAAATCGTGCGCGGCGGCGGCCCTCCGGCGGCGATGATGGGCGCGTGAACGCGCTGTCCTCCCGCTCCGAGATCGCCTCCGCCCGCCGCGTGGTCGTGAAGATCGGCTCGTCGTCGCTCACGGGCGCCGACGGCCACCTCGACCTCGCCGCCCTGCGGGCGCTCGTCGACGTCCTCGCGGCCCGACGCGCGGCCGGCGGCCAGGTCGTGCTGGTCACGTCCGGCGCCATCGCCGCCGGGATCGGCCCCCTCGGCCTCGCGACCCGACCGCGCGACCTCGCGACGGCGCAGGCCGCGGCGTCGGTCGGGCAGGGCATGCTCGTCGCCCGGTACGCCGAGGCGTTCGCAGCGCACGGGCTGCGCGTCGGGCAGGTGCTCCTCACCGCGGAGGACACGGTGCGTCGCGGGCACTACCGCAACGCCCAGCGCTCGCTCGAGCGCCTGCTCGACCTCGGCGTCGTGCCCGTCGTCAACGAGAACGACGCCGTCGCGACCGACGAGATCCGCTTCGGCGACAACGACCGGCTCGCCGCGCTCGTCTCCCACCTCGTGCGGGCCGACGCCATGGTCCTGCTCACGGACGTCGACGGCCTGTACGACGGCCCGCCGTCGCGCCCGGGTGCGCGGAGGATCGCCGAGGTGCGCTCGCCGGCCGACATCGAGGGCGTCGAGGTGACGGGACGGGGGAGCGCGGTCGGCACGGGCGGCATGCTCACCAAGCTCGAGTCGGTCTCCATCGCGACCGGCACGGGCATCCCCGTGGTGCTCACCCAGGCGCAGCACGTCGCCGCCGCGCTCGCCGGCGAGCCGGTCGGGACCTGGTTCGCCGCGACGGGCAGGCGGACGACGCGCCGTCGGCTCTGGCTCGCGCACGCCGCCCGCACGCGCGGCCGCCTCGTGCTCGACGACGGCGCGGTGCGGGCCGTGCAGGGCGGGCGCGCCTCGCTGCTGCCCGCGGGGATCACCGCGGTCGAGGGCGAGTTCGACGCCGGCGACCCGGTCGAGCTCGTCGCGTCCGACGGGCGCGTGGTCGCCCGGGGCCTGGTCGCGTTCGAGTCGCGCGACATCCCGGACCTCCTCGGCCGGTCGACCACCGAGCTGCGGGCCGAGCTCGGCGAGGGCTACGACCGCGAGGTCGTGCACCGCGACGACCTCGTCCTCGTGCGGCGGCGCGCGCGCTGACCGCGGGCCGGACGGCGCTCCCGGCGCGACGGCCGCCGACGTAGGCTCGGACCATGACCACCACCGAGGACGCGCCCGTCGTCGCGGGCGCCGCCGAGCCCGGGATCGCCGGTCCCGCCGCAGCCGCGACCGACGCTCCGACCGACGTCGCGGCGGCCGTCGAGGACGTCGCGCGCCGTGCCAAGGTCGCGTCGCGCACGCTCGCGACGGCGACCCGCGCGACGAAGGACGCCGCGCTCCTCGCGCTCGCCGACGCGCTCGTCGCGGCGACGGACGAGATCGTGGCCGCGAACGCCGTCGACCTGGAGCGCGAGCGCGCGCACGGCATGAGCGAGGGTCTGCTCGACCGGCTCGCGCTCGACGCGCCGCGCGTCGCCGCGATCGCCGACGCGCTGCGCGCGCTCGCGGGCCTGCCGGACCCGGTGGGAGAGGTCGTGCGCGGCTCGACGCTCCCGAACGGCCTGCGCCTGCGTCAGCTGCGCGTGCCCATGGGCGTCGTCGGGATGATCTACGAGGCGCGCCCCAACGTGACGGTGGACGCCGCGGGCCTCGCGCTCAAGAGCGGGAACGCGGTGATCCTGCGCGGCGGGTCCGCGGCGGCGAGCTCCAACGAGGTGATCGTCGGCGTGCTGGCCCGCGCGCTCGAGGCGCAGGGGCTCCCCGGCGACCTCGTGCAGTCGATCGACCGGCACGGGCGCCCGGGCGCCGTCGCGCTCATGCACGCGCGCGGGCTCGTCGACGTGCTCGTCCCGCGCGGCGGGGCGGACCTCATCCGTACCGTCGTGCGCGAGTCGACCGTCCCCGTCATCGAGACCGGGGTCGGCAACGTCCACGTGTACGTCGACGCGAGCGCGGACCGGGCCACGGCGCTCGAGATCCTCCTCAACGCCAAGACGCAGCGCGTCGGCGTCTGCAACGCCGCGGAGACGCTCCTCGTGCACGCGGACGCCGCGCCCGAGTTCCTGCCCGCCGCGCTCGCCGCGCTCACCGAGGCGGGCGTCGTCGTGCACGGCGACGACCGCACGGCCGGCCTCGCGCCCGCGGGGACCGACGTGCTCCCCGCGACCGACGAGGACTGGGCGACCGAGTACCTCGCGCCGGAGATCGCCGTGCGCGTGGTCGACGACCTCGACGCCGCGATCGAGCACGTGCGCACGTGGACGTCGGGGCACACCGAGGCCATCGTCACGCGCGACCTGGCGGCGTCGGAGCGCTTCGTCGCGGAGCTCGACTCCGCCGCCATCATGGTCAACGCCTCGACCCGCTTCACCGACGGCGGCCAGTTCGGCCTCGGGGCGGAGATCGGCATCTCGACCCAGAAGCTCCACGCGCGCGGCCCCATGGGCCTCGCGGAGCTCACGACGACGAAGTGGGTCGTGCACGGGGACGGCCACGTCCGCCCCTGACGCACGGCCGCCGGCGGGTACCTGATACCCGCCGGACGAGGTCCCCGGACGGTCGTGAGAGACTGGTCGGCGACCGGCGCCCGTCCGGTCCGCCGTCGGGCCGGTCCCGGCGGGCGTACCGTTCCATCGCACCACCCCGGCCTGCGGCACGTGCCCGTCCGGCCCGGGGACGACCTTCGAGGAGGACGTCGTGATCTCTGCCGTCGTGCTGGCCGCCGAGGAAGGCGCCGAGGCCGCGTCGCACCTGCCCATCCCGCCGCTCGCCTACGGGCTGCTCGGGTTCAGCGGGCTCGTGGCCCTGCTGCTCGTGACCTACGCGTTCCGCAGCGTCGGCACGCGGCACTGACCCGCCCCGGACGACGGAAGCGCCCACGACCGATGACGCGTCGATGATCCCGCGCCGGCCCCGCCTGGGGGTGATGGGTGGCACGTTCGACCCCATCCACCACGGCCACCTCGTCGCCGCGAGCGAGGCCGCGGCGCGGTTCGACCTCGACGAGGTCGTGTTCGTGCCCACGGGCAAGCCGTCGTTCAAGCAGCACCAGACCGTCAGCCCGGCGGAGCACCGCTACCTCATGACCGTCATCGCGACCGCGTCGAACCCGCGGTTCACGGTGAGCCGTGTGGACGTGGACCGCCCCGGGCTGACCTACACGGTCGACACGCTGCGCGACCTGCGGGCCGCGCGACCGGACGCCGAGCTGTTCTTCATCACGGGTGCGGACGCCGTCGAGCAGATCCTCACCTGGAAGGATGCCGACGAGCTGTGGAAGATGGCACACTTCGTGGCTGTCTCCCGCCCGGGTCACCAGCTGAGCGTCGAGGGCCTGCCTCCGGGCGTGGTCACGACGCTCGAGGTCCCCGCCCTCGCGATCTCGTCGACGGACTGCCGTCGGCGCGCGGAGGCCGGACAGCCGGTGTGGTACCTGGTTCCGGACGGCGTGGTCCAGTACATCGCCAAGCACGGTTTGTATCGAGGTCAGCACGATGAGTGACAACGGCAGCAACATGCAGCCCGTCCGCCCGCTCACACGGCGCGAGATGCGCGAGCGCGAGCAGGCGGCGGCCGCCGAGCGGTCCGGGCAGGGCGCCCCGCCCCCGCCGGCCCCGGCACCCGGTGCGGGCGGCTGGCAGCAGCCGGCGCGCCCCGCGGCGCCGTCCGGCCCGCCGCCGTCGCGCCGCACCCTGCGCGAGACGACCGGCCCCGCCGACCACCCGCCGCAGCCCTCCGTCGTGCGGCCACCGGCCGCCTCGGGCGGCATGCGCGGCCTGGACGAGACCGGGCGCCTCACGCCGGTCCAGGAGACCGCCGAGCGCGTCGCGATCCGCCCCCCGGCCCCGACGCCGGTCGTGCCGACGCGCACGTCCTCCCGCCCGCCCGCCGGGGCCCCGCGCCCGTCGGTGCCCGGCGCCCCCGGGCCCGTGCGTCCCGCGACGCCGTCCGCGCCCGTCGGCGGCCTCGGCGCGGGTGCCGCGCGCCCCGAGCCGACGCAGCCGCCGCGCCTGTCGGCGTTCTCGGCCCCGCCGACCAGCCCGGCCCCGCCGGGAACGCCCGCGCCGGCGCCGGCACCCTCCCCGTGGGGAGGCACGCCTGCGCCCGCTCCCGAGCGGACCCCCGCTCCCGCGCCGCCCGCCGAGGCGGCCGGCGCGGCCCTGCCGTGGTCGGCGATCACGGCCGGCTCGGCGCCCGAGCCCGCGAGCGCGGCGCCGCAGACGTCGCCCTTCGGCGGCGTACGCGAGACCGCACCCGCTCCCGCCGGCGGGTCGGACGAGCTCTTCCCCCGCGTGCGCGGTCGTGCCGCCGAGCCCGAGGAGTCGGACGACGACGACCTCGAGGACGAGCGGCGGGGCCCGTCGTACACGTGGCTGCACTACCTGATCCTCGTCGCCGTCGCGTTCGTCCTCGGCCTGCTCGTCTGGACGCTCGTGTCCCGCGACGACCCGGGCCTGGCCGTGGAGGACGCGAGCGCCTCGGCCGCCGCCGTGCGGACGTGGGACGACCCCGGCACCCTCGACACCGGCCGCTGAGCGGCCGCACCACGAACGGAGACACGTGACCGCCACCGACCGAGCCCTCGAGCTCGCCGTCATCGCCGCCCGGGCGGCGTCCGACCGCAAGGCCGAGGAGATCATCGCGCTCGACGTGAGCGAGCAGCTCGTCCTCACGGACGTGTTCCTCATCGCCTCCGGGTCGAGCGAGCGCCAGGTCTCGGCGATCGTCGACGCCGTCGAGGAGGCCATGCACAAGGCCGGGTCCAAGCCGATCCGCCGCGAGGGCAAGCAGGAGGCCCGCTGGGTCCTGCTCGACTTCGGGGACGTCGTCGTGCACGTGCAGCACGCCGAGGACCGCGTGTACTACGCGCTCGAGCGCCTGTGGAAGGACTGCCCGGTCGTCGAGCTGCCGGAGGACGCGCGCGGCGGCGACGGCACGGCCGACGACACCGACGACACCACGCGCGGCGACGGCGCCATCCGCCTCTCGGGGGAGCCCCTGGCGTGAGCGCCGGCACCCTCGTCCTCCTGCGCCACGGTCGCACCGCGTACAACGCGTCGATGCGCCTGCAGGGGCAGGTCGACATCCCACTCGACGCCGTCGGGCAGTGGCAGGCGGAGCAGGGCGCGAAGGCCCTCGCGAGCGCGCACCGCGCGACGCGCGTCGTCGCGTCCGACCTCGTGCGCGCCGCCGACACCGCGCGCGCCTACGCGGCCGCGATCGGCGCGGACGTCGCGTACGACCCCCGGCTGCGCGAGCGCGGCTTCGGGGAGTGGGAGGGCCTCACGGGGCCGGAGATCGCGGAGCGCTGGCCCGAGGAGTACGCGGCGTGGCGCCAGGGCGAGGAGCCCGCACGCGCGGGCGCGGAGTCCAAGGCCGACGTCGCGGCGCGCCTCGTCGCGTCCGTCACCGAGCACGTCGAGTCGCTCGAGCGGGACGACACGCTCGTCGTCGTCTCGCACGGCGCCGCGATCACGCTCGCGGTCACCGCGCTGCTCGGCCTCGACCCGGAGGGCTGGCGCGGGATCTCCGGGCTGCACAACGTCCACTGGTCCCACCTGCACCGCTCGGCGCCCGCCGCGACGCCCGCGTGGCGCCTCGTGGCGCACAACGTCGGGGCGGGGTTCCCGCTCGACGAGTGGAACGCGGGGCCGGATTGGAATCTGGAGCCGGTTTCTGCGTAGACTAGCGACGCTCCGCAGGACGGGAAACCGCCCGGAGGAGTGCATGACCTGGATCTTCACGGATCCACGGGGCTGTGGCGCAGCTGGTAGCGCACCTGCATGGCATGCAGGGGGTCAGGGGTTCGAGTCCCCTCAGCTCCACCCGTAGAGCCGGACGGGAGCACGCACCATCGAGAGATGGGCGAGCTCCCGTCCGGCTTTTCTGCGCCCTGCGTGCCGCCCCGCGCGCGTGCAGGCGGGGCGCGGGTCTTGGCGCGGCCTCCCGCGCCTGCCACGCTGGTGCGGTGCGACGGCGCTCCGCCCGTCGCGCGGGTACCTGGGGGAGGGGCACGCGATGAGGCCACTGCGCTACGCGATCAACGTCACGCTCGACGGCTGCTGCCACCACGAGGCGGGCCTGCCGCCCGACGAGGAGTCGATGCGGTTCTGGACCGAGGAGACGGAGCGCGCGGACGCGCTGCTGTTCGGGCGGGTCACGTACCAGATGATGGAGGCGGCGTGGCGTCGTCCGGCGTCGGGCGCGTGGCCGGACTGGATGGGGGAGCGGGACGTCCCGTTCGCCGAGGCGATCGACGGGGCGAGGAAGCACGTGGTGTCGAGCACGCTGCGCGAGGTCGACTGGAACGCCGAGCTCGTCGAGGGCGACCTGGGGGACGCGGTGCGGCGGCTCAAGGAGCAGCCGGGCGGCCCGCTGTTCGTCGGTGGCGTGACGCTGCCGCTCGCGCTCGCGAACCTCGGGCTCGTCGACGAGTACGCGTTCCTCGTGCAGCCGGTCCTGGCGGGGCACGGGCCGACGCTGCTGTCGGGGTTGCGCGAGCACGTCACGCTCGAGCTGGTGGACCGGCAGGAGCTGCGCTCGGGCGCCGTCGCGGTGCGGTACCGGCCCGTGCCGGCCACGACCTGACCGGAGGACGCCGACGCCCGGCGCGGCAGGTGCCGGCCGGGCGTGCGTGCGGGAGAGCGGGGACTACGACGTGCTGACGTGCACGTGGTCGAAGTGGTTGGCGGTCGCGCCGCCGCGGTCCTCCATGCCGGACCACGCGCTCGCCGGGTCGCCGGCCATCCAGATCTTCTGCTGGTAGATGAGGTACGTGATGCCGAGCGAGCCTGCGTTGGCCTGCAGGTAGCGCGCGATGTCCCACCCCGTCTCGCCGCTGATCATGATGTCCACGGCGCGGCCCGTGCCGTGGTCGCCGTCGTCGCCGGGGCGGATGCCGCCGAACGTGGTGACCTGGGGGAAGTTCGCGCACACGGAGCGGTAGACGGCGCGCGCGTTGGCGCGCAGCGACGACTCGATCCCGGTGCTGACCGAGCACGCGGCGTCCGAGACGCCCCCGGCACTCGACCCGCTCGCCGCCGCGGCGGCGACCTGGGGCGCCTCGGGCTGGGACTGCGCGAGGAAGCTCGACTTGATCCAGGCAGCCGCGCCGTCCCACACGACCTGGCTCCAGTCGCCCTCGGTGACGCCCGTGACGTCGACCGCAGCGGCGAACTCGGTCGTCGCGACGCGCTCGGCGTCCGCGGACGGTGCGGAGCGCACGTTGACGGCCTCGGTGGTCCAGAGCTGGCCGGTGACGGGCGGCAGGGGCGGCGGCGTCGGGGCGGCCTGCGCGGCCGGCACGACGGCGATCTCGGCCGCGGTCTCGACGACCGGCGGCTCCTGGGGCGCCGTGGGGGGCGCGACGCGCTCGGACGAGCGGCTGGCGGCTCCCGTGCCACGCTCGACGCTCGCCCCGGCGGTGGGCTCGACGCTCAGCGGAGCGAGGTCGGGGTTACCCTCGGCGGGCTGGGGGCCCGCGCCCACGGCGCCCGCGCCCAGCAGCGTGACGAGCGCCAGCGCGGGGAGCTTGAGCGACCGGACCGGCAGCGTCGGCAGCGCCGGGAGCCGGAAGGAGCGCGCGGTGGCGGGGGCTGCGCTGTGGCGGCCTCGGGACATGGTGCGCTCCGGTTCTTCGTGGGTAGGACGCGCCAATGTAACCAAACCGTGATCTGAGAAGTCCAGTCGGACATTCGGCGCAGCGCACACGTTCGACTCATGAGCGGCAGCGCTGAGTCGTATGCGCCGCAGTCGTTGGACGCGTCCGGAGCGGGTTCCTACGCTGGAAGCATGACCGTTCCCTCTGTACCGACCGTGACGCTCAACTCCGGTCACTCCATCCCGCAGCTCGGCTTCGGCGTCTTCCTCGTGCCGCCGGACGAGGCCGAGAAGGCCGTGAGCGAGGCCCTCGAGGTCGGCTACCGACACATCGACACCGCCGCGATCTACCGCAACGAGGAGGGCGTCGGCGCCGCCATCGCGAAGAGCGGGATTCCCCGCGACGAGCTCTTCGTCACCACGAAGCTCTGGAACGACCGCCAGGCGGGCGAGCAGCCGCACGACGCGATCCGCGAGAGCCTCGACAAGCTCGGCCTCGACCACGTCGACCTGTACCTCACGCACTGGCCCGCGCCCGAGCAGGACCAGTACACGAACGCGTGGGCGAAGCTCGTCGAGATCCGCGACGCGGGCCTCGCGCGCTCGATCGGCGTCTCCAATCACCTGCCCGAGCACCTCGACCGGATCGTCGCGGCCACGGGCGTCGTCCCCGCCGTCGACCAGATCGAGCTGCACCCGGCCTACCAGCAGCGCGACGTGCTCGCGTGGGCCGACGCGAACGGCATGAAGATCGAGGCGTGGGGCCCGCTCGGGCAGGGCAAGTACCCGCTCTTCGAGAAGCAGGCCGTCGTCGACGCCGCGGCCGCCCACGGCGTGACGCCCGCCCAGGCGGTGCTGCGCTGGCACCTGCAGCGCGGCTTCATCGTCTTCCCGAAGTCGTCGCGCAAGGAGCGCATGGCGGAGAACTTCGACCTCTTCGGGTTCGAGCTCACCGCCGACGAGGTCGCCGCGATCGACGCCCTCGACACGGGCGACGGCTCGGGCCGCGTGAGCGCCCACCCGTCCGAGGTCAACTGACCCGGTCGCCTGCGGACTCCCGCGAGGCAGCACGCACGACGAGGGGCGCCGTCCGGTCGGACGGCGCCCCTCGTCGTGCGCAGGTGGAAGGTCGGCTCAGCCGCACTCGTCGCAGATGCCCGTCGCGGGCAGCACCGTGAAGCACGTGGGGCACACGGCCGGCGGCTTCTCCGGCTCCGCGGAGCGGGCCGTCGTGCGGCGCGGCGTGCGCGTCGCGGGCGCGGCCTTCGCTGTGGCCCGACGCGCGGGTGCGGGCGCCGCCGCGGGGGCGGCACCGGGCACGTCGAACCCGCGCTTGCGCAGCAGGTCCGCGACGCCGACGGGGCTGCTGCGGAACTCCTCGGCCGTCGCGACACGGCCGGTCGCGTACCGGTGGGCGACGCCGAGGATCGCCTGCGCGTCGTAGACGCGGTCCTCGTGGACGAGCGGGGTGCCGGGGGACGCGGTGAACCCGTAGACCCCGAGGAACGCGTCCCGGCCCCGGTCGTCCCAGTCCGCGAGGGCCTGGAGGATGTGCTGCCGGGTCACTGCCGAGAAGGTTGCCACGGCACGAGCCTAGACCGCCCCGCGGTACCCCTCGGACGACGGGCGCGTGACCTTCCGCACGCGCTCGCGCCGGGCACTGGGTGCCCGTGGATCAGGGCACGGTGTACCCCGCGGCGCGGAACATCTCGTACCACTCGGCGCGCGTGAGCGGGACCTCCGAACCGAGCGCGGCGCCGGCGACCCGGTCGGGGCTCGTCGTGCCGAGCACGACCTGCATCCGTGCCGGGTGGCGCGTGATCCACGCGGTCGCGATCGCGATCGGCGGCACGTCGTACCGGGCGGCGAGCCG
This sequence comes from Cellulosimicrobium sp. 4261, assembly GCF_040546915.1. Lineage (NCBI taxonomy): Bacteria > Bacillati > Actinomycetota > Actinomycetes > Micrococcales > Promicromonosporaceae > Cellulosimicrobium > Cellulosimicrobium sp. 4261. Next base: position 159,737 of record NZ_JBEPOQ010000005.1, read on the forward strand.
GTCGATCACGGCGTTGAGCTCGGGGTACTCGTCCGAGCCCAGGAACACGCCCGTGAAGAACCCCGCCTGGAACGGCGACCACGCCTGGACGGTGATGTCGTGCAGGCGGCAGTAGTCGAGCGTCCCGACGTCACGGCTGACCGACTGGTCGAGGGCCTGCATGTTCGCCGCGACGCCCTGCGCGACGAGCGGAGCGTGCGTGACGGAGAGCTGGAGCTGGTTCGCGACGATCGGCTGCTCGACGTACCGGCGCAGCAGCTCGATCTGCCCCGGCGTGTGGTTCGAGACCCCGAACGCTCGCACCTTGCCCGTGGCGTGCAGGTCGGAGAACGCGCGCGCGACCTCCTCGGGCTCGACGAGGGCGTCGGGGCGGTGCAGCAGCAGGATGTCGAGGTAGTCGGTGCGCAGGGCCTCGAGCGAGCCCTCGACGGACGCGACGAGGTGCTCGTACGAGAAGTCGAAGTACGGGCCCTCCGGGACGATGCCGGCCTTGGACTGGATGACCCACTCCGCGCGCTCGGCGGGGGAGAGGTCGAGCGCCTCGGCGAAGCGGCGCTCGCAGCCGTGGAGGTCGGAGCCGTAGACGTCGGCGTGGTCGAGGAACGTGATGCCGGCGTCACGCGCGGTGCGCACCAGGGCGCGGATCTCGTCGTCGGTCTTCTCCTGGATGCGCATGAGGCCGAGCGCGACGTTCGGCACCACGAGGTCGGTGCCGGTCAGGGTGAAGGTCTTCATCGGTGGAGCTCCTTCGCGGGGTAGGCGGTCCTGCCCGGGAGCGGCGTGCCGGGTGGTCCGGAGGGCCGGTCAGGGCTGCTCGAGCCTAGGAAGCGATAACCTAGAAGTCCAACAACTAGTAGTTGTCATATAGAGAACTGTGAGTGGTCAATGGATCTTCGGCAGATGGAGTACCTCGTCGCGCTCGCGGACGAGCGTCAGTTCACGCGGGCCGCCCAGCTCGTCGGTGTCTCGCAGTCAGGGCTCTCCGCCGCGGTCCGCAGCCTCGAGGAGGAGCTCGGCGCGAGCCTGTTCACGCGGACGACGCGGCGCGTCGAGCCCACCGAGGCCGGTCTCGCGCTGCTGCCGCACGCCCGTTCCATGCTCGCGCAGGCGGCCGCCGCTCGCGACGCGGTCGTGCGGGCGACGCACGCGCTGTCCGGCTCGCTGCGCGTCGGCTCGGAGCAGTGCCTCGGTGTCCTCGACGTCACCGCCCTGCTCGAGCGCTTCCACCGCCGGTACCCGCAGGTGGAGATCCACTTCGCGCAGGCGGGCTCCCACGACCTCCTCGCGCGCGTGCGGGACGGTGACCTCGACGTCGCGTTCGTCGCGACCACCGAGCACCTTGGGCCGCTGTCCCAGACGGTCCTGGGCAGCGAGCCGCTCGTGCTCGTGTGCGCACCCGAGCACCCGCTCGCCGGGAAGGGCCGGGTCGAGTGGTCCGACCTGGCGGGCCAGGAGTTCGTCGACTTCGACCCCTCGTGGGGCGCACGGCCGGTCAACGACGCGACGTGCGCCGCGCACGGCGTCCACCGGCGTGTGCGGTGCTCGGTCAACGACGTGCACACGCTCCTCGAGCTCGTCGACCGCGGGCTCGGCATCGCGCTCGTGCCCCGCCACGTCGCGGGCAAGCCGCAGGCCGAGCGGCTCGTGACGCTCGCGCTGCCCGAGGGTGGCGCGCCGAGCTGGGTCGTCTCCGTCGTCACGGGAGGCTGGGACCGCTGCGCCTCGGCCGCGCCCCAGCTCCTGGAGCTTCTCGCGGACGCCCCCGCGTGCCGCGGCGTCGAGGTCGCCCGGGCCGACACCGCCGCGTCGCGCGAGAGCGTCGAGGTGCCGAACCCTGCCGTCGAGGCGCCGAGCCCTGCCGTCGAGGCCGTGGCGGAGGCCCGGTGACCGCCCCCGCGGGCACCGACGCACCACTCTTCCCGCTGCGCAGCGTCGTCCTCGGCGCCTTCCTGCCCACGCTCGTCCTCGAGATCGGTGTGGGGGCCATGCTGCCGGTCGTCGCGGTCACGGCCACGGGCCGGGGCGCGAGCCTCACGGTCGCCGGCCTCGTGGCCGCGCTCGTGCCGATCGGCAAGATCCTCTTCGACCTGCCCGCCGGGGCGCTCGCCCAGCGCCTCGGCGACCGCACGGCCATGCTGCTCGCCGGTGGCGTCGCGGCGGTCGCCTTCGCGACGATCGCTCTCACGCCCAGCCTGGGGGGCCTCGCGGCAGGGGTCCTCGCGCTGGGCGCGTCGACCGCCGTCTTCAACCTCGCCCGCCAGGCGTACCTCACGGAGATCACGCCCCCGCTGCGCCGGGCGCGCGTGCTGTCCACGCTCGCGGGCGTGCACCGCATCGGGCTGTTCCTCGGCCCGTTCGCGGGCGCGGCGGTCATCGCCGCGACCGACGTGCGCGGCGCCTACTGGCTCGGGACGGGCGCCGCGCTCACCGCGGTGGTGGTGCTCGCCGTCGTGCGGCCGGACCCCGCAGAAGCCCGGCCCGGGCGTGCGCGACTGCGCGGCGCGCGGGCCGTGCCGCGCGTCGGCATCGTCCGCGTGGCGCGCGACCACCGCCACCTGTTCGCGACGCTCGGCGTGGCGATCCTCCTCGTGAGCGCGGTCCGTGGGGCCCGGCAGACCGTCATCCCCCTGTGGGGCGAGCACCTGGGGCTGGACGCCGAGGTGACGTCGCTGATCTTCGGCGTCTCCGGTGCGCTCGACATGCTGCTCTTCTACCCGGCGGGCAAGGTCATGGACCGGTTCGGGCGCCTGTGGGTCGCCGTGCCGTCCATGCTCACGATGGCCGTCGGTCTCGCGGTGCTGCCGCTCGCGCACACCGCCCCCGCGCTCGCGGTCGTCGCGGCGGTGCTCGGGGTCGGGAACGGCATGGGCTCGGGCATCGTCATGACGCTCGGCGCCGACGTCGCGCCCGCGGACGTGCGCCCGACCTTCCTCAGCGTGTGGCGCCTGTTCCAGGACACCGGCGACGCCCTCGGCCCGCTCGTGCTGTCGGCCGGTGCGGCGCTGGGGTCGCTCGCCGCGGGCGTCTGGGCGACGGCGGCGCTCGGCGCGGGCTCCGCGGCCGCGCTCGCGCGGTGGGTGCCGCGCCACTCGCCGCTCGCGAACCTCGTCCGACGTCGCTAGATCCAGTCGTGCTCGCGGGCGTAGCGGGCCGCCTCGTGCCGCGTGCGCGTCTGCGTCTTCTGCATCGCGCTCGAGAGGTAGTTGCGGACCGTGCCGGGCGCGAGGTGCAGGCGGGTGGCGATCTCCGCCACGGAGTAGCCGTCCCGCGTCACGCGGAGCACGTCGAGCTCGCGGTCCGTCAGGGGCACGTCGTCGATGAGCGCGGCGGTCGACACGTCCTGGTCGACCCAGCGCCGACCCGCGTGCAGCGCCGCGACGACCTCGGCGATGTGCGTCGGGTCCGCCGACTTGCTGACGAACCCCTGCACACCGAGCCGCAGCGCCTTGCGCAGCACGCCCGGGCGCGCGTGGCGCGTGAGCATGAGCACGACCTGGTCGGGCAGCGAGCGGCGGACCTCTGCGACGGCGGCCAGGCCGTCGACGCCGGGCATCTCCAGGTCGACGACCAGCACGTCCGGGCGGTGGGCGAGCGTAGCGCGCACGGCGTCCGCGCCGTCGACCGCCTCCGCGAGCACCGTCACGTCGCCCTCGAGGGGGAGCAGCGCGGCGAGCGCGCGGCGCAGCAGGGCCTCGTCGTCGGCCAGCACGACGGTCGTCACGACGCACCTCCGGGACCTGGCAGCCCGCCTCGGTCCGATGGCGAGAACGTCGCGGCCGTGCGGAACCTGCCGTCCGCCACCTCTGCGGTGAGGACACCGCCCGCGCCCGCGACACGCCGCGCGAGCGTCGACAGGCCCCGCAGGGTCGGCGGGTCGTCCGTCGGCACGCCGTCGTTGACGATCGTGATGCCGCGCTCGTTGAGCGCGACGTGCACGAGGGTCGCGCGCGCGTGCCGCAGCACGTTGGTCGTCGTCTCGCGCAACACCTGGCTCACGAGGTCGTCCGCCTCGTCGCGGACGTCCGCGCCCCGGTCGACGCGGACCTGGATCCCGGCCGCCTCGAACAGCCGGCGGGCGTTCTCGAGCTCGGCGGAGAGGTTGAGCCGGCGCTGCCCGTAGGCGAGGTCGCGCGCCTGGGCGATCGTGTCGCCGACGAGCGCGTACGTCTCGCGCAGCTCTTCCTCCGCCCGCGCCGGGTCCGTCCCGACGAGGCGGCGCGCGAGCGCGATCTTGAGCTTCACCACGTGGAGGGTGTGGCCCTGGATGTCGTGCAGGTCGCTCGCGAACCGCATGCGCTCGCGGACGACGGCGAGCTCCGCCTCGCGCTCGCGCGCCTCCTCGAGCTCGCGCACGAGGTCGTAGAAGCCCTTGTTGGGGAACCGCAGGGCCACGACCACCACCGTGAGACCCGTCGGGACGATGACGAGGGACACCAGCCCGTCGGTCGTCACCGAGCCCGCCGCGAGCAGCCCCCAGGCACCGACGCCCGCCACGTACACGACGAGGCCGACGGCGGCCCCGGCCCGGTGCCGGGGCAGCTCGGGGACCACGAGGCAGCCCACCACGGCGACGGCGTAGTACGCCGCCTGCACCTCGCCGCCCACGACGAGCACCCCGTACGGCCAGACGACGGCGGCGACGGCGAGGCACGGCACCGCGACGCGACCCAGGTCGCCCGCCGTCCACCGCTCGAACGCGACGACCACCGCCACGACCCCCAGCGCCAGGACGAGCGCCTGCTCCCACGTCTGCGCCTGCCGAGCCACGAGCAGCACGCCGACGACGACGAGGACGGGCAGCAGGGTGACGAGGTTGAGGCGGCGGAACCGGTGCGGCGTGCCGCGCAGTGCGGGTCGGGGCGTGGCCGGCGGCAGCGGTCCCGTCGGACGGGCCGGACCGGGCGCGGGGCGCGCCGTGGAGGGCGCGCGCGGCGCGGGCAGGTCGTCCATGGGCGGCTCGCAGGTCGAGGCTGGGTCTGGCTCCCAGTATCCGGGCGGTGCCGGGGCCTCGGCCAGTGACACCGTGTCATGCCCGAGGGGGCAGTACGTCACGGTCCGGACCTGACGGCACGGCACTGGGCGCGCGCCGCCCGCGTGGGTGTGATGGACGCATGACCTCCCACCCCGTCATCGACGTGGACGACCTCGGCGTGCGCTACGGCGACGTCGACGCCGTCACGCACCTCTCGTTCCAGGTCGAGCCCGGCGAGCTCTACGCGCTGCTCGGCACGAACGGCGCCGGCAAGACCTCGACCCTCGAGGTCGTCGAGGGGCACCGCGCGGCGTCGTCGGGCTCCGTGCGCGTGCTGGGGTCCAGCCCCACCGACCGTCGTGCCGTGCGTCCCCGCACCGGGATCATGCTCCAGGAGAGCGGGTTCTCCCCGGACCTCACCGTCACCGAGACCGTCGCGCTGGTCGGTCGGCTCTCCGGCCGCTCCGACACGGTCGACCGTGTCCTCGGGCTCGTCGACCTGCGCCGCGCGGCGCGGACGCGCGTCGCGCAGCTGTCCGGCGGGGAGAAGCGACGGCTCGACTTCGCGACCGCCGTCTACGGCCGCCCCGAGTTGCTGTTCCTCGACGAGCCCACGACCGGTCTCGACATCGCGTCGCGCGACGCGCTCTGGGCCGCGGTGCAGGAGCTGCGCGACGACGGCGCGACTGTCGTCCTGACGACCCACTACCTGGAGGAGGCGCAGCAGCGCGCCGACCGGGTCGGTCTCATGCACCGCGGCCGGCTGCGACACGAGGGGACGGTCGACGAGCTCACGCGCACCCTGCCCGCCTCCATCCGGTTCTCGCTGCCGGCCGACGCGCCGACGCCACCCCGGCAGGCGGCGCCCCTGGCGGACCGGTCGTGGGCGATCGAGACGTTCGAGCTCCAGCGCGACCTCAAGCAGCTCCTCGACTGGGCGGACGCGGGCGGCGTCGAGCTGCACGGGCTGTCCGCCGCACCGACCCGTCTCGACGACGTGTTCCGCGCCGTCACCTCCGACCCGGCGTCGTCGTCCTCCTGACGGCGCGCCCCCCGAACCCGAGAGGACCCGTACCCATGCTCCCCATCGCGCGCAGCGAGCTGGTCCAGCTCGTGCGCAACCGTCCCGTGCTCGTCACGTCGCTGCTCATGCCCGTGGCCGCGAGCGTGTTCTTCATCGGCTTTCGCGACGTCTTCGCCCGCATCGGCAGCCTCGGCTACGTCGCTGCCGTGCTCGTCATGACGATCGCGGCGTTCAGCCTCTACGCGACGACCGTGACCACCCTGGCCTCGCGGCGTCAGAACCTCTTCCTCAAGCGGCTGCGCTCGACCGCGGCGGGGGACGCGGCGATCCTGTCCGGCCTCGTGCTCCCGGTCAGCGCGATCGCCGTCGTCCAGGTGACCGTGATCCTCGCGGTGTTCGCCGCGGTCGGTGGCGCGCCGCACGACGCGCCCCTCCTCGTGGTCGCGGTCCTCGCGACGTTCGCGATGCTGCTCGCCCTCGGTGTCGCGACCGCCGGGATCACGACCTCGCCCGAGCACGCCCAGGTCACGACGCTGCCCCTGAGCCTCGGCACGGTGGTGGTCTCGAGCTGGGTGGGCATCACCGGGACGGAGAGCCTGCCGCTGCTCAAGCGGCTCCTGCCCGGGGGCGCGGCGACCGAGCTCGTCGTGGACGCCTGGAACGGCGGCGCCGCGCTCTCCGACTCGCTCCTCCTGCTCGCTCCCACGCTCGCGTGGGTCGTCGTGGCCGTCGCGCTCGCGGGCCGTATGTTCCGCTGGGAGCCGCGACGCTGACCGCTCCGGACCGATCTCGGCCGTGCGCGCACCCGGCGCTCGCGGCCTCGCCCGACGACCCGTCGCTCGCCGACATCCTGCACGGAAGGACGCACCATGGACGACCGCACGCCCCGCCCTGTACCCGCCATTCCCGCCGACCCGGCCGACCCGGCCGGGGGAGCCGCCCGCGACGACCTGCTCGTCGTCGACGACCTCTTCCTGCTCCTCCTGGACGACGACGGTGCGTCGATCCAGGCGGCCGGGACGCTGTACTACACGCTCGGCGGGGCGGTGCTCACCGAGCTCGCGCTGCTCGGGCGCGTGGAGGTCGACGGCACGGGCGTCCTCAACGGGCCACGCGTCACCCCGGTCGGCGACGGACCGTTGCCCGACCCGCTCCTGCAGGCGGCGTTCGACACGGTCGCGGCGAAGACCCAGCGGGTGCAGCCGCTGCTCGTCGCGCTCGGCGCCGACCTGTGGCGCGAGGTGATCGAGCGGCTCGTCGCGCGGGGCCTCGTCCGCCGGGAGGAGCGCACCGTGCTCGGGCTCTTCCGCACGACGCGGTGGCCCGCGGCGGACGCCGAGCACGAGGCGCGTCTGCGGGCCCGGGTCCGGCGCGTGCTGGAGGACGGCGAGGCGCCCGACGCGCGCACGGCGGCGATCGTCGGGCTGCTCTCGGCGAGCGGGGCGCTCCCGTCGCTCCGGCCGCCCCTGCCGTGGAACTCGGTGACCGCGGCGCGGGCGCAGGAGCTCCAGCGCGGCCAGTGGGGGCCGGAGGCCGTCGCCACGGCGGTCGCGCGCACGGCCGCGGCGATCACGGCGTCGACGGCCGCGGCCGCCGTCGCTGCCGCCGCGGCGGCCGGGCGCTGACCCGGCGGAGGTCCGTCGTCCGCCGACGGCGCGGCCCGGCGACCGTCTCGGGCGACCCGGCGCGGGCGCCCAGGCGCGGGCGGGTCGCTCAGACGAGCGTGAGGACGCCGAGCACGCCGACCGCGAGGGCGAGGAGGAGCGAGACTGCGATGAGGACGACGTGCACGGTGAGGAAGCGCGTCGCGCGACCCTCGGCGTCGCGCGAGCGCGGGTCCTTGGCGATGCGCTGGAGGAAGCGCGGCCAGATGAGCAGGTTCCACGCGGCCGTGACGAGCAGGACCACGGACCAGACGACGGGGATCTCCACGTCCCGAGCATGCCAGGCGGCGGCGGGGGCCTCGGTCGGGGCGACCGCGGGCAGGGTGTGGGATCCAGCACATCGACGCGACCGTGAGGTGAGGCTAACCTTGCCCCTGGTCGACGCGCTCGCGGGGCCGCCGTTCCGCCCGGGGACCCGGGCGCCGCACGAGGAGCCGCCCGTGTCCGTCAAGACGGTCAAGCCCCAGGACGCGCACGTCGTCACGCTGAGCGTCGTCGGGAGCGAACGGGTCAGCCCGAACGTCGTCCGCGTCACGCTCGGGGGACCCGAGCTGGACCTCTTCACCCCGCTGGGGTTCGACCAGTGGTTCCGACTCTTCCTCCCGCGCGAGGACCAGGACGCGCTGCGTCTGCCGACCCGCGCGTCGGGCCTCTGGTACGTCCAGTACCTGGCGACGCCCAAGGCGCGGCGGCCCTGGGTGCGGAACTACACCGTGCGCGCCGTGCGCCCGGACCTGCGCGAGCTCGACGTGGACTTCGTCGTGCACGGAGACGCGGGTCCCGCGTCGTCGTTCGCGCTGTCCGCCGAGCCGGGGGACCGGGTCGGACTGCTCGACCAGGGGATCGGCTACCACCCGCGCGTTCCGCACGACTGGACGCTCCTCGTCGCGGACGAGACCGGGATGCCCGCGGTCGCCGGCATCTGCGAGTCCCTGCCCGACGACGCGCGCGGCCTCGCGGTGGTCGAGGTCCCGGAGGCTGCGGACGTCCAGGAGTTCCGCGTGCCCGCGGGCGTCGAGCTCCGCTGGCTCCCGCGGGACGGTGCCCGACCCGCGGGCGGCGACCCCCACGACCTGCTTCCGGGCCGTCTCGCGCTCGACGCCGTGCGGTCGGCCGATCTGCCCGGCGGCCCCGTCTACGCGTACGCGGTCGGCGAGTCGGGGCTCGCGACGGGCGTGCGCCGCCACCTCGTCAACGACCGGGGCGTGCCGAAGGCGCACGTCGACTTCGTCGGGTACTGGCGCCACGGCCACGCGGCGTCCGCCTGACGGGACCCGCGCGCACCGTCGCGCGTCGGGTCGTCGTGCGGCGGGACGGGTCGGTCAGACCCGGCGGAGCTGACGGAACATGGGGCAGTCGAACGGGTCGCGCGCCGAGAGACCGACGCGGTTGAGGTACTGGACGACGATCGCGTACGACTGCACGAGGCTCGTCTCCGTGTACGGCAGGCCGAGGTGCGCGCAGTGCTCGCGCACGATCTCGCGTGCCCGGGCGAGGTGCGGGCGCGGCATGCTCGGGAACAGGTGGTGCTCGATCTGGAAGTTGAGCCCGCCCATGAGGATGTTCATCCACCAGCCGCCGCGGATGTTGCGCGACGTGAGGACCTGCTTGGACAGGAAGTCGATCTTGCTGTCGGCGGGGATGATCGCCATGCCCTTGTGGTTGGGGGCGAACGACGCCCCCATGTAGACGCCGAAGACGGCGAGCTGGACGCCCAGGAAGGCGGCCGCGAGGCCGAGCGGCAGGAACCAGACGACCGCGCCGACGTAGAGCGACAGGCGCAGCGTGATGGTGACGATCTCGATGACGCGCGTGCGGACGTCGCCGCGCGCGCGGCCGCCGGCGAGGAGCGAGCGGAACGCCTGCACGTGCAGGTTCACGCCCTCGAGCGTCAGGAGCGGGAAGAACAACCAGCCCTGGTAGCGGTTGATGACCGCCCGGAAGCCCTTCGCGACCTCCGCGTCCTCCTCGAGGAACACGACGACGTCGGGCGCGATGTCCGGGTCCTTGCCGCGGCGGTTCGGGTTCGCGTGGTGGCGCGTGTGCTTGTTCATCCACCACGAGTGGCTGATGCCGACGACGCCGTTGGCGAGCACCTTCCCGAGGCGGTCGTTCGCCGGGCCGGACGCGAAGACCTGGCGGTGGGACGCCTCGTGCGCGACGAACGCGAACTGGGTCAGGATCAGGCCGAGCGCCCCGGCGACGAGGAGCTGGAACCACGAGTCGCCCAGGAGCACGAACCCGGCGACGGCGCCGCCGAGCGCGAGCGTGAGGATCCCGAGGGTCCACAGGTAGTAGGCGTGCGTGCGGCGGAGCAGGCCCGCGTCGCGCACCGTGCGCGACAGCGCGCTGTAGGTGCTGGTGACGGCGCCGGGCTCGTCGGTCCGGGGGCGGGTGGCCCGGAAGCCCGGGCGCACTGCGGCAGAGGTCATGTGTCCTCGCAGGGGTGTCGGTGTCGACTTCCCAGCCGCGGAGGTGAGCAGGTGCCCGTCGTGCAGATGACCCCACCCTACGGGACCGTAGGTTGCGCGCGCGAGGGGGGCGGGTGAAGGAGTCGCGAAGGAGCGACACGTCTCCGACGGCGTCAGGCGGCGAACCGGAAGGTCTGGCGGTACTCCGTCGGCGTGATCCCGACCGCCCGGCGGAAGTGGTGCCGCAGGAGCGCGGCCGACCCGAAGCCGCTGCGGCGCGCGACCTCCTCCAGGTCCAGCGACGACTCCTCGAGCAGCGACTGTGCGTGCGCCACGCGCTGCGACGTGAGCCACGCGAGGGGGGTCGTCCCGGTCTGCGCGACGAACGCGCGCGCGAACGTGCGCTCGGAGGTGTGGGCCCGGCGGGCGAGGTCGCGCACCGTGAGCGGCTCGTCGAGGTGCTCGGTCATCCACTCCAGCAGCTCCCCGAAGGAGTCCTCCTCGCACTCCGGGACGGGGCGCTCGATGAACTGGCGCTGCCCGCCGTCGCGCTGGGGCGGCACGACCATGCGCCGGGCGATCGTGTTGGCCACCCGTGCCCCGAGCTCGCGGCGCACGAGGTGCAGGCACGCGTCGATGCCCGCCGCCGTGCCTGCGCTCGTGATGAGGTTGCCGTCGTCGACGAAGAGCACGTCGGGGTCGATGTCGAGGCTCGGGTAGCGGCGGCGCAGCTCGTCGGCGTGCATCCAGTGCGTCGTCACCCGCCGCCCCTCGATGACGCCCGCGGCCGCGAGCACGAACACGCCCGAGCACACGCTGAGCAGCAGGGCGCCGCGGTCCGACGCGCGGCGGACGGCGTCGAGCACCTCGGGCGGGTAGGCGGTCCCGATGCGGATCGCGGGCACGACGACGAGGTCGACGTCGTCCGTCGCGGACAGGTCGTGGTCGGGCACGACGTGCGCGCCCACCGACGTGCGGACCGGGCGTCCCGCGACCGGCCCGCACACGCGGAAGTCGAACGACGGGACGCCGTCGTCGCTGCGGTCGAGGCCGAAGACCTCGCACACGACGCCGAACTCGAACGGGGCCAGGCCGTCGCACACGACGGCCGCGACGGATCGCACCATGCTCGGCACGCTACGCCGCTGGCAGGATCTTGTCGAGAGGTGTCGGTGCTGCCACTCGTCGGTCCGCTCGTGCGCCGGGAGGGTGGAGCCATGGACATCTTCTGGGGTGTGATGGTTCTTCTCCTCGTCGTCGGCCCGACGGTCGCGGCCCTCGCGGTCCGGCGTGAGGACCCGGCCCGTCCGTGGTTCCCCGCCGGGTCCGACGGCGCGTGGCCCGGTGGTGCCGCGTGGGACGCTCGCGGGGACCGGTCGGTGCACGGCGAACGCTGGGACCGCGACGCGCAGCGGCTCGACGCCGACCTGCGCGCCGCCGCGTCGCGCCCGGTCGAGCCGGGGGCCGTCGTCGACCCGCACGAGGTCGCGGCCGAGGTCGTGCTGCGGCGCGTCGTGCCGAACCCCGCCGTGCGCGACGGCGTGCGCGCCGCTCCTGCCGTGCCGGGCGGGCGTCCCGGGGCGAACGCGCCCGCCGCGCCGCGGCGGCCGGGGACCCGGGGAACGCCGCTCGCGCGCTGAGTCCCCGCGTGCGCAGCGGCGCGGCCACGCGCCGCTCGATCGCGTGCGGCGTCTCCGGACGCACGAACGGCCCGGACCTCGTGGAGGTCCGGGCCGTTCGTGGGGGAGAGGGTAGCGCTCTGGTCAGGCGCGCGAGCCGACCGCGTCGACGTCCGCGTCGCCTGTGAGCTGGTCCAGGCCCTCGAGCTCGTGCGCCTCCCACGGGGCGTGGCCGAGGCTCGGGATCATCGTCGCGAGCTCGGGGCGCCACTTGGTGAAGCGGGCGGGGAAGCAGCGCTCGAGCAGGTCGATCATCGCGGGGACGGCCGTCGAGGCGCCCGGCGAGGCGCCGAGCAGGCCGGCGATCGAGCCGTCGGCCGCCGCGATGACCTCGGTGCCGAACTCGAGGACGCCCTTGCCGTCCTTGTCCTTCTTGATCACCTGGACGCGCTGGCCCGCCGTGATCGTCTCCCAGTGCTTGGGGTGCGCCGTCGGCATGAAGCCCTGGAGCGCGGTGAACTTGGTCTCCGGGCTCGCGAGGAGCTGGCCGACCAGGTACTGGGTGAGGTCGAGGTTCTTCAGGCCCGCGCCGACCATCGAGCCGAGGTTGTGCAGGCGCAGCGACGTGAACAGCCCGAGGTACTTGCCCTTCTTGAGGTACTTGGGGCTGAACCCGGCGTAGGGGCCGAACATGAGGTACGTCTTGCCGTCGACGACGCGCGTGTCCAGGTGCGGGACCGACATGGGCGGCGAACCGACGTCGGCTTTGCCGTAGACCTTCGCCTGGTGCTGGGCGACGAGCGCCGGGTCGTCCGTGCGGAGGAACTCGCCGCTGATCGGGAAGCCGCCGTAGCCCTTCGCCTCGGGGATGCCGGCCGCCTGGAGGAGCGGCAGCGCGCCGCCGCCGGCGCCGACGAACACGAACCGGGCCTCGACCGTCGAGCGGCGCTTCGGGGCGTTCCACGAGCGGTCCTTGACCGTCAGGCGCCAGCGGCCGTCCTTCGTCTTCTTGAGGTTCTTCACCTCGTGCTCGAGGTAGAGCTGCGTGCCCTCCGAGACGAGGTAGTCGACGAGCTGCTCGGTGAGGGCGCCGAAGTCGACGTCCGTCCCGCTCGTCGCGCGCGTCGCCGCGACCGGCTCGTCACCGTCGCGCTCGGCGACCAGGAGCGGGGCCCACTCGGCGATGACCGCCGGGTCGTCCGTGAACTCGAGCTCGCTGAACAGCGGGTGGCGGCGCAGGGTCTCGAAGCGGCGACGCAGGTAGTCGACGTTCTCCGCGCCGCGCACGAACGTCATGTGCGGGGTGCGGGAGATGAAGCTCGCGGGCTGCGGCAGGGCGCCCGTCGTGAGCAGGTGGTGCCAGAACTCGCGCGACACCTCGAACTGCTCGTTGATCTTCACCGCCTTGGTGATGTCGATCGAGCCGTCCGGCTTCTCCGGCGTGTAGTTCAGCTCGCACAGGGCGGCATGACCCGTCCCGGCGTTGTTCCACGGGTTCGACGACTCCTGCGCCACGGCGTCCAGGCGCTCGTAGATGCGCACCGTCCAGGTGGGCTCCAAGACCTTCAGGAGTGCCCCGAGCGTGGCGCTCATGATGCCACCGCCGATGAGGGCTACGTCGATCTGGTCTGCGCTGCTTGCGGGGTTGCTCGCTCGACTCGACACATGTCGATCCTACGCTTGTGAAAGAGTGCACTAACTGTGCGGTGCGTCACGGGCGTGCGTCACACTTTCGCGGGACCTCGGTCCCGACCCGGGCAGGTCGGACGTCTCGTACCGCGCGATCCGCCGCGTCCGCCCAGGTAGAGCCCTGGTCCCGCGAGGTAGATCCCTGGTCCCGCGAGGTAGAGCCGCGGTTCCCTCGGTGAGTCGACTACGGCTCTACCTCGGTGCACTGAGGCTCTACCTCGCGGGGGCGGGGGTGTCCTGCTGCGGGGAGTACGGGGAGGGCCAGGGGCCGATCTCGGGGAGGCGCACGGGCTCGCCCGCGAGGCGGGCGGTGGGCTCGGTGGTGGGAGCCCGGCCGGCGAGCCAGGCGGCGACGTCGGTGAGGCTGCCGTGGACGACGACGGCGCTCCGGCCGGGCGCGGGCGCCGCCCCGGACACGGCCCCGGGCCCGGGTTCGGCAGCCATGCGGAGGCCGTCCGGTCCCCCACGGAGGCCGCCCGGTCCCACACGGAGACCGCCGGGGCCCACGACGAGCTCTCCCGGTTCTCCGGCGAGCTCGACCACGACGTCGTCCGCGAGCCGCACCCCGAGGAAGTCGAGCAGGTGGAGACCGAGCGCGGGAGGCCACGTGTCGAGCCCGACGCCCGCGTCGAGGTCGACGGCGTGGATCCGCACCTCGCGCCACCAGGCCACGAGCGCGTCCGTGACCGTGCCGTCGCGGTAGGTCACCGGCGCGGCCCACCCGGCAGACCCGGCGGCGGGCCACGCGGCGTCGAGGCGGTCCGCCAGCGCGTCGAGCGCCGCGACGTGCTGCGCGCCCGAGCGCAGTGCGCCCGCCCGGATGCCGTCCTCACGCCCGGCCGCGCCGCCGTCGTACACCTCGACGAGCTCACCGTCGGCGGCGCGCTCGGCCTGCCGTGCCATGGCCTCGCCGATGGCGGTGACGTGCGCGAGCACGTGGCTGCGCGACCACCCGGGCAGGGCCGACGGCGCGTCGAGCCCGGCGGCGTCGAGCCCGCGCGCCGCGTCGGTCACCGCGTCGAGAGCGGCGCGCGCGTCGCTCCGGACCTCCTCGACGTCGGGCGGGGTGAGGGCGGGGGTGTCGGTCAGGGCCACAGCAGCTCCTTCGTCCAGGTGGTCGGCGCGCCGGACGCCGCGGTGTAGCGCAGGCGGGTCTGGCCCGCGCCCGACGACGCCCAGAACTCCACGCTCGTCGCTTCGAGCGCGTAGGCGGTCCACGCGTCGAGGACGAGCCCGGGCTGCGCCCGCACGCGGTCGAGGGCGGCGTCCCACGCCTCGCGGTACGTGGCGCGGGACGGGAGCGGGGTGCTCTGCGACCCCGCCAGGGCGGTCGCGCGGGAGAAGTCGGACCGGTCCCGGAAGTCCGCGGCGGACGTCTCGGCGTCCAGGGGCACGACGGGTCCGCGCACGCGGACCTGTCGCCCGTGCTCGCGCCAGAGGAACGTCAGCGCGGCGTTCGGGTTCTGCGCGAGCGCGACGCCCTTGGGGGAGTCGGCGCGCGTGGCGAAGACCCACCCGTCGCCGTCGACGTCCTTGAGGATCAGGGTCCGGGCGTCCACCCGGCCGCTCGCGTCGGCGGTCGAGAGCGTGGCGGCGTGCGGCGCGGGCAGCCCGGCGTCGATCGCGTCGTCGAGCCAGCGGACGAAGAGTGCGCCCGGCTCGTCGGGTGCGGCGTCGACGTCGAGACCGGGGAGGTCGGGGCCGAAGACGGGCAGGGCCCGCAGGCGTTCGCGCAGGGACGGGCGGTCGGCGTCGGTCATGCGTCCTCCGGGGTGGTCGGGAGCGGGTCGAGCAGGGCGGCGAAGCCCCGCGCGGCGGCGGACATCGCGCCCGGGTCGTCGAGGGCGCGCGCGAGGACGTACCCGCCCTGCACGACGGCGACGGCGGCGTGCGCGCGGTCGCGCGCCGCGTCGTCGGGCAGCCCGCCCTCGACGAGGACGGCGGCGGCCAGGTCGACGAGCCCGCGGAAGTAGGTGCGGACCTCTGCGGCGAGCGCGGGGTCGTCCATGACGGCCTGGTCGCTCACGAGGCGCCCGACCCTGCAGCCGGCGAGCGCGGGCCGCGGCCGTTCGAGATAGCGGACGAGACGCTCGACGGCGGAGCCCTCCGCGCCGAGGTCACGCCGCGCTGCGTCGAGGCCCGCGGTCGTCGTGGCGTGCACGGCCGCCGCGGCGAGGTCGTGCTTCGTGGGGAAGTGGTGGTAGAGGCTGCCCTGCCCGACGCCGCTCGCGGCGAGGACCTGACGCGGGCTCGTCGCGCCGACGCCCTGGGCCCAGAACAGCTCCTGCGCGGCGGCGACGAGGCGCGTCCGGGCGTCGGTCGACGTCATGCGAGCACCATACCTACCTCAAGGTATGGCGTCGAGCCGACGAGGCGTCCCACAGGCAGCACGGAGCCCGTGGTCCCTCGGTCGGGACGGCAGCGGGACCGAGTCGTACGGTGGGTCCGTGACGGTGCAGCAGCGGGTGCTGGTGGTCGCGGTCCTCGCGTCGTTCGTGTCGTTCCTGGACGGCTCGGTGGTCAACGTCGCGCTGCCCGCGATCTCCGCCGAGCTCACCACCGGGCCGGTCACGGGTCTCGCGCTGCAGCAGTGGGTCGTCGACGCCTACATGATCACGCTCGGCGCGCTCATCCTCCTGGCCGGGTCGCTCTCCGACGTCCACGGGCGACGCCGCATCATGGCGATCGGGCTCGTCGGGTTCGCCGTGACGTCCGTGGCGTGCGCGCTCGCACCCGACGGCCTCGTCCTCGTCGTCGCCCGCGGCCTCCAGGGCGTCGCGGGCGCCCTGCTCGTGCCCAGCTCGCTCGCCATGATCATCTCCACGTTCGACGGCGAGCGGCAGGCCCGGGCGATCGGCTCCTGGACCGCGTGGACCAGCACCGCGTCGCTCGTCGGGCCGCTGCTCGGCGGCATCCTCATCGACGCGATCTCGTGGCGCTGGGTCTTCTGGATCAACGTGCTGCCCGTCGCGGTCACGCTGTGGCTGCTGCGCGGCGTCCCGCGGTCCGCGGCGGAGGAGCCGGGCGTCGCGGTCGGCCCGGGCGGCCGACGGCGCATCGACACGCTCGGGGCGACACTCGCCGCCGTCGGGCTCGCGGGGACGGTGTTCGCCCTCATCGAGCAGGGCCGCTTCGGGTGGGCGAGCCCCGTCGTGTGGGCGCCGTTCGCCCTCGGGGTCGTGTGCCTGGCCGCGTTCGTGGGGTGGGAGCGCCGCGCTCCGGACCCGATGCTGCCGCCGCGCCTGTTCCGGGTGCGCAACTTCGCGTGGGGCAACCTCGCGACCGCGGCGATCTACGGCGCGCTGTACTTCGGCGGGTTCGTCGTCACGCTCTTCCTCCAGCAGGTCGGCGGGTACAGCGCGACCGCCGCCGGGCTCGCCCAGCTCCCCGTCACGCTCGTGCTCCTCGCGCTCTCGACGCGGTTCGGGGCGCTCGCGGGCCGCTACGGCCCGCGCCTGTTCATGACGCTCGGCCCGATCGTCGGCGGTGCGGGCTACCTCCTCCTGCTCACGACGACCGACGACGCCGTCTACGTCACCCAGGTCCTGCCGGGCCTCGTGCTCTTCGGCCTCGGCCTCGCGATGACGGTCGCACCGCTGACGTCGGCGATCCTCGGCTCGATCCCCGCAGCCGACGCCGGCATCGGCTCTGCGGTGAACAACGCGGTCTCGCGCGTCGCGGGGCTCGTCGTCATCGCGTTCGCGGGGGTGATCGTCGGCGGCGTGCTCGACCTCGACGGCTTCCACCGCTCGCTCCTCGTCACGGCGGCCCTGCTCGTCCTCGGCGGCGTGCTCAGCTGGGTCGGCATCCGCAACGACCGCGTGCGCGCCGCCGGCGCCGGGCAGGCCGGGAGCGGCTGAGGCGGGGTGCCGACTCGAGGTCTCGGGCCCGTGCCGTCGGCTAGCGCACCGTCTGCAGGTCGTGGGTCGAGGTGTTGAGGCGACGTGCGCCGTCGGGCACGTCCGGCGGGAACGCGACGACGATGTCCTCGATCCGCACGCCGAAGCGGCCGGGCAGGTAGACGCCCGGCTCGACGGAGAAGCACATGCCGGGCTCGATCGGGCGGTCCTCGCCCTCCACCATGTACGGCGGCTCGTGCGTCGTCGTGCCGATGCCGTGACCGGTGCGGTGCACGAACTGCTCGCCGTAGCCCGCGTCGACGATGACGGCGCGCGCGGCGCGGTCGACGTCCTGGCACGTGGCGCCCGGGCGCACCGTGTCGACCCCGGCCTGCTGCGCGCGCCGCACGACGTCGTAGACCTCGCGCTGCTGGGCCGCGAGGCCGTCGTCCGTGCCGCCTGCGACGAGCACCGTCCGGGAGGTGTCCGACCCGTACCCGTCGCGCAGCCCGCCGAAGTCGAGCACGACGAGGTCGCCGGGCTCGATGACGCGGTCGCCCGCGTCGTGGTGCGGGTCGGCGCCGTTCGGGCCGGAGCACACGAGCGTGAAGTCGACCTGCTCGTGCCCGTGCTCGCGGAGGAACCGGTCGAGGTCTGCCGCGACGTCCCGCTCGCGCCGGCCCGCGAACGCGACGCCCAGGACGTCCGCGAACGCGGCGTCGGCGGCCGCGCCCGCCGCGGCGAGGCGCTCCACCTCCGCGGCGTCCTTGACGGCCCGCAGCGTCGGGACGGCGTCGGAGAACGCGGTGAGGCGGGCGCCCGGCAGCGCGCGCTGGAGCCCGAGCACGTGCAGCGCCCACGTGGCGTCCGAGACGGCGTAGGTGCCGTCCGCGGCGAGGAGTCGCGCCGCGGCGTCGTGCTCGTCGTCGCCGTCGCGCCACGTCACGACGTCGAGGCCCTTCGCCCCCGGGGCGGAGGCCAGGTCGCCCCGCTCCAGCAGCGGCACGACGACGGACGCGCCGCCGGTCGTCCCGGTCCCCTCGGCGGGGATCGTGAGCAGCGTCAGCCGCTCCGTCTCCGGCGGCGCGTACCCGGTGAAGTACGCGAGGTCGGGGCCGGGGGAGACGAGCAGCCCCGTGAGACCGGCCTCGCGCGCGTGCGCGGCGGCGCGCTCGCGACGCGCGGCGTAGACCTCGGGACCGAACGCGGCCCCCGGACGTGCGGCATCGGTGCTCGACATGAGCCCAGCGTGGCACCGCTCGCCGCCGAGATCGACCCGAGCGGCTCGACGTCGGTCCTGTGCAGGTCTGCTCGGGCGGCCGGGTCGGGTCCTGGAGTGGCAGGCTGCTCGCATGACCGACGTGCGCAACCTCCTCGCCGCCCTCGACACGTTCGACGGGCACTGGCAGCCGCACCGCGTGGCGAGCCTCAACGACGCCGACGTCAAGGTGGTGAAGGTGCTGGGCGAGTTCGTCTGGCACACGCACCCCGAGACCGACGAGCTGTTCCTCGTGCTCGACGGCGAGCTGACGATCGACCTGCGCGACGGCGGCATCGAGCGCGCGGTCGTGCTGGGCCCGCACGACGTGTTCGTGGTGCCGCGGGGCGTCGAGCACCGGCCGCGCGCCGCCGTCGAGACCTCCGCGGTGCTCGTCGAGCGGCAGGGGACGGTCAACACGGGCGACGCGGGCGGCGACCTCACGTCGCCGCTGCGGGAGCTGCCGGGCGAACCGCCCACCGCCTGACGGCCAGCCCGACCGGCCCGGACGTGCCGGACCGGCCCGCGGCGGGTCGATCGGGCGCCGCCCGGGCCGGTCTCGGAGGGTCAGACCCGCACGACGACCTTGCCGCGCACGTGCCCGGACTGGCTCGCACGGTGCGCGTCGGCGGCGTCGGCGAGGTCGAAGACCTCGGCGATCTCCGGGCGCAGCAGGCCCTCGTCGCCGAGCCGCGCGAGCTCGGCGAGGTCGGCCGCGTCGGGGCGCACCCACACGTAGTGCCCGCCCAGCTCGTCGCGGGCCCGCGCGTCCGTGATCGAGGCGACCGTGCCGCCGTCGCGCAGCACGTGCGAGACCGAGTCGAGCGCGTCGCCGCCCACGTAGTCGAGGACGACGTCCACGCCCTCGGGCGCGAGCGCGCGGACCCGCTCCGCGAGCCCGTCGCCGTACGTCACCGGCTCCGCGCCGAGCGAGCGCAGGAAGTCGTGGTTGCGCTCCGACGCCGTCCCGAGGACGCGCGCCCCGAGCGCCTTCGCGATCTGGACGGCGAACGAACCGACGCCGCCGGCGGCGGCGTGCACGAGCACCGTCTGGCCAGCGGCGAGCCCGGTGCGTCGGATGGTCTGGTACGCCGTCAGCCCCGCGAGGGGCACCGCCGCCGCCTCCTCGAACGACCACGCCGTCGGCTTGCGCGCCAGCGTCCGGACGGGCGCCGCGACGAGCTCGGCGAACGTGCCGCCCGAGACCTCGCCGCCCACGACGTCCTTGCGCACGTACCCGTACACCTCGTCGCCGACCTGGAGCTCGGGGGTGTCCAGGCCCACGCGCTCGACGACGCCCGCGACGTCCCAGCCGGGCACGACGGGGAAGACGGCGTCCATGAGCTGGTCGAGGTACCCCTCGCGGACCTTCCAGTCCACCGGGTTCACGCTCGCCGCGCGCACGCGGACGAGGACGGAGTCGGGCCCGACCTTGGGGGTCGGGAGGTCGGTCGTCTCGAGGACGTCTGGGCCGCCGTAGCGGGAGTAGGTGATGGCTCGCATACGGGCGGCAACCCCGCGGACGCTCGACGGATTCCCGCGGCGCGGTCAGCCCTCGAACGCCGTGGGGTCCATGAAGAGGACCTCCCACTGGTGCCCGTCGAGGTCGGCGAAGCTCCGCGAGTACATGAAACCGCCCTCCTCCTGCGGTTCCTTGACCGCCGTCGCACCGGCGGAGAACGCGGCGTCGGCGAGCCGGTCGACCTCGGCGCGCGAGCCCACGCTCAGCGCGTTGATGACCTCGGTCGTGGCGGTCGCGTCGGCGATCGCCTTGTTCGTGAACCGCTGCGCGAACTCCGCGGTGAGGAGCATCACGTAGATCGTGTCGCTGAGGACGATCGAGGACGCGTTCTCGTCCGTGAACTGCTCGTCCACCGTGTACCCCAGCGCGGTGTAGAACGTCTTGGCCGCCTCGAGGTCCTGGACGGGCAGGTTGACGAAGATCTGGGTGCTCATGCGGTCCTCCGGAGTGGCGGGCGGGTCGCCCGGTGCGGGTGTCGTCGGGGTAGACGACGGCCCGCCCGGGAACTCATCGCCCGGCCGCGCGGTGGCCGCGACCGGGCGACGCCCCGCTCCGGCACGGCTCAGACGAGCACGTCGCCGTCACGGGCCACGACCCGGCCGCCCGCGACGACGAGCGCCCGGCGCGGGGCGCGCACGACGGCGTCGGGCACGTTCTCCGCGTCGACGAGCACCACGTCCGCGGGCGCGCCGACGACGAGGTCGTGGACGTCGCGGCCGACGAAGCGCGCGGCGTCGGACGTCGCGACGCGCGCGGCGGTGACGAGCTCGTCGTCGTGCCGGAAGCGCGAGAGGCGGGCGAGCTGGGTGGTCAGCGCGAGGAGGTCGCCGGTCCCGTAGGGGGACCACAGGTCGCGGATCCCGTCCGTGCCGAGCCCCACGGCGACGCCCGCCGCCCGCAGCGCGTGCACCGGGAGGGGAGCGGCGCCGATCGGCGCGACGGTGGTCATGGTGATGCCCGCCTCGCCCATCGCGGCGACGAGGTCCGCCTGCCGTGACGGGGGGACCTCGCCGACCGCGAAGCCGTGCGCCACGTTGACCTTGCCCTGGAGGCCGGCGCGCAGGGTGCGGTCGATCATGAGCTCGACCTGGAACGCGCCGAGGTCGCCGCCGTCGTGGAGGTGCACGTCGATCCCGACGCCGCGGCGCTCGGCGATCGCGAACAGCCCGTCGAGCTGGCCGACGGGGTCGCGGTCGATCGACGCCGGGTCGAGCCCGCCGACGTGCTCGGCGCCCGCGGCGGCGGCCGCGTCGAGCAGGTCCAGCACGCCGGGTCGGCGCAGCACGCCGTCCTGCGGGAACGCGACGATCTCGGCGTGCACGGCGCCGTCCAGCGCGGCGAGCGCCTCGCGCACCACCTCGATGCCGCGCAGCCCCAGGCCGAGGTCGACGTCGACGTGGGTGCGGATCGCCGTCGTGCCGTGCCGCACGAGCTCGCGCAGCACCGTGAGCGTCACGTCGACGCCCGGGATGCCGAGCTCGTCGCGGTGCGCGCGCTCGTGCGCGATGCGGCCCTGCGTCGTCGCCTCGCCGCCGTAGCTCACCCAGGGCCGGCCCCACCAGCTCTTGTCGACGTGCGCGTGGGCGTTGACGAGGCCCGGGAGCGCGAGCAGGCCCCGGCCGTCGACGACGCCGTCGTCCGTCGCCGTGCCCGACGACGCGGGTGCGACCGACGGCGCGGACGCGGCCGGGTCGTGCGGCGTCACCGCCGCGATGCGGCCGTCCGCGACGTGCAGGTCGACCGGCTCGCCGCCCCAGGGGCGGACGTCGCGCAGGACGGTGACGGTCTCGGGGGTGCGGGCGGTGGTCATGCGGCGGGTCCTTCCGGGAGCGGGACGACGACCTGGGGTCGCCCGGGGATCTGGATCTCGTACGTGTCGAGCGTGGCGAGGTCGACGACGGTCGCGCCGTCCCACGCCTCGGCCTGCGTGTACCCGCCGGCGAGCACGGCGCTCGGTCGGCCGGTCGCGGGGTCGGTCCACGTCGTCACGGTCTCGTGGCGGCGCGTGAGCGGGGTGACCTCCTCGGTGCCGGTCGCCGGGTCGAGCACCGTCACGTTCGGCCCGCCCGTGGCGTTGCCGAACGGGCCGTTGCCCACGACGACGACGCGGCCGTCGGGAGCGCGCGCGACGCCGTGCTGGTGGCTGTCCGCGGCCGAGGCCACGGTCGTCGTCGTGCCGGTGGCCGGGTCGAGGCGGACCAGCACGCGGCCCTGGTAGGGCAGCAGGAGCGAGCCGTCGTCGTCGAGCACCGCGTAGTGGGGCTTCTCGAACGACGCCAGGCCGCCGTCCGTGCCGAACGGCGCGACCTCGATCCGCCGGGCCCCGAACGTCGTGGTGTCGACGACGTGCACGGAGAAGGCGTCGTGGTCGACGGTGTAGACCTCGCGGCCGTCGGCGGCGACGAGCACGTCGAACGGCCGCAGCCCCACGGGGGTGCTCGCGACGACCTCGCGCGACGCGACGTCGATCGTCTCGAGCGTCGACGAGTCGCCGCGGTGGACGGCGACGTGGACGCGGGTGCCGTCGGGCGAGACGGCGATTCCCATGCCACCGCGGCGGTACTCGCCGAACGCGACGCGCGCGGGCGCGTCCCGGTAGGGGAGGAGGTCGACCCGCGCGCGCGTCGCGAGGTCCACGACGGCGACGCCCTGCGCCGTCGAGACGTAGGCGCGCATCGTCGGGGCGTGCACGGCGACGCCCCAGGGCGCCGCCCCGACCTCGATGCGGTCCACGACGGCGCTGCCCTCCCGGATCGTCGGGTCGACGACCGCGAGACCGTCGGACTCCGCCTCGGTCGCGAGCAGGAACCGCGAGGTCTCGGCGGCGGGGGTGGTGCCGGCAGGGGCGTCGGGCACGGGTGTCGTCGGCTCGTCCCCGGGCGTCGTCTCCGGTGCCTGCGCGGAGGCGGCCGGGCTCCGGGGTGCGGAGAGCGTGGCGTCCGCGCCCGTTCCGCCGGGCGTGCACGCGGCGAGGACGGCGACGCCGAGCGCGGTGACCCATGCCGCCGCACGTCGCGGCCGACGGATACGGGGCCGGCCGGCACCGCGGAGGGAGGGAGGGGCGACCATGGCCAAATGGTATACCAATCGCTCTTCGTGTCCCGGGCGCTGCTCTCCCCAGCGCGCGAGGGAGCCGGTCAGCCGTCGAGCGTCGCGGGCGCCTCCAGCACGACCTCGTCCGGCGACCTGTCCCGGCGCCATCCCTTCCACACGGGGTGGCGCAGCTTGCCGAACGGGACGTCGTCGCCCTCGCCCTCCCCGGCGCCCGTCCACTCGGCGTAGACCACCTCCGCGACCCGGCGGGGTGACACCCAGTGCGCGTCGCGCGCGTCCTCACGCGGGACGCCCACCGCGGGCGGCGTCGTGCGCCCGATCCGGTCGAGCTCGGCGACCAGGTCGCGCCGCTCGGCGTCCGTGAAGCCCGACCCGACCCGGCCCACGTAGACGAGCCGGCCGTCGTCGGGCACGGCGAGCAGCAGGGACCCGACGAGGTGCGTCCGCTCGCCGTGGCCCGGCCGCCACCCCACCACGACGACCTCCTGCGACTGCGCGTGCTTGAGCTTCAGCCACAGCGCCGAGCGGCGGCCCGACGAGTACGTCCCGTCGCGCCGCTTCGCGACGACGCCCTCGAGCCCCAGCCGCCTCGACGTCTCCATCGCGGCCTCCAGGTCCCCGTCGAAGACGGGCGGCACGTGCACCGGGGCGACGGCGTCGCGCAGCACGTCCTCCAGCACCTCGCGCCGCTCGTCGTACGGGCGCTTCGCGAGCGACCGCCCGCCGGTCTCCAGGACGTCGAACACCATGAGGTCGACCGTGACCCGCCGCCGTGCCGCGGCGACGTCCCCGGGCTTGGCGATGTTCGCGCGCTGCTGGAGGCGCCGGAAGCTCGGCCGCCCCCGCGCGTCGAGCGCGACGATCTCCCCGTCGAGCACCACGGGCAGCGCGTCGGCCGGCACCTGCTCCGCGAGCGCCTGCAGCTCCGGGTACGTCACCGTCATGTCCTTGCCCGAGCGGCTCACGAGCCGCACCCGCCCCTGCGACACGTGCGCGAGCGTCCGGAACCCGTCCCACTTCATCTCGAACGCCCACGCGTCGCCGTCGTGCAGGTCGCCCGCCGACGCGGGCGACGCGAGCATCGGCCGCCAGTCCGTCCGCGCCGGTCGCGGCTCCGGGGTGCCGTCGTGGTCCGTGCGCTGCTCGTGGTCGCGTCGGGTGGCGGGTGCGGTGCTCGCGCCGGGTCTGTCGTCCGCGCCTCGTTCGTCGGCGCTCCCGGCGGACCCGCCACGATCCGGCGCCTCCTCCCCACCCCCGGCGCCCCGGCCCCGCGCGCTCTCGCCCGGACGGCTCGGCCTCGGTGCCATGAGGTGGATCAGCCAGTTGTCCTCGTCGCGGCCGTCGCGGCCGCCCGTGTGGATGAGCGCGAGGCGGCGGGTGCCGTGCTGCTCGCCGTGGAGCGTGACGATGACCTCCTCGCCGTCGCGCCACTTCTCCAGCTCGTACGTGCCGGCGTCCCAGATGGTCACCTCGCCGGCGCCGTACTCGCCCTTCGGGATCGTGCCCTCGAACGACCCGTACGCGAGCGGGTGGTCCTCGGTCTGGACCGCGAGGTGGTTCTTCTTGGGGTCGGTCGGCTCGCCGCGGGGCAGCGCCCAGCTCACGAGCACGCCGTCGTGCTCCAGCCGGAAGTCCCAGTGCAGGCGGCGGGCGTGGTGCTCCTGGATGACGAAGCTGTTGCCCGCGCTCGGCGGCGGCGGCTCGTCCGGGACGGGCTCGGGCGTGCGCCCGGCGTCGCGCATGGAGCGGTACCGGTGCAGGCGGTCGGGCCGCTCGTCGTCGTCCGGCCCGCCGTCCGCGGTGCCGCTGCCCGACGCCGCGCCCCCCTTCCGCTCGAACGTCGCCATGCGCTCGGGCGTGGGCTCGAGCGCGGAGAGGTGCCCCTGCGTGAGCGCGGCGAGCGGGTCGCCCAGGGTGCGCACACGCTCGACGACCTCGTCGAGGTCGAGGTGGCGCAGGTCCGGGTCGTCGAGCTCCTCCCAGGTGCGTGGCGCGGCGACGGTGGGGTGCTCGCGCCCGCGCAGCGAGTAGGGCGCGATCGTCGTCTTGTTGCCGTTGTTCTGGCTCCAGTCCACGAGCACCTTGCCGCCGCGCAGCGACTTCTTCATGTCGCTCACGACGAGGTCGGGGTGCTCGGCCTCGAGATAGCGCGCGAGCTCGTGCGCGACGGCGGAGACGGCCGCCGCGTCCTGCTTGCCGTCGAGCGCGGCGTACAGGTGGATGCCCTTGGACCCGCTCGTCACCGGCAGGGGGTCCAGGCCCATGCCCTGGAGGATCTGCCGCGCCTGGCGGGCGACCTCCGCGCACTCGGGCAGCCCGGCACCCGGGCCGGGGTCGAGGTCGAGGACCAGCCGGTCGGGGTCGAGGTGGACCCCGGTACGACCGAACCGCCACTGCGGCACGTGGAGCTCGAGCGACGCCGTCTGGCCGAGCCACGTGAGGGTCGCGAGGTCGTTGACCAGCACGTAGTCGTTGGAGCTGCTCTTGTGCTGGATGCGGCGCGTGCGCACCCAGGACGGGACGCCCTGGCCCGCGTTCTTCTGGAAGAACACCTGGCCGTCGACGCCGTCGGGCCAGCGCTTGCGCGTCGCGGGACGGTTGGCGCAGTGGGGGAGCATGACGTCGGCGACGGCCGCGAGGTACGCGAGGACGTCGGCCTTCGTCGTGCCGGTGGCGGGGTAGAGGACCTTGTCCAGGTTGGTGAGCCGCAGGCGGTGACCACCGACGTTCACCGTCTCGCCCGCCCGGCTGGATGTGGTGGCCATGGGCCCATCGTGGCGCGGGCCCGACGGCGTCGCCCGCCGTGGCGGGAACTTCTCGGCGTCCTCGACCGTGGACACTGGGGGAGGCTGTCCGACCGGCCGGGCAGCCCGCCCGGGGTCGATGCCGGACCGAGAGGATCACCGTGACGCACCTGACGACCGACGACGTCCCGCTCCCTGCGGAGATCGGTCCCCGCGTCCGCGAGTTCCGTCGCCTGATGATGAACTACAAGTTCGGCATCGACGAGGTGATGACGAAGATCACCGTGCTCCGCGACGAGTTCCGGCACGTGCACGACGACAACCCGATCGAGCACCTGGGCTCGCGCCTGAAGTCGCTCGAGTCGATCGTCGCGAAGGCGCGGCGCAAGGGGATCCCGCTCACCCCGGAGGGCGTGCGGGAGAACATGTTCGACGTCGCGGGCGTCCGGGTCACGTGCGCGTTCGTCTCCGACATCTACCGCGTGCGCGACCTGCTCGTGGGCCAGCGCGACCTCACGGTCCTCGAGGAGCGCGACTACATCGCGCACCCGAAGGGCAACGGCTACAAGAGCCTGCACCTCATCGTCGAGGTGCCGGTGTTCCTCTCCGACCGCGTCGAGGACGTCGTCGTGGAGATCCAGCTCCGCACGATCGCCATGGACTTCTGGGCGAGCCTGGAGCACAAGATCTACTACAAGTACCAGCGGGACGTGCCTCAGCACCTGACGGACGCGCTCAAGCTCGCGGCGGACGTCGCCGCGACCCTCGACACGACGATGGAGCGCATCCACGACGAGGTCCGCAGCCTCGACGGCGTGCCGGAGCCGGTCGAGAACACCGACGAGCTCGCCACGCCGCGCGAGGTGATGGAGAGCTTCATGCGGACGGCGCAGGTCGCCGACGAGGCGTTCCACGAACGCCGCCACGACGGCTGAGGCGACGCGCCTGCACGGGCCGCGCGACGACGTCGGGCCGCTCAGACCAGCGTCTCGACGCCGATCCGCACCCGGTCGCCGACGTCGACGCCCTCGGCGCGGCGGACCGCGGCCTTGATCGGCACGACGAACGTCTTGCGCTGCGCGTCGGGGAACACCGACGTGGACCAGCGCTGCGCCCCGAGCGTCACCTCGACCTTGACCGAGCCGAACCCGGCGGGCGGGAGCGGCAGCTCCGCGATCTCGTCGCTCACGTCCTCCGGGAGCGCGGCGAACACCCAGCTGTCGGTGCGCGCCTCCCACCGCCACAGCTCGGCCTCGAACTCGAACCTCGTCCCCGCCACCCCACCATCGTGCCGCGGGCCACCCACACGCGGGTGCCGTCGTCGCGCGCTCGCCGGGGCGGCCCGGGCGCCGGGCGCACGCCGTACGCCGCCGTACCCCTCGCGGGCGGACGCCGGTGACGCCACCATGGACGGATGAGGGCCATCTGGAAGGGCGCGATCACGTTCGGCCTCGTCAACGTGCCGGTCAAGGTCTACTCCGCGACGGAGGACCACGACGTGCCGCTGCACCAGGTCCACGACAAGGACGGCGGCCGCATCCGCTACCGGCGCGTGTGCGAGATCGACGGCGAGGTCGTGCCGTACGAGCACATCGACAAGGCGTACGACGACGGCGAGCGGACCGTCGTGCTGACCAGCGAGGACTTCGCCGCGCTCCCCGCCGAGCGCAGCCGCGAGATCGAGGTCGTGGAGTTCGTCCCGAGCGAGCAGATCGACCCGCTCCTGCTCGACCGCAGCTACTACCTGGAGCCCGACTCGAAGTCCAACAAGGCGTACGTGCTCATGCGGCGCACGCTCGAGGAGACCGACCGCACGGCGATCGTGAAGTTCGCGCTGCGCCAGCGCACGCGGCTCGCGGCGCTGCGCGTGCGCGACGACGTGCTCGTCCTCCAGACGCTGCTGTGGGCCGACGAGGTGCGCGAGGCCGCGTTCCCGTCGCTCGACGACGAGGCGAGGGTGACCGACAAGGAGCTCGCCATGTCGGCGCAGCTCGTCGCGAGCTTCGAGGCCGACTTCACCCCCGAGGAGTACGAGGACGACTACCAGGCGCAGCTCCGCCAGCTCATCGAGGCGAAGCTCGAGCAGGGCGACGCGCTCGACACCGCCGAGACGTTCGGCGAGCAGCCCGAGGAGAGCGAGGGCGCCGAGGTCATCGACCTCATGGAGGCGCTGCGCAAGTCGGTCGCGTCGTCGAAGAGCTCGCGTGCGGGCGGGGGGAAGGGCTCGGGTTCAGGTTCAGGTTCAGGGTCCCGGTCCGGGTCGACGGCGAGGTCCGGCTCCGGCCGCGCGAGCGCGTCGTCGGGGAAGGGCTCGAGCGGCTCCCGGTCGACGAGCGCGAGCAAGAGCTCGGGCGCGAAGGAGAAGTCGCCGTCGAAGCCGGCCGCGAAGAAGAGCACGAGCCGCGCCGCCTCCTCGAAGGAGAAGGCGACGACCTCGAAGACCACCCGGAAGAAGGCGTCCGCCTAGAGCCAGGCCGCGGGCGGGGCGCGCACGGCGCGACCTGCGCCGCGCTGGACGAGGGCCGGCGCGCGATGAGTTCCGCACCCGGCGCCCGTCGGAACCGGTGGGCGGTCGACCGGCCGCCCGCGAGACCCTGCGAAGGAGACGACGATGCGCGCGATCGTGCCCAGCCTGTGGTTCGACGGCAACCTCGAGGAGGCCATCACCTTCTACTCGAGCGTCTTCCCCGACGCGAAGGTCGGCGAGGTGTTCCGCCAGCCCGACGGCACCGCCGTGTCGGCGGACTTCGAGCTCGCCGGCCAGCGGTTCGACGCCATCAACGGCGGTCCGCAGTTCCCCTTCACCGAGGCGGTGTCGTTCGTCGTCGAGTGCGAGTCCCAGGACGAGGTCGACGAGTACTGGGCGGCGCTCACCGACGGCGGCCAGGAGTCGCAGTGCGGCTGGCTCAAGGACCGGTTCGGGCTGTCGTGGCAAGTCGTGCCGCTCGAGTTCCTCGCGATGCTGCAGGACCCCGACCCGGCGCGCGTGCAGCGCGTCGTGGACGTGATGATGACGCAGTCCAAGCTCGACCTGGTGCCGTTGCGCGCCGCCTACGAGGGCTGAGCCGGGTCAGGCCGCGTCGGGCAGGGACGGCCCGGGGCCGCGTTTCACGGGTTGAGGCCGAGGACCGTCACACCGCGCGCCCGAGCGGCGTTCGCCAGGCGGGAGTCGAAGGTGGCGAGAGGGACACCGAGGAGCTCGGCGAGCGCGAGCACGCAGGCGTCGGGCATCTTCAGCGCGGCGGTGGCACGGACGAGCGCGAGGTCGTCGGGCGTGGGCTCGCCCTGCGCGGAGAGGCCGAACCCGGCCGCCTCCAGGCGGTGACGTGCCTGTGCCTGGGCGCCTGCTCGCGCCGGACCGACCAGCACCTCGGCGAGGGTGAGGGAGTGGAGGACGATCCCGTGCTGTCCGTGCTCGAGGACGAGCGACGTCGCCTCGGTGTGGTGCACGTCGGAAGGGTTGGACGCAGCGATCACGACGTTCGCGTCGGCGACGATCACTCGTCCCAGCCCGCCCGGACGTCGTCGAGGTAGTCGGGCGCCGCGTAGTGCTCCGAGAGCGTCGTGAGCGCCGCCACTGCCCGGCGGCGCTCGGCCTCGGCGACGTCGTCCTCGTGCTCGAGGGCCGAGGCTCCCTCCTCGATCAGGTGGGTGAGGAGTCGCGTCGCGGGCTCACCGGGCCACCGGCGTCGGGCGACCGCCAGCGCGCGGGCGACGGCGTCCGTCTCCGTGATCGCGTGGCGCGGCTTGAGCGTGGGCATGGATCGAGAGTAACACCGAGAGTTCTGGTGTCACACCGGATCGCGGGACTTCCGCTGGGCGGGGCGCCGGGGATTCGTGGCGCTCGTCGGCAGGGCCAGGAGTCAGTCAGGATCTCTGGCGCTACCGCGCTCCGCCCGGGCGTCGCAGCGCGACGAGCTCGCCGATGAGGCCGAGGAGGTCGTCCACGTCGTCGCCGGGGCGGGGGCCGCGGAAGGCGAGATCCTCGCCCGGGGTGCCGTCGCCGTCGTCCCCCTCGTCGCCGCCCGTGACGCGGCCGAGCACGTCGCTGCTCAGCGCGGCGTGCGCGTAGAGGCCGTCGCTGAGCAGGACGATCGCGTGGGCGACGACGGGGTCGCCGACCTCGTCGAGCACGGCGCGGGTCCACGCGTCGTGCGCGCCGTCGAGCGCGGCACGGGCGCGCGGGTACGACCCCTGCGCGAGCCGGGACACGGCGAGGTAGACGAGCTCGAACTCCGTGTCGACGAGCGTCGAGGTGCGGATGAGGTAGTCGACGGCCCCCGCGGGGGCGGCGCGCATGGCCTCCACGTCGGCGGCGGTGAGCTCCCGGAGGTGCTCGGTGAGGCCGTCGGCGAGCGCGTCCTTGGAGCCGAAGTGGTAGAGCAGCCCGCCCTTCGACACCCCGGCGCGCTCGGCGACCGCCTCGAGCGTGGCGGCGCGCTCGCCCTGCTCGACGAGCAGGGACGCGAACGCCCGCAGGACCTTGGCGCGAGCAGCGGGGGGCGGCGGCATGGCACCGAGGGTAGTCGGCCCGCGCGGACCCGCAGGCCGGTGGGCGGCGAGCCCGCGGCCGGCGCGGGGACGCCGAACGGGGGAGGCGACGCGGTGCGGAGCGTCACAATCGCGGGCGGGATGACGGTGGCCTGTCTCGTCGTTACTATACCGTCTGGACGGTCTGGAAGTTCGGCGCCACCGCGTCGCCCCGGCCGCCCGGAAGACGTGGAAGGACCCTCGCCGTGACGACCCCCGTGACGACGACCCCGACCGGGATCGCCGCCCAGCACGAGCCCGCGACGCGCGGACCCGCGCGCGGCGCCGCCGGCCGTTGGTTCGCGCTCGCCGTGCTCATGCTCCCGGTGCTGCTCGTGTCGGTCGACAACACCGTGCTCAGCTTCGCGCTGCCCCAGATCTCCGAGTCGCTGCGCCCTACCGGGACGCAGCTGCTGTGGATCATCGACATCTACCCGCTCGTGCTCGCCGGCCTGCTCGTGCCGATGGGCTCGTTCGCCGACCGCGTCGGCCGCCGTCGGCTGCTCCTCACCGGCGCGGTGGGCTTCGCCGCCGTCTCCGTGGTCGCGGCCTACGCGCCCAGCGCCGGCGCACTCGTCGCGTCGCGCGCCGCGCTCGGCTTCTTCGGCGCCATGCTCATGCCGTCGACGCTCTCGATCCTGCGCAACGTCTTCACCGACCGCGAGGAGCGCCGGCTCGCCATCGCCGTCTGGGCCGCCGGGTTCGCGGCCGGGTCCGCGCTCGGGCCGATCGTCGGCGGCTTCCTCCTCGAGCACTTCTGGTGGGGCTCGGTCTTCCTCCTCGCCGTCCCGGTGCTCGTGCTGCTGCTCGCGCTCGCGCCGTTCTTCGTGCCCGAGTCGCGCGACCCCGCGCCGGGCCGGATCGACGTCCTGTCGATCGTGCTTGTCATGGCGACCATGACGCCGGTCGTCTACGGCATCAAGACCTTCGCGAAGTCCGGCCCGAGCGTGGTCGCGCTCGTGAGCGTCGCCGTCGGGCTCGCCGCGGGCGTGCTGTTCGTGCGCCGTCAGCTCCACCGGTCCGACCCCATGATCGACGTGCGCCTGTTCACGCGCGGTGCCTTCAGCGGCGCGGTGCTCGTCAACCTGCTGTCCGTGTTCTCGCTCGTCGGCTTCCTGTTCTTCGTGTCGCAGGACGTCCAGCTCGTGCTCGGGCTCGGCCCGATGCAGGCGGGCGTCGCGCTCCTGCCGGGGCTGGTCGTCATGATCGTCGCCGGGCTCGGCGTCGTCCGGGTGGTGCGGCGCGTGCGCTCGGCGCACGTCGTCGCCGTCGCGCTGCTGTTCTCCGCGACGGGCTACGCGATCGTCGCCGCGGGCGCCGGGCAGAGCACGCTCGCCCTGCTCATGGTCGCGTTCGTCGTGCTCTCGCTCGGCGTGGGCGCGGCCGAGACCGTGTCGAACGACCTCATCGTGTCGTCCGTCCCCGCCGCGAAGGCGGGTGCCGCGTCGGCGATCTCCGAGACCGCGTACGAGGTGGGCGCCGTGCTCGGCACGGCCGCCCTGGGGAGCATCCTCACGGCGTCGTACCACGCGAACGTCGTGGTCCCGGCGGGCGTCCCCGCGGCCGACGCCGTCGCTGCGGCCGAGACGCTGGGCGGCGCGACCCAGGTCGCCTCGACCCTGCCTGCCGGGCAGGCGCAGGCGCTGCTCGACTCCGCGCACGCCGCGTTCGGCAGCGGCGTCGGCACGACGTCGCTCATCGGCGTGGTGCTCATGCTCGTCGCCGCGGGCGTGGCGCTCGTCACGCTCCGCGGCGCCAGGTCCTGACGCCGCGCCGCTCCGTGCGCCCCGCCGGTCCCGACCGGCGGGGCGCACGGCGCCCGCGGTTGGCGGTGGAGCGCCGGATCGGCAAGGCTGTGCGGTGATGAGCCGTCCGCACCGCACCCCGCCCCGCTGGGTCCGCTGGACCCTCGGCATCCTGCTCGCCCTCGTGCCGTGCGTCGTGTGGGGGGTCACGACGGCGACGGCCGAGCGCAGCCTCGGCCCGCACGAGGCGCTGTACGAGGTCACGACGAACGGCCTCGTCACCGTCGACCTCGGCCCGCTCGGGACCATCCAGATCGACTCGCCGCTGCCGCTCGGCCTGGGCGCCGACGTCACGGTCGAGGAGATCCCCGCCGACCTCACGGCCGTGGGGCAGGCGGACACGCTCGAGGGCCTGTCCCAGGACCTCGAGGACTACCTGCGCTTCTTCGGCGGCCCGCAGGAGACGATCGGCTCCGTCGCGCGCGCCCTCGTCGTCGACGCGCTGCGCCGCACGGGGTTCGCGGTCCTCGTCGTCGCGGCCGTCGGTGCCGGTCTCTACCTCCTGCTCGGTCCGCCGCGCCGACGCGAGCTCAGCGAGCGGGTCGCGCCGCGGACGTACGAGATCACCGCGGGCGTCGTGCTCGTCTCGCTCGTCGGTGCGTCGCTCGTCGCGAGCGACCCGGGCACGACGTCCGGGCCGGCCCAGCGCGCGTCCGCGGTGTTCGACGGGACCCCGCTCGAGGGCGCGCGCATCACCGGACGGCTCGCGGGCGTCGTCGACACCTACGGCGCGATGCTCATCGACCTCTACCGCGAGAACGAGGACTTCTACGCGCGCGCGGACGCCAACCTCGTCGCAGCCTGGGACCGGCGCGACCGGATCCAGCGCCTCACCGCACCGCGGCCCGCCGCGGCGGCCACGTCCGACGACCGGCCGTCCGGCGAGCCGTCCGACGGTGCGTCGCCCGACGCCCCCGACGCGACGGGTGACGCCCCGGACGCGACGGACGCGCCGTCGTCGGGCGCCGACGACGCGCCCGACGCGGGCGCCGAGGAGCCCGGCGCGCCCGACGGCGCGTCCGACACCGAGGACGGCGACGAGGCGCGCGACGCGCCGACGCCGCAGCCCGCCCCCGCGGCGGAGGAGGACCTCGTCACGCTCCTCGTGGTGAGCGACCTGCACTGCAACACCGGCATGTCCCCGCTCATCCGGACCGCGGTGGAGCGGTCGGGTGCGTCGGTCGTCCTCAACGCCGGCGACACGACGATGAACGGCACGGCCGTCGAGTCGTTCTGCGTCGACTCGTTCGCGTCCGCGGTGCCGAAGGGCGTGACGATGGTCGTCGCCGACGGGAACCACGACAGCGTCGAGACCTCGGCGCAGGAGCGCGCGAACGGCCAGACCGTGCTGGACGGCAAGGTCGTGGAGGTCGAGGGGATCCGCATCCTCGGCGACCGCGACCCGCTCGAGACGCGGCTCGGGCTCGGCAGCCAGCCGCCCCGCGAGGAGACGCCGGAGGAGTACGCGGCCCGGCTCGCCGAGGTCGCGTGCACCGAGCAGGAGGACGGGGACGGCATCGACCTCCTCCTCATCCACACGCCCCGCATGGGGAACGAGGCGCTCGACTCCGGCTGCGTCCCGAACCAGGTCTCGGGGCACATGCACACCCGGTCCGGGCCGGAGCGCACGGGCGGCGGCGTCCGGTACGTGAGCGGGAGCACCGCGGGCGCGGTCAAGGACCAGCTCCGCATCGGCCCCCTCAAGGGCACCGCGGAGATGACGGTGCTGCGCTTCGACCCCGAGCGACGGCGCATCGTCGACTGGCAGCTCGTGCAGATCGGGACGGACGAGTCCGCGAAGGTCTGGCCGCGGATCGCGTGGCCCACGCCGTCCGGGGAGCCGGTCGTCGAGGAGCCCGACGAGGTCGGTACCGAGGACGGCACCGAGGGCGACCTGCCCGGCGGCGACGCACCCGCGGGCGCCTCGGTCGGGGACGAGCCCGAGGGCGAGGGCTGAGCCGCTGCGCGTCGGTGCTCGCCGCGCGCTGCCCGGCACGGCAGGATGGGCGTATGAGCAGGTCGACGCGCTGGATCGTCGTGTCGGTGGTCCTCGCGCTCGTCGTGGTGCTCCTCGCCCCGTTCGTGTACTCCGAGGTGCAGGAGGGTCGCACGCCGCCCCCGCTGGGTCTGCAGTCGCCGGGGGAGGAGACGGCGTCCGCCGCTCCCGCCGAGCCGGGGCCCTTCGACGTGGACGGGGAGTGGGTCGTCGCGCCGGGCTCCGAGGCGGGCTTCCGCGCGGACGTCCTCGACGTCCCGGCGGAGGAGGCGGTGCTCCTCGGCACCACGCCGGACGTCACCGGCACGCTGCGCGTCGTGGACGGCGAGCTGGAGACCGCGACGGTGACCGTCGCGACGACCGCGCTCCGCACCGGGTCGTCCGTGGCGGACCGCCAGCTCCAGCAGGCGCTCGAGGCGGACCTGTACCCGACCACGCTCTTCTCCCTCACGTCGCCGCTCGACGTGAGCGAGCTGGCGTCCACCCGGGAGGCGGTCCGGCTCCAGGCCGCAGGGGCGCTGACGATCCGCGACGAGACCCAGCCCGTGACGGTCGCGCTCGACGTCCGCCGGTCGGGCCAGGGGGTGCTCGCGACCGGGGCGATCGGTGTGCGCTTCTCCGACTTCGGGATCGCGGTGCCGCCCGACGCCCCCGTGCAGGTGCGCGACCAGGGCGCGGTGGAGGTGCGGCTCGAGCTCGTCCGGTCCGCGACCCCCTGAGCCCCCGCCTGACCTGGTGACCTAGGGTGGTCGGGTGGACCACCCGACCGACCTGACGCCCGTCGCCCAGGACTACCTCAAGGTCGTCTGGGCCGCTCAGGAGTGGGCGGACGAGCGCGTGACGACGAAGCTCCTCGCCGAGCGGATCGGCGTCGGGGCGTCCACGGTCTCCGAGACGGTCCGGCGGCTCAGCGCGCAGGGCCTGCTGGAGCACGCGCCGTACGGCGCGATCACGCTCACCGAGCGCGGCCGCAGCCTCGCGCTCGCGATGGTGCGCCGCCACCGGCTCCTCGAGACGTACCTGGTGTCCGAGCTCGGCTACGGGTGGGACGAGGTCCACGACGAGGCGGAGGTGCTCGAGCACGCGGTCTCCGACCTGCTCATCGAGCGCATCGACGCGCGCCTCGGGCACCCCACGCGCGACCCGCACGGCGACCCGATCCCCGGCGCCGACGGTTCCGTCGTCCGCCCCCCCGCGGTCCCGCTCGCGGAGCTCGTCGTGGGGGACCGCGGCACCGTGGTGCGGATCTCCGACGCCGACCCGGACGTGCTGCGCTACCTCGCCGAGATCGGCGTCGGCCTCGACACGGGGGTCGAGGTCCGCGAGCGCCGCGAGTACGCGGGCATCCTCTCGGTCGTCTGGTCGCCGCCCGCGGAGGGTGTCGCACCGGCGCCGGACGCTCGCCCGGCGCCGCCCGCCCAGCTCGGCCTGCGCGCTGCGGACCACGTGTGGGTCGTGCGCGCGGAGCCCGTCTCCGCCTAGACTGGCCGCCTGCCCCGACTTCTCGTCGCCGATGTCGCCGACCTGGCTCGAATCGATTCGACACCCGGTCCGAGCCGCTCGACCGCCCCGCCCGACCGACGCACGAGGACACCATGACCGACGCCACCCCGCCCGCACCGCCGTCGGACGACCCCACGCCCCGCGACACCGGCCGCTTGCGCGGCGCCTGGCCCGCGCTGCTCGCGCTCGCGATGGGCGGCTTCACCATCGGGACGACCGAGTTCGCGACCATGGGGCTCCTGTCCGACATCGCGACCGACCTCGGCACGTCCATCCCGACCGCGGGTCACGCGATCACGGCGTACGCCGTCGGGGTCGTCGTGGGCGCGCCGCTCCTCACCGTCGCCGCGGCACGCGTGCCGCGCAAGACGCTCCTCGTCGCGCTCATGGCGTTCTACACGCTCGGGAACCTCTTCTCCGCCACCGCGGGGAGCATCGAGACCCTCGTCGCCGGTCGCTTCCTCGCCGGGCTGCCCCACGGCGCGTTCTTCGGCGTCGGGGCGGCGGTGGGCGCGGCCGTCGCCGGTCCCGGCCGCCGCGGCCGCGCCGTCGCGACGATGATGGCCGGCCTGACGATCGCCAACGTCGTCGGCGTGCCCCTCTCCACGTTCGCCGGGCAGCAGCTCGGCTGGCGGGCCGCGTTCGTCGTGGTCGGCGCGCTCGGGCTCGTGACGCTCCTCGCGCTGTGGCGGCTGATCCCCGCCGGGGCGGGCAACGAGGACACGAGCGTGCGGCGCGAGCTCGGCGCCCTGCGCAACGGCCCGCTGTGGACCGGTTTCGTGGGGGCCGCGATCGGGTTCGGCGGCATGTTCGCCGTGTACTCCTATGTCGAGCCGACCGTCACGCGCGTCACCGGGCTCGCGTCCGGTGCGGTGCCGCTCGTGCTCGCGATCTTCGGCGTCGGCATGACCGTCGGGACGGTGATCGGCGGCCGGCTCGCCGACCGCTCGGTGATGCGCACCGTGTACCTCGGGTTCGTGTCGACCGGGGCGATGCTCGCGCTCTTCGCGCTCACGGGGCAGCACCCCGTCCCGGCGGTGCTGTCGCTGTTCCTCCTCGGCGTGACGTCGCAGATCCTCGGCCTGTCGCTCCAGACGCGGCTCATGGACCTGTCGCCGTCCGCGCCGTCGCTCGGCGCGGCGCTGTGCCACTCCGCGCTCAACGTCGGCAACGCCAACGGGGCGTTCCTCGGCGGGCTCGTCATCGCCGCCGGCTGGGGCTACCTCGCCCCCGCCTGGACGGGGGTCGTGCTCACGGTGGCCGGCCTGGCCATCATCCTCGTCGTCGGGCGCCGCCCCGCGGGCGTCGTCGTCGCCACGCTGCCCGACGGCGCGCGCTCGCCCTCCGCGGCCGCCGCGCCGCCGCGGTAGTCCCCGCCTCGCTCCAGGTCGCGCGCGTGCGGAGGTCCGGCGGCTCCCAGCCGGGTCCCAGCGGGGCGCGGTAGGTTGTGCCGTGCGTGCACCGCCGTGCGCGCCGTCACGTCCGGCGCGAGCCGGTGACCCACGAGGAGCGTCCCCGTGAGCAAGAGCGCCACCGCCGGTGCGAACGTGTCCGCCGAGCCCGACGACGAGCTGCTGCCCACGTCCGGCCCTCGCCCGATCAGCCCGCGCACGATGGGCTGGCTGCTCGTCGTGCTGGGCGCGATCGGCCTCGCCGGCTCGGCGGCGCTCGCGATCGAGAAGTACCTCAAGCTCGCCGACCCGAGCCACGTCGCCTCGTGCAGCGTCAACGCCCTGCTCGACTGCGGCGACGCGATGGACTCGTGGCAGGGCGCGCTCCTGGGCTTCCCCAACCCGCTGCTCGGCATCGCGGCGTTCCCCGTGGTCATCACCACGGGCGTCGTCCTGCTCGCGGGCGCCCGCCTGCCGCGCTGGTACTGGCTCGCGCTCCTCGCGGGGACGACGCTCGGCATGGGCCTGATCGTCTTCCTCATGTGGACGACGATGTACGCGATCTCCGCGATGTGCCCCTACTGCATGGTCGTGTGGTTCGCCATGATCCCGCTGTTCTGGTACCAGGTGGTCCACGCGGTGCAGGAGGGCTACCTGCCCGCCGGGGCCGGCGTGCGCCGCGCGCTCGTGGGCAACCGGCACCTGTTCCTGGCGATCGGCTACGTCGCGCTCGTCGCGTGGATCCTGCTGGTCAAGGGCCCCATCATCGTCTCGTTGTTCTGACGGTCGTCCCTCGGCCGGTGGTGCCGGGCCGGGGTGTCGGGTCGCGTCAGCGCCAGGCGGGCTGGTCCGGCGCGGCGTCCTGCGGGAAGGCCTGGCCGCCCGGCTGCGGGGCGGACGGCGCGCCCTGGGCCTGGTGGGCGGACTGCGCCGTCGCGCCGGGCTGGCCCGCGGCGAGCGGGCTGACGACGACGGCCGTGCCGTACGCGCACACCTCGGAGAAGGACGCCGCGATCTCGCCCGTGTCGAAGCGCATCCCGACGACGGCGTTGGCCCCGCGGCGCTGCGCCTCCTGCACCATGCGGTGCATGACCTCCTGCCGCGACTCGTAGACGAGCTGCGTGTACTCCTTGACCTCCCCGCCGCCGATCGAGCGGAAGGACGCGACGAAGTTCGCCCCGAGGTTGGCGCTGCGCACGGTCATGCCCATGACCTCGCCGAGCACCGCGTCGATGCGGTAGCCGGGCACGTCGTTGGTCGTCACGATGATCACGCCGCACATCCTCGCACGGGGCGGACGGCCGCCGTCGGGCCGCGCGGCGGCCGGTAAACTCGGCCGGGTGACCACGCCTGACACGACCTCGATCCCGCACGCCCCGGACGCCCCCGCCGCGGGCGGCCCCGCCCACCGCTACACGCCGGCGCTCGCGGAGCAGATCGAGCTCAAGTGGCAGGAGCTCTGGGAGCAGCGCGGCACGTTCTGGGCCGCGAACCCCACCGGCGACCTCACGGACGGCGACGGCGACCGGCCCCAGGGCGCGAGCCCCTACTTCATCATGGACATGTTCCCGTACCCGTCGGGCGCGGGCCTGCACGTCGGGCACCCCCTGGGGTACATCGCGACGGACGTCGTGGGCCGGTTCCGGCGCATGCGCGGCGAGAACGTGCTGCACGCCCTCGGCTACGACGCGTTCGGCCTGCCCGCCGAGCAGTACGCGGTGCAGACGGGACAGCACCCCCGCGTGACCACCGAGGCGAACATCGCCAACATGCGTCGGCAGCTGCGCCGCCTCGGGCTCGCGCACGACTCGCGCCGCTCGTTCGCGACGATCGACCCCGAGTACGTGCGCTGGACGCAGTGGATCTTCCTGCAGATCTTCGACTCCTGGTACGACCCCGAGGCCCTGCGTCCCGACGGCGGTCGTGGTCGCGCGCGCCGCATCGCCGAGCTCGAGGCCGAGCTCGCGTCGGGCGCGCGGCCGGTGCCGGGCGGCGTCGAGGACGTCGAGGAGGGTGCGGACTGGGCGACGCTCACGCCCCAGCAGCGCCGGGCCGTCGTCGACTCGCAGCGTCTCGCGTACGTGGACGAGTCGCCGGTGAACTGGGCCCCCGGCCTGGGCACGGTCCTCGCGAACGAGGAGGTCACCGCCGACGGCCGCTCCGAGCGCGGCAACTTCCCCGTGTTCCAGCGCAGCCTGCGGCAGTGGAAGATGCGCATCACGGCGTACGCCGACCGCCTCGCGGACGACCTGGACCTCATCGACTGGCCCGAGAAGGTCACCGCGATGCAGCGCAACTGGATCGGGCGCAGCGAGGGCGCGCTCGTGCGGTTCCCCGTGCTCGGCACGCCCGACGGCGCGAACGACGCCGCGGCGGAGTCCGGCGCCGAGGTCGAGGTCTTCACGACGCGCCCCGACACGCTGTTCGGCGCGACGTTCATGGTCGTCTCGCCCGAGCACCCGCTGCTCGACGAGGTCCCTGCGCACTGGCCGGACGGCACGTCGAGCGCGTGGACGGGCGGGCACCGCTCGCCGGTCGAGGCCGTCGCGGCGTACCGGCGCGAGGCCGCCGCGAAGACCGCCGTCGAGCGGCAGGCCGACGCGGGCAAGAAGACGGGCGTGTTCACGGGGCACCTCGCGGTGAACCCGGTGAACGGTCTGGCGATCCCGGTCTTCACCGCCGACTACGTGCTCATGGGCTACGGCACGGGCGCGATCATGGCCGTCCCCGGCGGCGACGAGCGCGACTTCGCGTTCGCCGAGGCGTTCGGGCTGCCGGTCGTGCGCACGGTCGAGCCCGCGGACGGGCTGCCGGAGGACTTCACCGGCCCGTACACGGGCGACGGCGTGGTCGTCGGCTCGGCCAACGACGAGATCTCGCTCGACGGGCTCGACGTGCCCGAGGCGAAGCGCCGCATCACCGAGTGGCTCGTGGGCAAGGGCATCGGCGAGGGCACCACGACGTACCGCCTGCGCGACTGGCTGTTCAGCCGCCAGCGCTACTGGGGCGAGCCGTTCCCCATCGTGTGGGACGAGAACGACCAGCCCGTCGCGATCCCCGACGCGCTGCTGCCCGTCGACCTGCCGGACGTCCCCGACTACGCGCCCCGCACGTTCGACGCGGACGACGCCGACTCGTCGCCCGAGGCGCCGCTGGGCCGCAACGACGAGTGGGTCAACGTCACGCTCGACCTCGGCGACGGGCCGAAGCAGTACCGCCGCGACACGAACACGATGCCCAACTGGGCCGGGTCGTGCTGGTACTACCTGCGCTACCTCGACCCGCAGTGGGACGGCGGCGAGCAGGACACGGTCGTCGACGCGGAGCTCGAGCGCTACTGGATGGGCCCGGAGCACAACCCGAGCGCGGGCCGCGCCGGCGGCGTGGACCTGTACGTGGGCGGTGTCGAGCACGCCGTGCTGCACCTGCTCTACGCGCGGTTCTGGCACAAGGTCCTCTACGACCTGGGCCACGTGTCGAGCGTCGAGCCGTTCCACAAGCTGTTCAACCAGGGCTACGTCCAGGCGTACGCGTTCACCGACGCGCGCGGCCAGTACGTGCCCGCCACGGAGGTCACGGAGGAGCCCGCGCCCGACGGCTCGGGCGAGGTCGTGTACCGCTGGAACGGCGAGGTCGTGCAGCGCGAGTACGGGAAGATGGGCAAGTCGCTCAAGAACGTCGTCACGCCCGACGAGATGTACGCCGAGTACGGTGCCGACACGTTCCGCGTCTACGAGATGTCGATGGGCCCGCTGGACCTGTCGCGCCCGTGGGAGACGCGCGCCGTCGTCGGGTCGCAGCGCTTCCTGCAGCGCCTGTGGCGCAACGTCGTCTCCGAGGAGACGGGCGAGGTGACGGTCGTCGACGAGCCGGCGTCGCCCGAGACCCTGCGCGCCGTGCACCGTGCGATCGCGGACGTGCGCGTCGAGATGGAGCACATGCGCCCGAACACGGCCATCGCGAAGCTCATCACGCTGAACAACCACCTCACGTCGCTCGACCGCGTGCCGCGCGAGGCCGTCGAGCCGCTCGTGCTCATGACCGCGCCCGTCGCGCCGCACATCGCGGAGGAGCTGTGGGAGCGCCTGGGGCACGACCGCTCGCTCGCGCACGAGCCCTTCCCGACGGCGGACGAGCGCTACCTCGTCGAGGACACCGTGACGTGCATCGTGCAGGTCAAGGGCAAGGTCCGCGGGCGGGTCGAAGTGCCGCCGTCGATCTCGGAGGAGGACCTCACGGCCGCCGCGCTCGCCGAGCCGAACGTCGTGCGCGCGATCGACGGCGCCGAGGTCCGCAAGGTGATCGTCCGCGCCCCGAAGCTGGTCAACATCGTCGTCTGACGACCCGACACGCTGACTGCGGGAGATCGTCGCGTCCGAGGCCCTCAGGCGCGACGATCTCGTGCACTCAGCGGGTGCCCGCGGTGCGGGGTCAGCGGCGGCGGGTGCCGAAGATGGTGCGGGTGAGCTCGCGGCCGAGCTGGGTGCCCGCCGAGCGGAGGAACGAGTCGAGCGGGCTCGACGACCGCGAGCGTGACGACCCCGACGACGGCGGGCGCCCCGTCGCGGCCTCGCGCTCGAGCTTCGCCCGCATCTTCTCGAGCTCCGCCTGCTCCTTCTTCGCCGCGCGCTCGGCCTCCTTGGCGGCCTCCTTCGCCGCCCTCTCCTGCGCGGCGGCCTCGACCTCGGCGGCCTCCGCGGCGGCGCGCGCCGCCGCCTGCTCCTGGACGCGCACCTGGAGGAGCTCGAACGCGGACTCGGCGTCGACGGCG
This sequence comes from Cellulosimicrobium sp. 4261, assembly GCF_040546915.1. Lineage (NCBI taxonomy): Bacteria > Bacillati > Actinomycetota > Actinomycetes > Micrococcales > Promicromonosporaceae > Cellulosimicrobium > Cellulosimicrobium sp. 4261. The sequence goes on from NZ_JBEPOQ010000005.1 coordinate 201,529, forward strand.
GTGCCGTACCGGGCCGTCGCGGGCGACGCCGCCACGATGCCCTCGAGCACGGACGCCGGCGCGGGGTCCATCGACGACTGCGGCGCGCGGACCCGCGTCCACGCCACCGGGGCCGGCGCGCCCTTCTCGGTGAGCACCGTGACGACGGCCTCGCCCGTCCCGAGCGACTGCAGCAGCCGCTCGAGGTCGTACGGCGACGTGGGATAGGTGCGTACGGCCGCCCGCAGGGCCGCGGCGTCGTCGGGCGTGAAGGCGCGCAGCGCGTGCTGGACGCGGTTCCCGAGCTGCGCGAGCACGTCGGCGGGGACGTCCTTCGGGCTCTGCGTCACGAAGAACACGCCGACGCCCTTGGACCGCACCAGGCGCACCGTCTGCACGACCTGCTGGAGGAACTCCTTCGACGCGCCCGTGAACAGCAGGTGCGCCTCGTCGAAGAAGAACACGAGCCGCGGCTTCTCGACGTCGCCCACCTCGGGCAGCTCCTGGAAGAGGTCGGCGAGCAGCCACATGAGGAACGTGGAGAACAGCGCCGGGCGGTCCTGCACCGCGGGGAGCTCGAGCACGGAGACGACGCCCCGCCCGTCGGCCGTCGTCCGCAGCAGCTCCGCCGTCGCGAACGCCGGCTCGCCGAAGAACACGTCCGCGCCCTGCGCCTGGAGCGCGACGATCTCGCGCAGGATCACGCCGGCCGTCGCGGTCGACACGCCGCCGATGCCCCGGAGCTCGGCCTTGCCCTCGTCGGACGTCAGGTACGCGAGCGTCGCCTGGAGGTCCTTGAGGTCGAGCAGCGCGAGACCCTGCGCGTCCGCCCAGTGGAAGACGAGGCCGAGGCTCGACTCCTGCGTCTCGTTGAGGCCGAGCACCTTGGCGAGCAGGAGCGGGCCGAAGTCCGTCACGGTGGTCCGGATCGGCACCCCGGTGCCGAGGCCGCCGAGCGAGTACACCTCGACGGGGTACGCCGTCGGGCTCCAGTCCTGGCCGATCGACGCCGAGCGCTCCACGATCTTCGCGGACGACGTCCCCGCGACGGCGAGCCCCGACAGGTCGCCCTTGACGTCGGCGAGGAACACCGGGACGCCCGCCGCCGACAGGCCCTCCGCCATGCCCTGCAGCGTCTTCGTCTTGCCGGTCCCCGTCGCGCCCGCCACCAGCCCGTGCCGGTTGAGCATCGAGAGCGCGAACCCCACCTGGACGTCGGCGCGGGGGGACGGGTCGCCACCCTCCGCGCCCTCCAGCAGCGCGCCGAGCGGGAGCGTGCCACCGGCGTACGCGTAGCCCGCCGCCACCTGCGCGGCGTACCCGTCGCCGGGGGACGACGGCGCGTCCTGGGCGGGGCCGGTCGGCGCCGGCTCCGGCGGTGCGTCCGTCGGGGACGGCTCGGCCGCGGGAGCGTCCCCGGGCGTCGCGTCGGCAGGGGTCGCGTCGGTCGGGGGAGCGGAGGCCGGGGGAGCGGGGGCGTCCCGCTCGGGGGCGTCGCCGCGCGCCGCCGCCTCGGCGGCCTCGAGCGCCGCCCGCGCCGCGGCGGCGCGGGCCTCGGCGGCCTCCGCGGCGGCCTGCGCGGCGGCCGCGCGCAGGGCCAGGATCTCCGGGTCGGTCGGTGCGTCGTCGCCCATGCCTCGGATCCTAGGGCGCGGCGCGGGCGGCCGCCCGGCCGCGCCCGGACGGTCGTCACGACCCTCGGGGACCTTCGTCCCCGAGGCGCCCGGCTTTATTGACGATGTGTCAATAGCGGTCCTAGCGTGAAGACGTCCCCCTGACGAAGGAGCTTCCATGAGCGCCACGACACCGACGCGGCGACGTCGGTCCGCACCCGAGGTGCGGGCCGAGGAGATCGTCCGCGCCGCCCGTGAGCCCTTCGTCGAGCGAGGCATCGCGAAGACGTCCACCACGGACGTGGCGGAGCGCGCCGGCGTGGCGCGCGGGCTCGTCTACTACTACTTCGCGGACAAGGACGCGCTCGTCGACGCCGTGCTCGACGAGTACGTCGAGGAGTTCACCACGGCGGTCCGCGCCTGGGACGCCGCTCGCGAGACGGGCGACATCGACACCGCGCTCGTCGACTGCGTGGCGATGTTCCGCACCTACCTGCGCGCGATCGACCCGCTGCGCGACGACCTCCGGCGCCCCGAGAACGGTGGGCTCTACGACCGGTTCCTCGACCGCGCCGTCCGCGCGGTCGTCGCGAGCCTGGAGGCCACCACGGTCGAGGCCTACGCGGCACGGCACCGCGTCCGGATCACGCACGTCGCGGAGACGTTCTACGTGCTCGTCTACGGGCTCGTCGGACTCGTCCGGAGCTCCCCGGACGTGGACGACGCGGTCCTCGCGACGATCGTGCGTCAGACGCTGCACCTGGACGAGGAGAGCTCCTCGGACGGGTGATCCCGGGTCCTCCGGCGCGCCGGGACCCGGAAGCCCTCCGAGCGCGCACCGTCCCCGGGCGGCGTGGGACCGCCCGGTCGTCCCCCAGGAGAAGACGACATGTTCTTGTTCGACTCGATCCCGTGGCAGGCAGCCGTCATGTGGTTCGTCGTGCTGGCCGCGCTCATCGCGCTCAACGAGCTCGTGCGCTGGTCGAAGACCGCGGCCGTCGGGATCTTCGTGGTCCTGCCCGTGGTGCTGACGATCTTCGTCTGGCCGCAGACGGCGGGCGCCGGCTCCTCGACCGGCACGTGGTTCCACTGGGTCAAGGTCTACTCGGCCCTCGCGGGCTGCATCGGCTTCATGCTCCTGCGCTACAGCCCTCGGCTGCGCGCCATGCGGTACGCCCTGCTGTTCCCGCCCGCGATCCTCGGGCTCAACATCCTCGAGGCCGTCATCCGGGACTTCCAGGTCACGGGGATGGACGGCGTGGTCGACGGCGTCGTCATGGTGGGCGGCCCGTGGAACGTCATGAACGGGGTCGCCGGCATCCTCAACCTCGTCACCATCTGCGGGTGGGTCGGGATCTTCGTGACCCGTGACCGGTTCCAGGACATGATCTGGCCCGACATGATGTGGTTCTGGATCATCGCCTACGACCTCTGGAACTTCGCCTACGTCTACAACTGCGTCGGTGACCACGCGTTCTACGCCGGTGCCGCCCTGCTGATCTCGTGCACCATCCCCGCCTTCTTCCTGCGCAAGGGTGCCTGGCTCCAGCACCGTGCCCACACCCTCGCGTTCTGGATGATGTTCACCATGGCCGTCCCGGCGTTCGTCTCCGACTCGCCGTTCGCGGTGCAGTCCTCCCACGACCCGACGGCGCTCTTCGTGGTGAGCCTCGTCTCGCTCCTCGCGAACGTCGCCGTCGCGGTCTACCAGGCGTACGTGATCGTCTCGCGGCGTCGCAACCCGCTGCGCGACGAGCTGTACGTCGACCACGCGTCCTACCGTCGGCTCGCCGCGGAGCGGCCTGCGCCGCGTCCTGCGGAGCAGGCCGTGCCCGCGGGCGTCGCGGCCACCTCGGCCTGACGCACCGGCCACCGGCCCGCGGCGCCGCTCCGGCGTCGCGGGCCGGTCGCGTCCCTGCGTGGCCGGGGTGCGCGACGACGCGTGGTCGCCGTAAGGTGGCGCGGCCATGACCGACCACCGCGTGCACGTCGTCACCGACTCCACGGCCTCCCTGCCCGCAGGATCCGACGAGCGGCTGCGTGCCGTCCCCCTGCACGTCGTCGTCGACGACGAGTCGTACCTGGAGGGCGTCGGCCTCACCGCCGAGGACGTCGCGGCGCACCTCCAGGCCGGTCACCGGGTGACCACCTCGCAGCCGACGCCGCGGGCGTTCGGCGAGGCGTACGCTGCGGCGGCCGCCGCAGGCGCGCGCGAGATCGTCTCCGTCCACCTCTCGGGCGAGCTGTCGGGCACGGTGCACGCGGCGGCGCTCGCAGCCGCCGACGCGCCGGTCCCCGTGCGGGTCGTGGACTCGCGGACCGTCGCGATGGGGCTCGGCTTCGCCGCGCGCGAGGCCGCGGCGGCAGCGGCAGCCGGGGCCGGGACGGACGTGGTCGCGCGGCGGGCGATCGAGGTGGCCGACGCGAGCCGTGCCGTCTTCCTCGTCGACTCGCTCGACCACCTGCGCCGGGGCGGCCGGCTCAGCGCGGCCTCGGCCGCGCTCGGGACGGTGCTGGGCGTCCGTCCGCTGCTGACGGTGCGTGACGGCAGGATCGAGGTCGTGCAGAAGGTCCGGACCCGGTCCGCCGCCGTCGAGCGGCTCACGGCGGTCGCCGTGGAGTCCGCGGCCCGCCGCGCGCGGCCCGCGCTCGCGGTCCACCACGTGGGGGACGACGACGGCGCCGACCGTCTGGCGGTGACGCTCACCGAGCGCACCGGCCTGGACGTCGTCGCGACGCCCGTGAGCGCCGTGCTCGGGGCGCACGTCGGCCCGGGGGTGCTCGCCGTCGTGGTGGCGGACCTCGCCGACCGCGGCTCCGGGGTGGGAGACCTCTCGGCGACGATCTGAGGTCCCCGACGCCAGGGGCGCCGGTGCGTGGCCGTGCACAGCCGCGCACCTGGTCGCCTCCTCCACAGGCCGGGCAGCGGCGTCGGCAGGGTGCACCGGCCGCGCCCTAGCGTCCACGGCGTGAGCACACCTCGGCACGAGCCCCGACAGCACGCCCGCCCCGGCCGCGACCCCGGGAGGGACGGCGCCGTCGTCCGGCAACGCCTGCGGGCGGTGGCCGGGTCCGGGCGGCCCGCCCTCGCGTGGCACCCGGCGACCGCCGCGCTGCCCCGGGTCGACCCGCCGGGCGCGACACCGACGCGAGACGAGCGATGGTCGTGGGAACAGCCGGAGGTGGTGGACGGCCCCGCGCCGGACGCCGTCCCGTCCTGGCACCGGCGCCCCGGAGCGCCGAGCGACCCCGGCTCGCCCGGCGCCCACGGCTGGCTGCCGTCGCGGCCGGAGCCGGAGGAGCGTGCGCCGTCCCTGCCGTCCGAGGTGCCGAAGGCGGACGAGGCCGCCGGTCTCGCCCCCAGCGGGGGTACGGCGTGGTCCGACGACGAGGCGCTCGACACCGTGGCGGACGCCGACGTGGAGGGGGAGGTGGATCGCCTCCGGCGGCGCGCGGCGCAGACCGCGGCGAGCGCGTACACGGCCGCGCACGGGCACCCGACGGCCCACTCCGGGTTCGGTGACCTCGCTGAGGAGGGCGGCAGGCGGTGGGCGCTACGACCGCGGACCGCGGTCGTCACGCTCGTCGTCGTGCTGCTCCTCGCGGCCGGTGTCGTCGTGCTGCGGGCGCCGGCCGGGGGCGTCGAGCCCGTGGCGCGCGTGGGCGCCGCTGCCTCTCCCGCCGCGGCGGCATCGGGCGATGGGGTCGCGGCCGACGCCGACGCGTCGCCCGGCGCGGCGGGTGCGTCGGCCGCCGACGGCGTCGAGGCCCAGCCCGCGCCCGGTCCTGGCGGGGCGGCCGCGGCGCCGGGCGGGGTGGTCGTGCACGTCGTCGGGCAGGTGGCGGCGCCCGGCCTGGTGACCGTCGCGACGGACGCCCGCGTCGCCGACGCGCTCGACGCGGCCGGGGGAGCGACCCCCGACGCCGACCTCGCAGCGCTCAACCTCGCGCGCGCCGTGACCGACGGCGAGCAGATCCACGTCCCTCGGCCGGGCGAGGCGGTCGCCGCACCGCCGTCCGCCGCCCCGGGGGCGGCCTCCGCGGGTACCGGGGGCGCGGGTGGCGCGGTGGTCGACCTCAACGCCGCCGACGCCGCCGCGCTCGACACGCTGCCCGGTATCGGCCCCGTGCTCGCCGAGCGCATCGTCGCGTGGCGCGACGAGAACGGGCCGTTCACCGCCGTCGACGAGCTCGGCGAGGTCAGCGGCATCGGCCCCGCCGTGCTCGAGGACGTGCGCGACCTCGTCCGCGTGTGACCGACCTCCGGCTCGTCCCGGCGGCGCTCGCGGCGTGGGCCACCGGGTTCGTCGCCGTCGGGGCCTCGGCGGCGGACACGCTGCTCGTGGCCCGTGCCACGGCCGTCGTGCTGGGCGTCGTGCTTGTCGCAGGCCTCGTCGCGCTGCGCCGCGCTGCGATCTACTCCAGGGTGTCCGGCGCAGACGCCGTCGCCGCGCCCTGCGGCCCGGAGCCCGGTTCGAGGGCCCGGAGAGCGGACGGACCGCGGCTCGGCCCACCCGTCCGGCCGCGGGCCGGAGTGCCGGTCGGGTCACGGGCCGGGTCACCGATCGGCGTGCGCGTGGTCGGGCAGGTGGTGGTCGTTCTCGCGTGCGTGACCGCCGTCCTCCTCTCGGGCGGGGTCCAGCTCGCCGCGCGGGCCCCGCTCGGGGCGCTGGCTGACGAGCGCGCGACGGCGACCCTCGTCGGGACGGTGCGCTCCGCCGTCGAGCCGCGGACCGACCCGTGGTCGGGATCGACCGACCGGCACGAGGTGCGCGTCACGGTCGATCACCTCACCGCACGCGGTGCCACCGTCCCGGCGGCGGGGCCGGTCGTCGTGGCGGGGGCGGGGGACGGTTGGACCGACCTCGCCTACGGGGCGGACGTCGTGGTCACCGGTCGGCTCGACGTGCACGGGGACCGGACGTTCCTGCGCGCGGACGCCGCGCCGCGCGTCGTCGACGACCCCGACCGGTTCCTCCAGGGCGTGCACACCATGCGGCAGAGCCTGCTCGACGCGACGGACGGGCTCAGCCCGCAGGCACGCGGGCTCGTGCCGGGGGTGGCGGTGGGGGACACCTCGCGGCTCGACCCGGAGCTCGACGAGGCGATGCGCACGACGTCGCTCACGCACGTCACGGCCGTGTCCGGCGGCCACTTCGTCATCGTCGTCGCGTGCGTCGCGGCGCTGTGCGTCCTGCTGCGCGCGCCGCGAGCCGTCCGCGTCGTCGTGACGGGCGCGGTGATGGTCGGGTTCGTGGCGCTGGTCCACCCGGAACCGAGCGTGCTGCGGGCGGCGGCCATGGGGGTGGTCGGGGTGGTGGGCATCGCGCTCGGGCGCCCGTCCCGCGCGGTGGCGGCTCTCGGTGCGGCCGTGGTCGTGCTCCTCGTCGTCGACCCGTGGCTGGCGCGGTCGTACGGCTTCGTCCTCTCCGTCGCCGCGACGGCCGGGCTGGCGCTGCTCACGGCGCCGATCGCCCGGCGTCTGGCGCCGTGGTGCGGGCGGGCGGCCGCGCACGTCGTCGCGGTACCGGTGGCAGCGCAGGCGGCGTGCGCCCCGATCGTCGTGCTGCTCGACCCGAGCGTGAGCACGTGGGCCGTCCCGGCGAACCTCGTGGCGGCGCCGGCACTGGGGCCGGCGACGGTGCTCGGCGTCCTCGCGACCCTCGTCGCGCCGTGGTGGCCCGGTGCCGCGACCGCGCTCGCCTGGACGGCGGGTCTCTTCACGGGCTGGATCGCGGGTGTCGCCCAGGTCTTCGCGGCCACGCCCGGCGCGCGGGCGCCCTGGCCGGGAGGTGTCGGAGGAGCCGCGCTGCTCGCCGCGCCGACCGCCGTCGGGCTCGCCGTGGTCCTCCGCTCGCGCGCCCTGCAGGACGCGGGGGAGCGTCGCACGCTGCGCCGCGCCACGTCGCCGCCGCTGCGGGCGCGCCTCACCGGGCAGTGGCGTCGCGCCACCCGGTCGTCCGGCGTCGGGGACGGTCGCGTCGGACAGGCTGCGGGTTCGCGTCAGGTCCGGTCGCCCCAGGGACAGGGACAGGGACAGGGACAGGGACAGGGACAGGGACGACCGCACGCTCGTGTCCGCGTCGTGGCCGTGGTCGTCGCGGTCGTCGCCATGTGCGTCCTCCTCGTCGTGGTGCTCCGGCCGCTCGGCGTGGCCGCAGGCCCGGTCCCTGCGGACTGGGCGGTCGTGGCGTGCGACGTGGGGCAGGGCGACGCGCTCGTCATCCGCTCCGGGCCGCGCGCTGCGGTGGTCGTGGACGTAGGCCCCGCCGGTGCTGCGGCGGGATCGTGCCTCGACGACCTCGGGGTCGAGCGGGTCGACCTGCTCGTCCTCAGCCACTTCCACGCGGACCACGTCGGCGGTCTGGAGGCGGCGCTCCGCGGCCGAGAGGTCGAGCGCGCGCTCGTGAGCCCGGCCGCGGAGCCCGAGGCGCAGGCCGAGCGCGTGCTGGGGGACCTCGCGGACGCGGGCGTCCCGGTGCAGGTCGCGCGACCGGGCGACGCCGGTGCGGCGGGCCGGGCGGACGGCGGCGGTACCTTCGACGACGGCGTCTCGTGGGAGGTGCTGCAGGCTGGACCGGGCGACGCGAACGACGCGAGCGTGGCGCTCCTCGTCCGGGTGGCGGGACTGGACGTCGTCGCGCTCGGCGACCTGGAGGACGCAGGGCAGGCCTCGCTCGCGCGCACCCTGGACGCGCAGGGCACGGGCCCGGTCGACGTCGTCAAGGTCGCGCACCACGGCTCGGCCACGCAGTCGGACCGCCTCGCGGAGCTCCTGGCACCGACGGTCGCGCTCGTCAGCTCGGGCGAGAACACCTACGGGCACCCCACCGACCGGGCGCTCGACCTCTACCGCGGGGTGGGGGCCACCGTGCTGCGGACCGACGCGTGCGGCACCGTGGCGCTCGTCGTGCGTGACGGCGTCCTCTCCGCCGCGGGGTGCGCGTGACGGTGCCGTGCGCGTCGGACGGCGCGGCGGGTGGGCGGCTCGTGGCAGGCTGGTGCCATGCCCGCGCCGACCCGCACCGCCCGTCCGTCCGCCGGCCCGTCCCTCGCCTGGGACGACGTCCGGCTCGCGCCCGTGGTGCTCGTCCAGGGGCCCGAGTCGCTCCTCGCGGAGCGCGCCGTCGACGCGATAGCCGACCTCGCGCGGGAGCGCGACCCCGAGGTCGAGAAGGTGACGATCGAGGCCGCGACGTACCAGGCCGGGATGCTCACGGTGGCGGCCAGCCCGTCGCTGTTCGGCGAGGCGAAGGTCGTCGTCGTCGAGGGCGCCGAGTCGGCGACCGACGCGCTCGTCGCCGACGTCGTGGACTACGTGCCGGTCGCCGACCCGGCGACGACGGTCGTCGTCGTGCACGGGGGAGGAGTGCGGGGCAAGCGCATGCTCGACGCGATCAAGGGCAGCGGCGCGCCCGTCGTCACGGTCGAGGCGATCAAGAAGGACTCCGACAAGGTGGCGTTCGTCAACGCCGAGTTCCGCAGGGCCCGTCGCCGCATCGACGCGTCGGGCGTCCGAGCCCTCGTCGAGGCCCTCGGCAACGACCTGCGGGAGCTGGCGGCCGCCTGCAGCCAGCTCGTCACGGACACCGACGGCACCGTGAGCGAGGCCGTGGTGGACCGGTACTACGGCGGCCGGGTCGAGGCGACCGGGTTCCGGGTCGCGGACGCCGCCGTCGCCGGGAACGCGGGGGAGGCCGTGGCGCTCCTGCGGCACGCGCTCGCGACGGGCGCGGACCCGGTGCCGCTCGTCGCGGCGCTGGCGATGAAGCTCCGCGCCCTCGCGAAGGTCGGCGCGATGCGCGGCCGTGGCGGGGTCGCGGCGAAGGACCTCGGGCTCGCACCCTGGCAGGTCGACCGCGCGCGCCGCGAGCTCGCGGGCTGGACCCCGGAGGGGCTCGCGACCGCGATCAGCGCCGTCGCGCAGGCCGACGCCGAGGTCAAGGGCGCGGGGCGTGACCCGGTGTTCGCCGTCGAGCGCGCGGTGCTGACGATCGCGCGGGCCCACGGCCGCTGACCCAGCAGCCGCGCGACCGGGTACCGGGCTCGAGCCCCCGGCGCCGCGCGGCGTCGGGGATCCGACGAGGCGCCCGGCTTCGCTCCCGCTCGCGACCGTCGTCACGCCCAACGACGGCGTCGGCCCGGGCCGGACACCCGGCGCCGGACGCACGAGGGGCGCCGACCCGTGCGGGTCGGCGCCCCTCGTGGGAAACCTGTGCGAGCGTCGCGACGATCAGCGTGTCACGACACCGCGGGCGAACCGTGCGCTCAGAGAGCGTTGACGGACTTCGCGATGGCCGACTTGCGGTTCGCGGCCTGGTTCGCGTGGATGACGCCCTTCGAGACGGCCTTGTCGAGCTTGCGGGACGCCGCCTGGAGCGCGGTGGTCGCCGCGTCCTTGTCGCCCGCCGCGACGGCCTCGCGCACGCGGCGCACGTACGTCTTGAGCTCGGACTTGACTGCCTTGTTGCGCAGACGAGCCTTCTCGTTCGTGCGGATGCGCTTGATCTGGGACTTGATGTTGGCCACGTGTGGACTTTCTGGTTCTGTTCGCCGGAGCGAGCGGATAGGTCGTAGAGGGCGACTCCAGCTCCGGGACTGGGGTGGGGAACCCGTGGAGAGGTGCTGGAGCTGTGCCCGCCGACCTGGGCGGACACGCAGCCATCAAGAATACCAGCGGTCTGGTCGGGACCCTAATCGTCCCGCGCGGCCGCCGCGCCGTCGCCGTGCGGCCCCGCGCGAGGCCCGGAGGCCGGCGCGAGAGCCGGGGCTACCACCTCAAGAGCCGGGGCCACCGCCTCAGCGGTGTCGCGAGATCCCGTCGACCACGCGGTCGAAGACGTCGCGCCCGACGACGGCCCCCTCGCGGCGCACCGCGTCCGGGTCGACGCGCACCACGCGGTCCAGCCGGACCTCGCTGTCGCGCCCCTTCGCGTCCCACGGTCCCGACCCGATGTCCAGCCAGTACCGTCCCCAGCGCGCCTCGTCCTGGGCGTCGCGCGAGTGGTCCTTGCTCGTGAGCATCACGCCGAGGAGCCATGCGCCGTCCGATCCGACGAGCAGCACCGGCCTGTCCTTGCCCTGCGAGTGGTCCTCCTCGAACGGGACCCACGTCCAGACGATCTCACCGGGGTCCGGGTCGCCGTCGGGCCGCGGCGCGTACCGCGCGCGCACGGTGCCCTCGAAGTCGCCCGGGTACGCGCCCCGGCCGCCCGCCGTCCCGGCTTGGCCCGGTCGCCCGCCCGCCGCGGGGCGGGGACGAGGGCCCGGTGCAGCACCGGGACGCGGCCCGGGCCGAGGGGAGGGCGTGCGGTCGCCGCGGCCGCGGCCCGACGGCGTCCGCTCACGCCCCGGGGCCCGCGTCGCCGCGGTGCCCTGGCTCGCGCCACCCTGCCCCGCGCCCTGCGAGCGCGTGAGCCCGGAGACCACGGCGCGCGCCGCGTCGGTCAGAAGTCCCAGCCATCGGTTGCGTGCCACGCGCGCACCCTACCGGGCAGACGCGCGTCCGCCCGGGTGCCCCGGACGCCCGGCCGGCCGGACCTTGGCGCGCCGAGGTAGAGCCGTGGTCACCCCACCTCGCCGGACCAGGGCTCTGCCTCGCGGAACCAGGGCTCCACCTCGCGGGGCCGGGCCTCTACCTCGCGGGACCGGGGCTCCACCTCGCGGGGCCAGGGCTCTACCTCGCGGGACCGGGGCGCTACCTGGGCGGGCGCGCGGCGGATGACCCGCCGGTGCGGGTCACCCGGCGCGGACGGTGCGCGTCACCCGGCCAGGACCGCGTCCACCTCGCGCAGGAAGTCGTCGAGGTCCCCGGGGTCGCGCGACGTGACGAGCGTGTACCCCTCGTCGTCGCGCACGACGGACCGGTCGACCCAGGCGCCGCCCGCGTTGAGCACATCCGTCTCGAGGGACGCGTAGCTCGTCAGGGTCTTGCCCTCGACGGCGGCCGCCTCGACGAGCGCCCACGGGCCGTGGCAGATCGCCGCGACCGGCTTGCCCGCGGCCGTGAACGCGCGCACGAGGCTCACCGCGTCGTCCTGGAGGCGCAGCGCGTCGGCGTTGATCGTCCCGCCCGGCACGAGCAGCAGGTCGTACTCGGCGGGGTCGGCGTCGGCGTGCGTGAGGTTCGGGGTCACGGTGCGGCCGGGGTCCTTGTCGCCCACGAGGGTCTGCACGTCGTCGGCGGACGTGGCCGCGACGTCGACCTCCACCCCCTCGCCGCGCAGGTGCTCGAGCGGGACCACGAGCTCGTCCTGCTCGACGCCGTAGTTCGTCACGATCGCCAGCACGCGGCGCCCGCCGGGGCGGCCGGAGGTGCGGTGCTCGGTGTCCTGGGCCATGAGCGCTCCTCTCGTCGCCGGTCGACCCGGTGCGGCCGGCCGGTCCTCCACGCTAGGTCGGCTCGCGGCGCCCCGCAGGGCGGGCGGGTACCCGACGCCGGACGTGGGACAATGGTCGTTCCCGCCCGCCCGAGAGCGACCGTCGGCGCGCCGCCCCCGAGCGCGCGGCCCGACCCGCACGCCACTCCCAGGAGCGCACCCGCGTTGTCCCCGATCCCCAGTGCCCAGCTGAGCACCCGCATCCAGCCCGCGGCCACGCCGCCCGAGCTGATCCGGAACTTCTGCATCATCGCGCACATCGACCACGGCAAGTCGACCCTGGCCGACCGCATGCTGCAGCTCACCGGTGTCGTCGAGCCGCGCGCCATGCGCGCGCAGTACCTCGACCGCATGGACATCGAGCGCGAGCGCGGCATCACGATCAAGTCGCAGGCCGTCCGCATGCCGTGGGCCGTCGTGGCGGACGGCGTGGAGACGCCGCACGCGCTGAACATGATCGACACCCCGGGGCACGTCGACTTCACGTACGAGGTCTCGCGGTCGCTCGCGGCGTGCGAGGGCGCGGTGCTGCTCGTCGACGCCGCGCAGGGCATCGAGGCGCAGACCCTCGCGAACCTGTACCTCGCGATGGAGAACGAGCTCGAGATCATCCCCGTGCTCAACAAGATCGACCTCCCGGCGGCGCAGCCCGAGAAGTACGCGGAGGAGCTCGCGAACCTCGTGGGCGGCGACCCGGACGACGTGCTCAAGGTCTCCGGCAAGACGGGCGCGGGCGTCGAGGTGCTGCTCGACCGCATCGTCGAGCGCGTGCCCGCGCCGGTCGGCGACGCCGACGCCCCGGCGCGCGCCATGATCTTCGACTCGGTCTACGACACCTACCGCGGCGTCGTGACGTACGTGCGCGTCGTCGACGGCAACCTCAACCCGCGCGAGCGCATCGTCATGATGTCGACGCGCGCGACCCACGAGCTGCTCGAGATCGGCGTCATCTCGCCGGAGCCGATCGTCACGAAGGGCCTCGGCGTCGGTGAGGTCGGCTACCTCATCACGGGCGTGAAGGACGTGCGCCAGTCGAAGGTCGGCGACACGGTGACGAACGCGGCGAAGCCCGCCGCGGACGCGCTCGGCGGCTACTCGGACCCGAAGCCCATGGTCTTCTCGGGCCTGTACCCGATCGACGGGACCGACTACCCGGTCCTGCGCGACGCGCTCGACAAGCTCAAGCTCAACGACGCCGCGCTCAACTACGAGCCGGAGACGTCGGTCGCGCTCGGCTTCGGCTTCCGCGTCGGGTTCCTCGGCCTGCTGCACCTGGAGATCGTGCGCGAGCGGCTCGAGCGCGAGTTCGACCTCGACCTCATCTCGACCGCGCCGAACGTCGTCTACGACGTGACGCTCGAGGACGGGACGCTCGTCAACGTGACGAACCCGTCGGAGTTCCCGGGCGGCAAGATCAAGCAGGTCAGCGAGCCGGTCGTGCGGGCGACGATCCTCGCGCCGAGCGAGTTCGTAGGCACCGTGATGGGCCTGTGCAACGACCGTCGCGGCCAGATGCTCGGCATGGACTACCTGTCCGAGGACCGCGTCGAGCTGCGCTTCACGCTCCCGCTCGCCGAGATCGTGTTCGACTTCTTCGACCAGCTCAAGTCCCGCACGCGCGGGTACGCGTCGCTCGACTACGAGCCCTCGGGCGACCAGGTGGCCGACCTCGTGAAGGTCGACATCCTGCTCCAGGGCGAGCAGGTGGACGCGTTCAGCGCGATCGTGCACAAGGACAAGGCGTACGACTACGGCGTCATGATGACGGCGAAGCTCAAGGAGATCATCCCGCGCCAGCAGTTCGAGGTGCCGATCCAGGCGGCCGTCGGCGCGCGCGTCATCGCGCGCGAGACGGTGCGCGCGATGCGCAAGGACGTCCTCGCGAAGTGCTACGGCGGCGACATCAGCCGCAAGCGCAAGCTGCTCGAGAAGCAGAAGGAGGGCAAGAAGCGCATGAAGAACATCGGGTCCGTCGAGGTCCCGAAGGACGCCTTCATCGCCGCGCTCTCCTCCGACGCCGCGGGCGGCAAGGACGCCAAGGACAAGTCGAAGAAGTGAGCCCGGCGCTGCCCGAGGGCGAGCCGGTCCCGCCCGACGGCTCGCTGCCCTCCTGGGTCGGGGGAGGCACGGGCGGCACGGAGCCCGCGGCCCGCGGGTTCGGGGTCTACCTGCACGTCCCGTTCTGCTCGGTGCGGTGCGGGTACTGCGACTTCAACACCTACACGGCGTCCGAGCTCGGCGGGGGTGCGAGCCAGGCGTCGTACGCGAGCACGGCGCTGCGCGAGATCGACCTCGCCGCGCGCGTGCTGCACGACGCCGGGCTGCCCGCGCGTCCGGTCTCGACGGTCTTCGTCGGCGGCGGCACGCCCACGCTCCTGCCTGCGGGCGACCTCGTCCGCCTGCTCGACGGCGTCCGCGAGGCGTGGGGGCTCGCCGCGGACGCCGAGGTGACGACGGAGGCGAACCCGGACTCCGTGACGCCCGAGTCGCTCGCCGAGCTCGCTGCGGCCGGGTTCACGCGCGTGTCGTTCGGCATGCAGTCCGCCGTGCCGCACGTGCTCGCGACGCTCGAGCGCACGCACGACCCGCGCCGCATCCCGGACGTCGTGCGCTGGGCGCGCGACGCCGGCCTCCAGGTCTCGCTCGACCTCATCTACGGCACGCCGGGGGAGAGCCTCGACGACTGGCGGGCCAGCCTCGAGGCCGCGCTCGCGACCGGCGTCGACCACGTGTCCGCGTACGCGCTCGTCGTGGAGGCAGGGACGAAGATGGCCGCCCAGGTGCGGCGCGGCGAGGTCGCGCTCCCGAGCGAGGACGACCAGGCCACGAAGTACGAGCTCGCCGACGAGCTGCTCACGGCGGCGGGCCTCACCTGGTACGAGGTGAGCAACTGGGCGCGCACCGACGCCGACCGCTGCCGCCACAACCTCGCCTACTGGCGCGGCGACGACTGGTGGGGGATCGGTCCCGGCGCGCACTCCTACGTCGCGGCGACCGGTGCCGGGTCCGCGGTGACGTCGCCCGAGGACGCCCGGGTCGGGGTGCGCTGGTGGAACGTCAAGCACCCGCGCCGGTACGCGGCGCTGCTCGAGGCGGGCACGAGCCCGGCGGCGGGACGGGAGCTCCTCACGCGGGCGGAGGGCCGGCTCGAGCAGGCGATGCTCGGCGTGCGGCTGCGCGAGGGTCTCGACCTCGCGGTCCTCGCCCCGTCCGGCCGGCGTGCGGTCGCCGGGCTCGTCGCGACCGGGCTCCTCGACGGCCGCGCGGCGGTCACCGGCCGTGCCGTGCTGACCCTGCGGGGGCGGCTGCTCGCCGACACGGTGGTGCGCGCGATCACGGACGAGTGACGTCGGTGCCGGGGCCGCCTCGACCCGGCACGCGCTCGGCGACCACCGGTGCGCGACGGCGGCGGCGGGCCCGGCGTCGTGCCGTGCTCCCGGCTCTCGCCGCGCGGTCCTGGCCACGAACCGCCAAGGTGGACCCAGCACGTCGACGGAGCGTGCGGCCCGCAGCACGTGACGACGAGGAACGAGGTGCACGATGACCGACCCCACGAACCCGGGCGGCGAGCCGCCCCGCGACGACGAGCACACCCCCGCCGACGGAGCGGGCGGCCCGCCGCCGGACGCCACGCCGCCGTCGGGCCCGGGCCCCGACCGGCCCGACGCCGCGGCGTCCGGGGGCGACGTGCCACCCGCCTCGCCGTACGGCCCGGGCGGTGGAGCCCCGCGCGACCCGGCCGCCCCGCACGACCCGGCCGCCCCGCCGGCGGGCCCGCCCGCGTACGGGGCACCGGGTGCCTACGGCGCCCCGTCCGGTGCGCCGGGCGGCGCGACCGGGGGACCGACCGCACCCCCGCCGGGCGCGTACCCGCCCCCGTCCGGCGCGTACCCGCCGCCCGCCGGCGGATACCCGCCCCCGGCCGGGGGGTACCCGCCGCCGCCCGGGTCGTACCCGGGCGCCGCCGGAGGGTACGGCGGCCAACCGGGCTACACGGGCCCGGCGTTCGGCGTCGGCGACGCGATCTCCTACGGGTGGCGCCGCGTCACGTCGAACCTGGGGCCGTGGATCCTCGTCGCGCTGATCTTCCTCGCGGTCAACGTCGCGTGGAGCTGGATCACGGGCGGGTTCGACCAGTTCCAGGACCAGTTCGACTACTCCGACACGAACTTCGCCGCCCTCGGCGGGCTCACCTTCACGAGCGTGCTGCTCGGGATCGTCGGCACCGCCATCGGCTATCTCATCACCGCGTTCTTCACGCGCGGCGCGCTCGACGAGGTGGACGGGCGTCGGCCCGACGTCGCCGCGTTCTTCCGCATCGGCAACGTGCTCAACGTGCTGCTCGCCGCCCTCATCGTCGGCGTCCTGTCCGGGATCGGGTTCTTCCTGTGCGTCCTGCCCGGGCTCGCGATGCTGCTGTTCTCGGCGTTCGTGTACTACGTCGCGCTCGACCAGGGCGTCGACGCGATCACGGCGATCCGCACGAGCTTCTCGCTCGTCGCGAAGAACTTCGGGCAGGTGTTCCTGCTCCTGCTCGCTCTCGTCGGGATCAACATCCTCGGCGCGATCCCGTGCGGGCTCGGGCTCTTCGTGACGATCCCGCTGAGCTACGTCGCCGTCGGCTACGCCTATCGCCGTCTCACGGGTGGGGTGCCGGCCGCCTGACACCCGGCCGCAGCCCTCGCCGCGCCCCGGTGCCGCCCGTCGGTGCCGGGGCGCGGTGCGTCTCGGGCGGGGTGCGTCCCGGGCGCCGGGCGACCGGTCAGGGCGCGGTGACGAAGTCGATGAGCTCCTCGACGCGCCCGAGCAGCGACGGCTCCAGGTCGGCGTACGTGCGCACCGTGCCGAGGATGCGCTGCCACGCGCGGCCGACGTCCTCCGGGGTCTCCGCGGGCCAGCCGAGCTCGCGCAGGATCCCGCGCTTCCACTCGGTGCCGCGCTCGATCACGGGCCACCGCTCCAGGCCGATCCGGGCCGGCTTCACCGCCTGCCAGACGTCGACGTACGGGTGCCCGAGCACGAGCACCGTGCCCGCGGGCGAGCGTCGCAGCGCCTCGTCGGCGATCCGTCGCTCCTTGCTGCCGGGCACGAGGTGGTCCACGAGCACGCCCACGCGCCGCTGCGGCGTCGGGCCGAAGTCGGCGAGCGCGGCCGCGAGGTCGTCGACGCCGTGCAACGGCTCGACGACGACCCCCTCCACGCGCAGGTCGTCGCCCCACACCTTCTCGACGAGCTCGGCGTCGTGCTTGCCCTCGACCCAGATGCGGCTCCCGCGCGCGACGCGCGCCCGCTGCCCGACGACGGCCCGCGAGCCCGACGCGGTGCGCGTCGGGGCGGCGGGGGCGCGGGAGGTGACGGGCGGGGTGAGCTCGACGGGCGCGCCGTCGACCCAGAACCCGGGCCCGAGCGGGAACGTGCGGGTCCGGCCCGCACGGTCCTCCAGCACGACGACGTGCATCCCGCCCGACTTCTCGACCCGTACGACGGCGCCGACCCACCCGGTCTGCACCTCCTCGACGACGAGGCCGCGCTCCGCGGGCTGCGGGCGCGACACGGGTCGCGCGCGGTGGTGGGAGGGGGCGGGCGTGCCGCCGAGGACGTCGGAGCCGTAGCGGTCGAAGGACACGGCGTCACCCTAGGCCAGCGTCCGCCGTGCGCCGCCGAGATCGCCCCGTGCGTCGCCGGATCGGCCTCTCGAGGGTCGACCTCGGACCCTCGGGCCGACCTCGGACCCTCGGGCCGACCTCGGGCGACGGCTCCCGGCGCGCGCGCTCCCGGGGCGGGGTGGTACCACGGACCGATGAGCCAGGAGCGCGCCGAGCCGGACCCGAACCGCTGGCGCGTGCTGCCGGTCTGCCTCGCGGTCGGCTTCATCACGACGCTCGACGTGTCGATCGTCAACGTGGCCCTGCCGTCGATCGAGTCGTCGCTCGACGCGGGTCCCACGGAGCTGCAGCTCGTCGTCGCGGGCTACACGCTCGCCTTCGGGCTCGCCCTGGTGCCCGCCGGGCGCCTGGGCGACGCCGGCGCTCGGCGCGCGCTGTTCATCGCCGGGCTCGTGGGCTTCGCGCTCATGAGCCTCGCGTGCGGGCTCGCGCCCACCGACACGTGGCTGGGCGTCGCGCGCCTGCTCCAGGGCGTGAGCGCCGGGGTGCTCAACCCGCAGGTCGTCGGCCTGATCCAGCAGGAGTTCCGCGGGTACGAGCGCGGGCGCGCGTTCGGCATGTTCGGCGCGACGATCGGTGTCTCGACCGCGCTCGGGCCCCTGCTGGGCGGCCTCATCATCGCGGCCGCCGGCCCCGAGACGGGATGGCGCTGGGTGTTCCTCGTCAACATCCCCGTCGTCGCCGTGCTCCTGCCGTTCGCGTGGCGTCTCGTGCCCGGGCCGCCGCGCACCGGCTCGGGCGCTGCGCGCGGGCCGCGCCGGCTCGACCTCGTCGGGCTCGGCCTGCTCGGCGCCGCGACCCTCGGCGTGATGATGCCGTTCGTCACGACGACGGGCCGCGGCGACGACGTGTCCCGCTGGTGGTGGCTCGTGCCGGCCGTCGGCGCGCTCGTGGCCGCCGTCGCGTGGGAGCGGCGCTACCAGCGCCGCACGGGCGAGGCCGTGCTCGACCCGCAGGTCGTGGGGCTCGGGTCCTTCCGCAACGGCGCGCTGCTCGGCCTCGCGTACTTCGCGGGGTTCACGGGCATCTTCCTCGTCGTCACGCTCTACCTCCAGGACGAGCTCGGGTACACCCCGCTGCAGGCGGGGCTCGTCGGCACGCCGTTCGCGGTCGCGTCGGGCGTGTCGGCGTGGTTCTCGGGCCGCTGGGTCGCGCGCTGGGGCCGCGAGCTCGTCGTCGTCGGCGTGGTGCTCGTGCTCGTCGGGGTGGTCGCCGCGGAGGTCGTCGTGCGCACGCTCGGGAACGACCCGGGCGCCGTCGGCCCGGCGCTCGCGGTCGCGCTGCTGGTCGCCGGTGCGGGCAGCGGGACGGTCATCGCGCCGAACCAGACGCTCACGCTGTCCGAGGTGCCGGTGAGCCGGGCCGGGGTGGCGGGCAGCATGCTGCAGCTCGGCCAGCGCATCGGGTCGGCCGTCGGGATCTCCGTCGTCCTGTCCGTGTACTACGGCGGCCTCGCGGGCGGCGACTCGGCGGCGGACGCGACCGGGCGCGCCCTCCTGGTGACGATCGGCCTCGTCACGGTCGCGCTCGCCGTCGGGCTCCTCGACCTGCGTTCGCGACGAGCGGAGGACCGCCGGACGGGCCGCGCGGACGCGTAGGATTGGCACTCGGAGGTCGAGAGTGCCGACGCCCGCACGCCCGCCCGGGCGGCGACGGTGCGGCACGCGGGAGGTGGACGTGAGCGAGGAGCGCCGGCTCGAGGTGCTGCGGGCCATCGTCGAGGACTACGTCCTGACGCGTGAGCCCGTGGGGTCGCGCGTGCTCACCGAGCGCCACAGCCTCGGCGTCTCGCCCGCCACGATCCGCAACGACATGGCCGCCCTCGAGGACGCGGGGTACATCGCGCAGCCGCACACGTCCGCGGGCCGCATCCCGACGGACAAGGGCTACCGGCTCTTCGTGGACCGCCTCTCGGGCGTCAAGCCGCTGTCCGCACCGGAGAAGCGCGCCATCGAGACCTTCCTGTCCGAGGGCGTGGACCTCGACGACGTCATCGCGCGCGCCGGGCGGCTGCTCGCGCAGCTCACCGGGCAGGTCGCCGTCGTGCAGTACCCCTCGCTGAGCCGGTCGGGCCTGCGCCACCTCGAGCTCGTGCCCGTCGGCGAGTCGCGCCTCCTGGTCGTCATCATCACGGACACGGGCCGCGTCGAGCAGCGCACGCTCGAGGTCGCGAGCCTGCCGGACGAGGGGACCCTCGTCGAGGTGCGCGCACGGCTCAACGCCGCGGCCGCGGGCAAGCGCCTCTCGGACCTCGCGCCCGGTCTGGCCGCCGTGACCGAGAGCTTCCACCCCGACGACGCCCCGCTCGTCCGCGCGGTGGGCGACCTCGTCGCCCAGACGCTCGCGGAGGAGAGCGAGGAGCGCCTCGTCCTCGCAGGCACGGCGAACCTCGCCCGCGCGGGCATGCGGTTCGAGCACGCGCTGCGCCCCGTCCTCGAGGCGCTCGAGGAGCAGGTCGTCCTGCTCGGGCTGCTCACCGAGATGGCCGCCGAGTCGGGCGTGAGCGTCCGGATCGGTCGCGAGACCCAGCTCGAGGGCCTCGCGGAGACCTCCGTCGTGACGACCGGTTACGGTAACGACGGTGACACGGTCGCGCTCGTCGGCTCGATCGGGCCGACCCGCATGGACTACCCCGGCACCATCGCGGCGGTGCGCGCGGTCGCGCGCTACCTGTCACGGGTGCTCGGCACGTGAGCCCCGCGGTCTCCCCGCCCGCGGCGGGCCCGCTCGACGACCACCCCCGACCCCTCCCGACCGGCCCCGCGCCGGCCTCACGACCCGCACCAGCAGAGAGTGACGTGTGAGCGACTACTACGAGATCCTCGGCGTGGCCCGTGACGCCAGCCAGGACCAGATCAAGAAGGCGTACCGCAAGCTCGCGCGCGAGCTGCACCCGGACGTCGCGGGCGAGGAGGCGGGCGACCGCTTCAAGGACGTCGCGCGCGCGTACGAGGTGCTGTCCAACCCGGAGAAGCGCCAGCAGTACGACCTCGGCGTCGACCCCAGCGCCCCCGGTGGCGGAGGCGGCGGC
The DNA here is from genome assembly GCF_040546915.1 of Cellulosimicrobium sp. 4261. Lineage (NCBI taxonomy): Bacteria > Bacillati > Actinomycetota > Actinomycetes > Micrococcales > Promicromonosporaceae > Cellulosimicrobium > Cellulosimicrobium sp. 4261. The sequence goes on from NZ_JBEPOQ010000005.1 coordinate 222,197, forward strand.
CCCATGGGCGGCGGGTTCGGCTTCCAGGACATCTTCGAGACGTTCTTCGGCGGCGCCCAGGCGCAGCAGGGCCCGATCCCGCGCGCCCGCCGGGGCCAGGACGCGCTCGTGCGGCTCGACATCGACCTCTCCGAGGCGACGTTCGGCGCGCAGCGCGAGCTCCAGGTCGACACGGCGGTCGTCTGCGGTACGTGCGGCGGCACCTGCTGCCGCCCGGGCACCTCGCCCCGCACGTGCGAGGTGTGCCACGGCCGCGGCACGGTCCAGCGCGTCGCGCGCTCGTTCCTCGGCCAGGTCATGACGAGCGCGCCGTGCGCCGCGTGCCAGGGCTTCGGCACGGTCATCCCCGAGCCGTGCGCGGAGTGCTCGGGCGAGGGCCGCGTGCGCAGCCGCCGCAGCATCACGGTCAACGTCCCGGCGGGCGTCGACACGGGCACGCGCATCAAGCTCACCGCGCAGGGCGAGGTCGGCCCGGCCGGCGGCCCCGCGGGCGACCTGTACGTCGAGATCCGCGAGCGCAACCACGACACGTTCGTGCGCCGCGGCGACGACCTGCACTGCACCCTCCAGGTGCCCATGACGGCGGCCGCCCTCGGCACCGTGCTCGAGCTGGAGACGCTCGACGGGCTCCAGGAGATCGACCTGCGCCCCGGCACGCAGCCGAACCAGATCGTCACGCTGAAGAACCTCGGCGTCGGGCACCTGCACGGCAGCGGGCGCGGCGACCTCAACGTCCACATCGAGGTCCAGGTGCCGACGGCCCTCGACCCCGAGCAGGAGCAGCTCCTGCGCTCGCTCGCCGCGCTGCGCGGCGAGGAGCGCCCCGAGCCCCGGCTCGCCGCCGCGCACCCGGGCGTCTTCTCGCGCCTGCGCGACAAGCTGTCCGGCCGCTGAGCGGGGCGCGCGCATGAGTGCTCCGGTGTTCCTCGCCGAGACGGGGACCGACGGCGTCGCGCCCGGCGACCGGTACGTGCTCGACGGCGCGGAGGGCCGGCACGCGGGCGTCGTGCAGCGCCGCGGCGCGGGCGAGCGCGTGGACGTCGTCGACGGCGACGGGCTCCGGCTGCGGTGCGTCGTCGAGCACGCCGAGTCGGGCCGCGTGACGCTCCTCGTGCAGGAGGTGGACCGCGAGCCGGCGCCGGACGTCGTCGTGACGCTCGTCCAGGCGCTCGCCAAGGGCGACCGCGACGAGATGGCGATCGAGGCGGCGACGGAGATCGGCGTCGACGTGGTCGTGCCGTGGCAGGCGGAGCGCTCGGTCGTCGTGTGGCGCGGCGAGCGCGCGGCGAAGTCCCGCGCGCGGTGGCTCGCGACGGTCCGCACGGCGACGAAGCAGGCCCGGCGCGCGCGCCTGCCCCGCGTCGAGGTCGCGCTCGACTCGCGCGGCCTCGCGGCGCGGGTCGTCGACGTCGTCGCCGCGGGCGGTCGCGCGATCGTCCTGCACGAGGAGGCGACGACGCCGCTCGCCGACGTCGCCCTGCCCGCCGGTCCGGCCACGGACGGCGCGCCCGCGCCCGAGGTGCTGGTCGTCGTCGGCCCGGAGGGCGGGATCTCCGACCGCGAGCTCGCCGACCTCACGGAGGCCGGCGCGGTCGCGGCGCGGCTCGGGCCCCACGTCCTGCGCACCTCGACCGCCGGTCCGGTGGCCGTGGCGCTGCTCGCCGAGCGGCTCGGCCGCTGGGGCGTGGCCGGGACGCGTGGTCTAGCCTCGGGGTCATGACGAGCACCGACCTGCGCACCGACCCGGACTGCCTCTTCTGCCGCATCGTCGCGGGGGAGGTGCCCGCCGACGTCGTGGCGACGAGCGAGCGCTCGATCGCGTTCCGCGACATCGACCCGCAGGCTCCCGTGCACGTGCTCGTGGTCCCGCGCGACCACCACGGCGACATCGCGCAGCTCGCGGCGGCGGACCCGGAGCTGCTCGGCGACGTCGTCGCGCTCGCGGACGAGGTGGCGGGCGACCTGGCCGACGGCCAGTTCCGGCTCATCTTCAACTCGGGGCCGCGCGCCGGCCAGAGCGTGTTCCACGTGCACGGCCACGTCATCGCGGGCGCCGAGCTCGGCTGGTCGCCCGCCTGAGCCCTGCGCGAAAGCGCGTGTGACGCCCGGCCGCTCTCGGTACGATGGAAGCGATCTGCGGGGCGGTGGCCGTCCCGGACCCACTGCCCGACCGAAGGAGCGCAGCGGCGCAAGCCGGCTCATGACCTCTCTGTCCCGAGAACCCGACCCCTCGTCGCACCGGGTCGAGCACCGCATCGTCATCCCGAACCACGTGCCGATGGTGGCGCTCCTCGGTAGCCGCGACTCCGTGCTCCGGGCCGTCGAGGAGGGGTTCCCCGCCGTCGACGTGCACGTGCGGGGCAACGAGATCGCGGTCGGCGGGCCCCCGGGGGACGTCGCGCTCGCCGCGCGCCTGCTCGACGAGCTCGTCGAGGTCGTGGAGGCCGGCACCCAGCTCACGGCCGACGTCGTCTCGCGGTCCATCGCGATGCTCACCGCCGCGACGGTGTCGCGGCCGGCCGAGGTGCTGACGCTCAACATCCTGTCGAGCCGTGGCCGCACCATCCGGCCGAAGACCGTGGGGCAGAAGCGCTACGTCGAGGCGATCGACGCGAGCACCATCACGTTCGGGATCGGCCCCGCGGGAACGGGCAAGACGTACCTTGCGATGGCCAAGGCCGTGCAGGCGCTGCAGTCGAAGCAGGTCAACCGCATCATCCTCACGCGCCCGGCCGTCGAGGCGGGGGAGCGGCTCGGGTTCCTGCCCGGCTCGCTGACGGAGAAGATCGACCCGTACCTGCGCCCGCTGTACGACGCGCTGCACGACATGATCGACCCCGACTCGATCCCCAAGCTCATCGAGGCCGGGACGATCGAGGTCGCGCCGCTCGCGTTCATGCGCGGGCGCAGCCTCAACGACTCGTTCATCATCCTCGACGAGGCGCAGAACACGACCACCGAGCAGATGAAGATGTTCCTCACGCGCCTCGGCTTCGGGTCCCGCATGGTCATCACGGGCGACGCGACGCAGGTCGACCTGCCGGGCGGCACACAGTCGGGGCTGCGCGTCATCGAGGACGTCCTCACCGGTGTCGACGACGTCGAGTTCTGTCGCCTCACGTCCTCCGACGTGGTGCGGCACCGGCTGGTGAGCGACATCATCGACGCGTACGCGCGCTGGGACCTCGCGACGGCGCCGGCGTCGCGACAGGGGACGAGCGGCGGCGCTCGCCGCCGCGACGACGACCGCCGCGGACGCCCCGCGGCACGAGACCGACGGACGAGGGACGACGCGTGAGCATCGAGGTCAACAACGAGACCGAGGCCGAGGTCGACGAGGCCGAGTTCGCGGCGCTGGCACGGTACGTGCTCGACGCGATGCGCGTGCACCCGCAGAGCGAGCTGTCGATCCTCTTCGTCGACACGGACGTCATGAGCGAGCTGCACGTGCGCTGGATGGACGAGCCCGGCCCGACGGACGTGCTGTCGTTCCCCATGGACGAGCTGCGGCCCGGGCGCGACGGCGAGGTCGCCGGCCCCGGCCAGCTCGGCGACGTCGTGCTGTGCCCGGAGGTCGCCGCCCAGCAGGCGGTGACGGCGGGCCACTCGACCGCGGAGGAGATGCTCCTGCTCACGACGCACGGCATCCTGCACCTGCTCGGCTACGACCACGCCGAGCCGGAGGAGGAGAAGGAGATGTTCGCGCTGCAGCGCAAGCTGCTCCTGACCTTCCTCGCAGGCCGGTGAGCGGCGAACCCGTCGCGCTCCTGGCGGCCCTGACCGTCCTGACGGTCGTGCTCGCGGCCGCGCTGAGCGCGGGCGAGGCCGCGGTGCTGCGCGTGACGCGGGCCGCCGTCACGGAGGCAGCCCTGGGCGACGACGCGTCCGTGCCCGCCCGCCCGGAGGGCCGTCGGGCGCTCGCGCTGCTCGCGGACCCGGCGGCGACCGTGCGCTCCGTCGGCTTCGTGCGCGTCGTCGCGGAGGTCGCGGCGGTCACGTGCCTCACGCTGCTCGTCGCGGCGTGGATCGAGCCGTGGTGGCAGGTCCTGCTCGTCGCGCTCGCGGTGAGCGTCGTCGTCGGGCTCCTCGTGGTGCGCGTGAGCCCGCGGTCGCTGGGTCGTCGGCACGCCGTGCGCGTCCTGCTGAGCCTGTCGCGCCTGCTCGCGGTCGTCGTCGGGGCCACGCGCTGGCTCACGCGGCTCGCCCCGGCGCCCGACGAGGGGGCGCACCAGCGCGAGCTCCAGGACATGGTGGACCGCGTCAACGAGTCCGAGGTCATCGAGGAGGAGGAGCGCGAGCTCATCCGCTCCGTGTTCGAGCTCGGGAGCACCCTCACGCGCGAGGTCATGGTGCCCCGCACCGACATGGTCACGACGTCGCGCGACACGCCCCTGCGCAAGACCCTCTCGCTCTTCCTGCGCTCCGGCTTCTCCCGCATCCCGGTGACGGGCACCTCCGCGGACGACCTCGTGGGCGTCGCCTACTTCAAGGACGTCGTGCGCGTCCTGCAGGGCGGCCCCGGGACCGACGCGCGGCCCGTGGGCGAGGTCGCGCGCCCCGCGATCTTCGTGCCCGAGTCCAAGCCGGTGGACGACCTGCTGCGCGAGATGCAGGCGTCGTCGTCGCACATCGCGATGGTCGTCGACGAGTACGGCGGCGTCGCGGGTCTCGTGACGATCGAGGACGCGCTCGAGGAGATCGTGGGCGAGCTCACGGACGAGCACGACCGCCCGGAGCCCGAGGTCGAGGACCTGGGCGACGGCGTCCTGCGCGTGCCCGCCCGCCTCGGCGTCGAGGAGCTCGGCGAGCTCTTCGGCCTCGGCCTGGACGACGACGACGTGGACACCGTGGGCGGCCTGCTCGCCAAGGCGCTCGGCAAGGTCCCGCTGCCCGGCTCCGTGGCGGAGGTCCACGGTCTGCGCCTCGAGGCCGACCGCGTCCAGGGCCGCCGCAAGCAGCTCGCGACCGTCCTCGTCTCCGCCGCGACCTCGCCCGACGCCCCGGACGCCGAGCCGGACGATCCCCACCCCGCGGCCGACACCCGTCAGCCCCTCCCCACCGTGAAGGACACCCCGTGAGCACGACCACCCCCGAGCACCGCTCCGGCTTCGCCTGCCTCGTCGGGCGGCCCAACGCGGGCAAGTCGACCCTGACGAACGCGCTGGTCGGCCAGAAGGTGGCGATCACCTCCGGGCGCCCCCAGACGACGCGCCACACGATCCGCGGGATCGTGCACCGCCCCGACGCGCAGCTCGTCCTCGTGGACACCCCGGGGCTGCACCGCCCCCGCACGCTGCTCGGGGAGCGTCTCAACGACCTCGTGCGCGAGACCCTCACCCAGGTCGACGTCATCGCGTTCTGCCTGCCCGCCGACCAGAAGATCGGCCCGGGCGACCGCTTCATCGCGAACGAGCTCGCGGAGCTCATGCGGGGTCGCCGCGGCACGCCCGTGGTCGCGGTCGTGACGAAGGCCGACCTCGTGGACCGCGGCACGCTCGCCGCGCACCTGCTGGCGGTCGACCGGCTGGGGGAGGCGGCGGGCGGCTGGGCCGACATCGTGCCCGTCTCCGCCCAGGACGGCTACCAGGTCGACGTGCTCACCGACGTCCTCGTCTCCCACCTGCCCGAGGGCCCCGAGCTCTACCCGGGCGGCGAGCTCACGGACGAGCCGGAGGCCGTCATGGTCGCCGAGCTCGTGCGCGAGGCGGCGCTCGAGGGCGTGCGCGACGAGCTGCCGCACTCGCTCGCGGTCCAGGTCGAGGAGATCGTGCCCCGCGAGGGCAGCGGCGACGAGACCGCGGGGCGCCCGCCGCTGCTCGACGTGCGCGTCAACCTCTTCGTCGAGCGCGACTCGCAGAAAGCGATCGTCATCGGCCGGGGCGGGTCGCGGCTGCGCGAGGTCGGGACGCGCGCACGGCACGGCATCGAGGCGCTGCTGGGGGCGAGGGTCTACCTCGACCTGCACGTGAAGGTCGCCAAGGACTGGCAGCGCGACCCCAAGCAGCTCCACCGGCTCGGCTTCTGACGCGGGGGGACGTCCCCCGTGCCGTCGTCGGGACGGCATCAGGGACCGGCCGGCGGCCCGCGACGTACGATTCCTCGGTGATCTTCCGGACCGCCGCGACGACGGCAGCCCTCGCGATCGTCCTCGCGATCGTCGGAGCGGTCACCGGGCCGCAGTGGGACCCGGTGCCCGTGACCGAGCACCTCGTCCCCGAGACGCCCGACACGACCGTCGGCGGGCAGCCGCCCGGCGGGGCCGCCCCGGTCGGCACCTACGACGTGCGCGAGACGGACGTGACGGTCCGGCTCGACGGCGCGACGGTCGGGGGCGTGCTGCGCGAGCCCGTCGACGCGGGCGACGACCTCCCGGGCATGGTGTTCGTGCACGGGGCAGGGACCGGCCTGGCGTCGGAGGCGTTCGTGGACGTCGCGACCGACCTCGCGAGCGCGGGCGTCGTGACCCTCGTCCCGGACAAGCGCCTGGACACCTACACCACGCGTCACCGTGACTACGAGGCGATGGCGCGCGACTACGCCCACTCCGTGGACCTCCTGCGCGCCCGCCCGGGAGTGGACCCGGGACGCGTGGGGCTGTACGGGGAGTCCGAGGGCACGTGGATCGTGCCCGTGATGGCCGCCGACGACCCGACCATCGCGTTCACCGTCCTGGTGTCCGCGCCCGTCGTGCCGCCGCGCCAGCAGGCCGCGTTCGCGGTCGACAGCTACCTGCGCAACACCGACGTGCCCCACGGGGTGTTCCGGGCGATCCCGCGAGCCGTCGGGATGGCGATCCCCGGCGGCGGGTTCGAGTACGCGGACTTCGACGTCGAGCCGTTCCTCGAGCGGCTCACGCAGCCGGTGCTCGTCGTGTACGGCACGGCGGACCCGTCGATGCCCGTCGAGCAGGGGGCGCGGCAGATCCTCGACGCCACCGGGCCGTCGTCGCAGGTGCCGGGCGGGGCGGACGTCACCGTGCGCTACTACGCGGACGCGAACCACGGGATCAAGATCGACGACGTGCTCGTGCCCGACTTCCCGCGGGACGTGAGCGCCTGGGTGACGTCCCTGCCCGCGAGCGCGACCGCGCTGCCGCAGGTCGCGGGCGCGGAGCCCACGCAGCAGTACCTCGCCGGGCCGGTCCCGTCGCCGCGCTGGCTGGGCAACGGCGACCTGTTCGTCGGCCTCGTCCTCGCCGCCGTCGGGCTGCTCGTGCTCGGCCCGCTCGTCGGCCTCGTCGGCGGTCTCGTGCGCCGGCTGCGGCGGGTGGCGGGCCGGCCGGGCGCCCCCGCCGGCCTCGCCCCGGGCTTCCGGGTACCGCTGCTGGGCCTCGGGGTCGGCGCGTTCGCGACGACGGTCGCGCTCGTCGTGTACCTCGTGGCGACGGCGCGGCTCGCGCTCGACTACGAGAAGGACGCGTGGGTCGTGCAGGGCGGCTGGATCGGGGTGCGGCTCGTCGGTCTCGCGACGCTCGTCGCGGGCGCTCTGCTGGTGAACCGGGCGGCCGAGGTCCGCTCCGCACGCCGCGCGCACGACGAGCGCCGGGGCACCGACCAGGTGGTCGCCGCGGAGGAGGGCGCGAGCGCGCTGCAGGTCGCGCGGGGCGTGACCCCGCGCGTCATGCTGTGGTGCGTCGTCGCGGGCGCCACGGTCCTGCTCGTCATCCTCGCGTACTGGGGCGTCTACCAGCTCGGCATCTGACCGCGCCGGTGCGCCGTCGTCCGGGCCGAGGCGGTCGTGCCGCCGCTCGCCCGGCGCGGCCCGGTGGGCGTGCGTATCGTGGACGGGTGAGGCGCCGTCGGCTCGCGCAGGACCGGGCGGCTCGTGCCGGGCACGCCACCCACGAGCCGACGACGGACGGTGCCGGGACGGCGACCGGCGGCTTCGAGCTCCTGCCGGCCGAGCTACGGACCGACGACCGGTTCGACGCCGCCCTCGATGCCGCGCTCGGCGGCTCCGCCGAGGCCCCCTCCCGTCCTGCGCGCGACGAGCCACGACCCCGGGACGACGCCACGACGACCGCCGTCCGGGGACGGCACCCCGGCCGGGCGGCCCGCGACGTGCTGCCGCTGCCGCGCGGAGAGCGCGCGAGCCGAGGCACGCCCGCGGCGTCCGCCGAGCCCCGTCCGCCGCGGTCCGACATCCGCCGGCCGCCCCGGTCCGCCGAGGTCGGCGAGCCCCCGGACGGGCGCGCGACGCGGCGACCCTGGTACCTGCACCCGGTCCCGTGGGTGGCGCTCGCGGTCGCCGTCGCGTTCGCCGGCTCCGTCGCCTTCACCGCGTCGACGGAGGACGCGCGACCCGTCGACGTCACCGCGCTCGCGGGAGGGCTGCGCCCGCTCGACGACTCGCCGGAGCCGCGCTGGACGGTCCCCGTCGAGCCCGGCACCGAGGTCGTCCCCGCGGTCGGCGCCGTCGTGACCGTCGACGGGGCGCTCACCGCGTACTCCGTCGCGGACGGGACGGTCCTCTGGCGGTCCGAGCGCCTCGGCGACCGCGCCACGTGCCTGCCGGCCTCGGGCGAGCCCGCGCGCGAGGTGGTCGTGTGCGCCGTCCCGACGGGGTGGCGCGAGCAGGTGGCCCGGCTCACGACCGTGCGCGCGACGACCGGCGAGGTCGTGGGGGAGCGCACGGCCGAGACGGCCGGGCGCCTGTCCGTGGTGCCGGTCGGCGCGACGGACGTCGTGCGGGCGTGGTGGCGAGGCGACGAGGTGGTGGTCGTGCGCGAGGACGCCGCGACGGGAGAGGTCCGGTGGGAGCGGTCGCTCGCGCACGACGGTCTCGGGAGCGGCGGCGACGTCGTGCTCGACGTGCGCCGCGGCGTCGTGGACGTCCTCGCGCCGGGCGTGGCGGCGGCGCTCACGGAGGACGGCCTGTCGCTCGTCGAGGACGACGTGTGGACCATCGTCCGGCTCCAGGACGGGCGCTACGTCGGCAACGAGTACGGCCGCGGCACCGCCACGGTGTTCACCGCCACGGGCGAGCCTGCGTTCCGGATCTCCGGCCGCGTGCTCGAGGCGCCCCTGTCGGACGGGTCTGCGCCGGGCGTGATCGTCACCAACACGTTCGGGAGCATCGTGGGCGTGGACGCCGCGACCGGCTCGGAGCTCTGGTCGCTGCCGGGCACCGGGATCCGCGCCGTCGCGCGCGTCGACGGGCGCGTCGTCGTCCAGACGGACTCGGCCTACCGCAGCGTCGACGCCCGCACGGGCGCGGAGGCGTGGGCGGTCACGCTCGAGGACGGTGGGCCTGGGCCGGTGCTCACCGACGGCCGGTCCCTGTTCGTCACGGAGCGGCAGCGCCGCCAGCCGGGGCTCGTGTCGATCGCGCTCGACGACGGGGCGGTCGAGTGGCGGTGGACGCTGCCGGAGGGCACGTACGACGTGCTCGCGGTCGAGGGCCGGCTCTTCCTGCTCGGGACCGGCGGGCTGACGGCCGTCTCGTGAGGCGGTGGGGGCGCGACGCCCTGCGCCGCCGTCGGCACCGTCCGGATGGTGGTTCCGGGCCGCGTGGGCGCTTGAGCCGCACGTGATGAACCGGTAGAAACGGTCGGGGCCCCTCGGCCCGGCGTGCGTGCGACCGGCACCGCGCGACAGCGTAGGGAGTGCACGATGACCAACCAGACAGAGCCGGCCGAGGACCCGCAGCCCGGTGCTGCGGGCACCGGGCCGACCCCGGCGCCCCAGGGCGCCGCGGCGGGTGACGGGGACTCCACGGCCGAGCGCGCACCGCACGGTGCGACGGGCTCGGCAGGGTCGGACCCGGACGCGGCGGGCGCCGCGCGGGCCGGGGAGAGCGACCAGGGCTCGGCGCGCGAGACCGCCGGCGCCACGACCGCGACCGCCACGGCGTCGCCCTTCGCCGGGATCCCCGTGAGCGACTACGTGCGCGACGGCGTCGCCGCGCTGCTCCTGCTCGTCTCCCTGGCGCTGCCGTGGGACGTGTCGAGCCGCGCGTCGGACAAGATCGAGGTCGTCCTGCTGACGATCCTCTCGCTGCTGACGCTCGCGCTGCCGTACCTCGCACGCACGGGCGTGCTCCCGACGACGTGGACCGTGCACACCACCCGCAAGGTCCGCCTGCTCGCCAACGCGCCGTACGTGCTGCTCGTGCTCGTCTACCTCGTCGTCGACGTCGTGGGCGGCGGCGACCTCGCCGACGGCTGGGGCGGGATCGGCTCCGCCGCCGCGCTCGGGCTCGCGGGCGCGCTCCTCGCGGCGCAGCCGCGCGAGAGCGAGCTCGGGCCGCAGGACCAGGACCGCGCGGTCACCGACCGGTGGCTCCAGGCGCTCCTCGCGCTCGCGGCGCTCCTCGCCCTCACCGTGCTGCTCACGGTGATCCTCACCGCCGCCGGCACGCGCCTCGGCGGCGCCCTGTTCGTGCTGCTGGTGATCGTGGCCGCGGTGTTCGTCCTCGCGCTCGCCGGGCTGCCGACGTACGGCACGTGGCGCCGGTCCGAGGCCGCGCGCCTCACGCTCGTCGGGCTGGGCGTCATGCTCGCCGTCGGGTTCGTCCTCGGCTCGGGCAACAACGGGCTCGTGACGATCGAGAGCACGCACGGCGGCCGGTTCGGGCTCGTGCTCGTCCCGGCGCTCGCGGCCGTCGCCGCGGCGCCCGCCGTGCACCGCGCGATGGCCGCGGCGGACCCGGTGACCACCTGGGTGCGCGTGGCCGTCAACGTCCTCGACCTCGTGCTCGTCGTCGCGGGCTACGTCGCCGTGAGCGCCGTGCTCACCCTGGCCGACGGCGCACGCGGCGTCCCGGTCGTCCTCGCCGTGATCGTCGGGGTCCTCGCCGCGGCCGTCGCGTTCGTCGCCCGCCGCTCGCTCGTGCGCGACGCCGCGACCGGGCGTCCGCTCGCGCTCGGCGGCGCCGGCGTCGTCGCGCTGCTCGGTATCGTCCTGCTCGTCGTGACGTCGAACCGTGTCGTGCTGGGCGGCGGCGTGGAGCACGTGCTGCTCGCGTTCGGCCTCCCGCTGCTCGTCGTCGGGGCACTGACCGTCCCGCGCGAGGTCCGTGCGTACTTCGCCGAGCACCGTCCCGTGCCTGCGGCGACCGGTGCCGAGGCGGCACGCGCCTACGTGTGGCAGCCGCCCGCGCCGAAGCCGCCCAAGCCGGCCCGGCCCGCGCCCGCCCCGTCGGGTCCGCCGACCGGCGCGCACCCGACGACCGGGCACACGGGTCCCTACCCGGGCGCGGGCGCCTACCCGGCCACCGGACCGACGGGCGCCTACCCGCCGGCCGGGCACACCGGGCCGGTCCCGACGCAGCAGGCCCCGGACCGCCGGTTCGCCGCGGGGTCCGACGCGACCGAGGTGCTGCCGGTCCAGCCGGTCGAGCCGGAGCGCAGCGGGTCCGCCGCGCGTCCCGGTCTCACGCCCGACGAGGGCCCGTCGACCGCGGTGCTGCCCGCCTACCAGGAGGAGCAGCCGGGCACCGGCCCGCAGCCGACCGCCCAGCAGCCCGGACAGGGGTACCAGCAGCAGGGCTACGGCCAGCAGCAGGGGTACCCGACCTCCGGGGCTGGCCAGCAGGGCTACGCGCCGCAGGGCTACGACCAGCAGGGCTACGGTCAGCAGGGGTACGCCCAGCAGCCCGCGGCGCAGCAGCCGTCGTACGCGCCCCCGGCCCAGCCGGCGGGCTTCACCGCGGCGCAGGCGCTCGACCCGGGCACGCCGCTCGAGGTCCTGGCGCAGATCGTCCAGGACGCCCCGCACCTGCGGCCCCAGGTCGCGGCCAACCCGTCGACGTACCCGGCGCTGCTCGAGTGGCTCGGCAACCTCGGCGACCCCGCGGTCGACGCGGCGCTGCGCTCGCGGCGCGGCTGACGCACCCCGACGCCCGGCCGGTCCTCCGCGCGAGGGCCGGCCGGGCGTTCCTCGCCCGCGGCGCGGCCGGGTGCCCCGGACGGCGTGCCCGAGGAGCGGACGTCCCGGGCGCGCCGGCGACGGAGGAGTACAGTGGCGTCGTGCACCTGATGCGGCGGCTCCTCCTTCGTTGCCGCGGCGAGGCCCTCTAGCCGGTTCCTCGTCGCGGTGGTTGGTGTGCCGGCTGACACCGATCAGGACGACCCCGAAGGACCGACGATGAACGCCTCCGCCCCCGCCTCGACGCACACCGCTACGGACCCGAACCCGCAGCAGCCGTCGGGCATGCCGATCCACAAGTACCTGCCGTTCCACCGGCAGATCGACGTCTCCCTGCCCGACCGCACGTGGCCGGACAAGCGCATCGAGACCGCGCCCCGCTGGTGCGCCGTCGACCTGCGCGACGGCAACCAGGCCCTCATCGAGCCCATGAACGCGGAGCGGAAGCTGCGCATGTTCGAGCTGCTCGTCGAGATGGGCTACAAGGAGATCGAGGTCGGTTTCCCCTCGGCCTCGCAGACCGACTTCGACTTCGTGCGGATGCTCATCGAGGAGGACCGCATCCCGGACGACGTCGTCATCCAGGTCCTCACGCAGTCCCGCGAGCACCTCATCGCGCGCACGTACGAGGCGATCAAGGGCGCGAAGCAGGCGATCGTCCACCTCTACAACTCGACGTCCGTCCTGCAGCGCGAGGTCGTGTTCCGCTCGGACGAGGACGGCATCATCGCGATCGCCGTCGACGGCGCGCGGCTGTGCAAGAAGTTCGAGGAGACGGTCCCCGAGACGACGGTCTACTACGAGTACTCGCCCGAGTCGTACACCGGCACGGAGCTCGAGTTCGCGGCCCGCATCTGCAACGAGGTGCTCGAGGTCTTCGAGCCCCGCCCCGACCGCAAGGTCATCATCAACCTGCCCGCCACGGTCGAGATGGCGACGCCGAACGTCTACGCCGACTCGATCGAGTGGATGAACCGGCACCTGCACCACCGCGAGAACGTCGTGCTGTCGCTGCACCCGCACAACGACCGCGGCACGGCGGTCGCGGCCGCCGAGCTCGGCTACCAGGCCGGGGCCGACCGCATCGAGGGCTGCCTGTTCGGCAACGGCGAGCGCACCGGCAACGTCTGCCTCGTCACCCTCGGCATGAACCTGTTCAGCCAGGGCGTGGACCCGCAGATCGACTTCTCCGACATCGACCACGTGCGCCGCACGGTGGAGTACTGCAACCAGCTCGGCGTCCCCGAGCGGCACCCCTACGCGGGCGACCTGGTCTTCACGGCGTTCTCCGGCTCGCACCAGGACGCCATCAAGAAGGGCTTCGACGCGATGGCCGTCCGAGCGGAGGCGGAGGGCGCCACGGTGGACGACATCACGTGGGCCGTCCCGTACCTGCCGATCGACCCCAAGGACGTCGGCCGCTCGTACGAGGCCGTGATCCGCGTCAACTCGCAGTCCGGGAAGGGCGGCATCTCCTACCTGCTGAAGTCCGAGCGCCACCTCGACCTGCCGCGTCGCCTGCAGATCGAGTTCTCGCAGTCCGTGCAGCAGCACACCGACGCGCACGGCACCGAGGTGACGGGCGAGGACATCTGGCGCATCTTCTCGGACGAGTACCTGCCCGTCGAGCCCGGTTCCGGCCTGGAGCCGTGGGGCCGGCTCAAGCTGCGCTCCACGCGCGCGTCGTCGAGCGAGGACGGCCCGGACACCCTGAGCGTCGACGTCGTCGACCGCGGCGAGGAGCTGACGCTCGAGGGCACGGGCAACGGCCCGGTCGCCGCTTTCGTCGACGCGATCGCCCAGGTGGGGGTCGACGTCCGCGTCCTGGACTACGCGGAGCACGCGCTCTCGGAGGGCGGTGACGCGACGGCTGCGGCGTACGTCGAGTGCCAGGTGGGCGACGACGTCCTGTGGGGCGTCGGGATCGACCCGTCGATCACGACGGCCTCGCTCAAGGCCATCGTGTCCGCCGTGAACCGCTCGGAGCGCGCCCAGGGCTGACCGCTGCCACGCCGACCTCGCCGACGGCCCGGACGACCTCGTCGTCCGGGCCGTCGGCGTTTTGTCGACGCAGTGTTGGTAAGATACCGACGCACTGTCGACAACATTGGAAGGCTCCTCATGTTCCTCGCGTTGCGCGAGCTCGTCTTCGCGCGCACCCGCTTCCTGCTCATGGGCGGTGTCGTCGCGCTCGTCGCGGTCCTCGTCGTCCTGCTCTCCGGGCTGTCCGCCGGCCTCGTCAACGACGGCGTCTCCGGCCTCAAGCGCACGCCCGTCACCGACTTCGCGTTCGACGAGGGCACCGGGACCGACGCCGCGTTCACCCGGTCCGTCATCGAGACGGACCAGGTCGGCACCATGGCCGAGCAGCCGGGCGTGCTCGAGGCCGCGCCGTACGGCCTGCTCCTGGCGAACGCGCACCAGGAGGACGGCTCACCTGTCGACCTCACCCTCGTCGGCGTCGAGCCCGGCTCGTTCGTCGCGCCCACCGCCGTGGCGGAGGGGAGCCTGGTCGGTGCGGAGGACGGGATCGTCGTCTCCGCGACCGCCGCCGACGACGGGCTCGCCGTCGGGGACACCGTGGCCCTCGCGCGGCCCGAGCGCACGCTCACGGTCGTGGGCGTCCTCGAGGACCAGCACACGTTCGGCCACGTCGACGTCGCGTACCTCCCGCTCGGCACGTGGCAGGAGCTGCTCGCCGGTGCCGAGGAGCCGGGAGCCGACGTCCCGGACGTCGCCACCGCGGTCGCGCTCCGCACCGATCCCGGCTCGTTCGACCGCGAGGCTGCCGACGCGGCGTCGGGCACGGTGACGCGCACGCTCACCGAGTCCTTCGACGCGTCGCCCGGATACACGGCCGAGACCGCCACCCTCCTGCTCATCCAGGTGTTCCTCTACGCGATCTCCGCGCTCGTCGTGGGCGCGTTCTTCACCGTGTGGGTCATCCAGCGGCGGCACGAGATCGCCGTCATGCGCGCCATGGGGGCGCGGCGTCGCTTCCTGCTCGCCGACTCGCTCGGCCAGGCGGCCGTGCTCCTGCTCGCCTCGATCGGCCTGGGCTTCGCCCTCGGCATCGCGGCGGGCGCGGGCCTCGGTGCCACCCCGATGCCGTTCGCGCTCCAGGCGCCCGACCTCGTCCTGGCCGGCGTCCTGCTCTTCGTCCTCGGGATGGCCGGAGCGGCCGTCGCCGTCGCGCGCATCACCTCCGTCGACCCCCTGACCGCCCTGGGAGGGCAGCGATGAGCACCACCACCCCCGCCACGCCCGTGCTCGAGATCGACCGCGCCACCGTCCGCCACGGCGACGGCGACACCACGGTCGTCGCGCTCGACGAGGTCAGCCTGAGCGTCGCCGCGGGCGAGCTCGTCGGTGTCGTCGGGCCGTCGGGCTCCGGCAAGTCGAGCCTGCTCGCGGTGGCCGGTGCGCTCACGGCGCCGGAGTCCGGGACCGTCCGCCTCGAAGGGGTCGACCTCGGCGCGACGAGCGAGCGTGAGCGTGCGCGCCTGCGGCGCGAGCGCATCGGGTTCGTCTTCCAGTCCGGCAACCTCCTGCCGGCGCTCACGAGCGTCGACCAGCTCCGGCTCGCGCTGCGGATCGCGGGCATCGACGAGCGCGACGCGCGCGCCCGCGACCCCCGAGAGCTCCTGGAGTCCGTGTCCATGAGCCACCGTGCCGACCGTCGTCCGGACCAGCTCTCGGGCGGCGAGCGGCAGCGCGTGGGCATCGCCCGCGCGCTGGTCGCGAGCCCGGCGCTCCTGCTCGTCGACGAGCCCACGGCCGCGCTGGACCGGGCGCGCAGCCACGAGGTCGTGAGCCTCCTGGCCCGCGAGGTCGAGGCCTACGGTGCCGCGGCGCTCATGGTCACGCACGACCACGACGTGCTCGAGCACTGCCACCGGGTCGTCGAGATGGTCGACGGCCGGCTCGGCCTGCCCGCCGTCACGGGCTGACGCCGGTGGGCGGCTCCGGGAGAGCCGCCCACGCGCCCCCGGTCGGGCATGATGGTCCGGCCGGGGGCCGTCGTGCTCCCGGGGGAGTGCTCCGAGAGCGCTCCGGGAAGGAGGACCATCGTGCCCAAGATCGCCGCCCCGACGGTGGCCGAGCACCGCGCCGCGCAGCTCCGGGCCCTGCTCGACGCCGCGCGCGACCTCATCCGCGAGGACGGGAGCGGGCTCACCCTCGCCGCCGTCGCGGCGCGTGCCGGGCTCGCCCGGTCGAGCGTCTACCAGTACTTCCGGTCGCGCGAGGAGCTCCTCGACGCGGTGGTCGCGGACGTCGTGCCGCGCTGGTCGGCGCGCATCACGGCGGCCGTCGCGACGGCCGCGTCCCCGGAGGGCGCGATCGTCGCCTACGCGCGCGAGAACCTGCTCCTCGTCGCCGAGGGCGAGCACGCGGTCGTCGCCGCGCTGCGCGCCGAGGCGAGCCGGGAGGCGCTCGCCGAGCAGAGCGCGGCGATGCACGCGACGATCCTCGTCCCGCTCGTCGAGGCGCTGGAGCAGCTCGGCGTCCCCGACGCCGCGCGCTCCGCGGAGCTCGTCAACGCGGTGGTGCTCGCCGCGGCGCGCCAGGTGGAGGCCGGCGAGGACGCGGAGACGACGCTGGCCCGGGTGCGCGCCGTCCTCGGGTGCCTCGCGCCGGCGTGACCACCGCCGTCGGCGGGTGGTGCGCGCCGTGTCGGCGGCGTGACGGACAATAGGGGCGTGGTGCTGTACCGAGACGACGCGATCGTGCTGCGCGCCCAGAAGCTGGGCGAGGCGGACCGCATCGTCACCCTCCTGACGCGCGAGCACGGGAAGGTGCGCGCCGTCGGCAAGGGCGTGCGCCGCACGTCGTCCCGGTTCGGCGCACGGCTCGAGCCGTTCATGGTCGTGGACGTCCAGCTCTACGCGGGCCGGTCGCTGGACACGGTGACGCAGGCGGAGACGATCGGCCCCTACGCGCGCCGGATCTGCGAGGACTACGGCCTGTACACGGCGGGCGCCGCGATGCTCGAGACCGCGGAGCGCCTCGTCGCCGACGAGCGCGAGCCTGCCGTGCAGCAGTACTGGCTGCTCGCGGGCGCGCTGCGGGCGCTGTCCGAGCACGCGCACGCGCCGGGGCTCGTGCTCGACTCCTACCTCCTGCGCGCGCTCGCCGTCGCGGGCTGGGCGCCGTCGTTCGTCGACTGCGCGCGCTGCGGGGAGCCGGGCCCGCACCACGCCTTCGCCGTCGCGCAGGGCGGGGCCGTGTGCTCGCGCTGCCGCCCGCCGGGCTCGACGGCGCCCGCCCCCCAGACCTTCGCCCTGCTCGCCGCGCTGCTCGCGGGGGAGTGGGACGCGGCCGACACGTCGGACGCCCGGCACCGCAAGGAAGCGAGCGGCCTCGTGGCCGCCTACAGCCAATACCACCTGGAGAGAACGTTGCGATCACTGCGCATGGTGGAGCGGGACGCCCCCGCTCCGCACGTCCCCGCCGCCCCGCACGCCGACGAGGCCGCTGCCTCCACGGACCCGCGCGCCGGTGCCGGGGCGGACGCCTGATGGCGCGGCGCACGTACCAGCCGCCGTTCCCGCACCCCAGCGGTGCCCGGCCCCCGGCGATCCCGGCGCAGTTCGTGCCGAACCACGTGGCCGTCGTCATGGACGGCAACGGCCGCTGGGCCAACGCGCGCGGGCTGCCGCGCACCGCGGGTCACGAGGCCGGCGAGGCGGCGCTGCTCGACGTCGTCGCGGGCGCGATCGAGATCGGCGTCAAGCACGTGTCCGCGTACGCGTTCTCGACCGAGAACTGGAAGCGCTCGCCCGACGAGGTCCGCTTCCTCATGGGCTTCAACCGCGACGTCATCCGGCGTCGCCGCGACGAGATGGACTCGTGGGGCGTGCGCGTGCGGTGGGCGGGGCGCCGTCCGCGGCTGTGGGCGTCCGTGATCAAGGAGCTCGAGGTCGCGGAGGAGCAGACGAGGCAGAACGACGTCTGCACGCTGACGATGTGCGTCAACTACGGGGGTCGGGCCGAGATCGCCGACGCCGCGGCCGCCATCGCGCGCGAGGTCGCCGCCGGGCGGCTCGACCCGCGCAAGGTCACGGAGCGGACCGTCCAGCAGCACCTCGACGAGCCCGACCTGCCGGACGTCGACCTGTTCCTGCGCAGCTCGGGCGAGCAGCGCACGTCGAACTTCATGCTGTGGCAGGCGGCGTACGCGGAGCTCGTGTTCCTCCCGGAGCCCTGGCCCGACGTGGACCGCCGCTCGCTGTGGCGCGCCGTCGAGGAGTACGCGCGCCGCGACCGCCGCTACGGAGGTGCGGTCGACGCGGTGGGCGACGCCGGCGGGACGGCGGGCGGCACTGCCTGACACCCGGCGCGGGGCGGCGCGCGCCTGCCGCCGGGACGCCGTGGGAGGCGGCCGGTAGCGTGCGCGGCATGACTCTGAGCATCGGCATGGTGACCGTCGACTCCACCGACCCGCGACCGCTCGCCCAGTGGTGGGCGCGCCACCTCGGCGGGCGGGTCGTCGACGAGGCGGACGGCTGGTTCCTCGAGGTGGTTCCCGCCGACGGGGTGACGGCTCCGGTCCTGGGGTTCCAGCGCGTCGAGGACCCGACGCCGGGCAAGAACCGGCTGCACCTCGACCTCGGCACGTCCGACCGCACGGCGGACGTCGCGGCGCTCGTGGCGGACGGCGCGACGGTCGTCGGGGAGCACACGATGCCGGGCTTCGGCTGGACCGTGCTCGCCGACCCGCAGGGCAACCAGTTCTGCGTGGGGGAGCCCGAGGCGTCGGCGACGACCGTCGGCTGAGGCGGTGGCCGTCCCGTCAGGGCGGCCCCTCAGCGCGCCAGCGCGTCGAGGCGGGCGGCGAGCTCGGCCGGGCGGCTGAGCGCCACGAGGTGTCCCCCCGGCATCGTCTCGACCTCGGCGCCGAGCCGCTCGCGCGCGACGGCGCGCTGGAAGGGCAGCGGGAAGAGCCGGTCGTCGTCGCCCTGGAGCACGACCGTGGGCACGCCCGGCCAGGCGCGGGCGGGCCACGGCTCGGCGAAGGACCGCTCGGACGGCTGCCGGTCGCTGCGCTGCGCGACGGCCGCGACGTGCTCCGGCACGTCGTGGAAGAAGTCGTCCACGGGGTCGAACGGGCCCAGGCCGGTGGCGGTACGACGCGCGGCGTGGTCGGTCGCGCGCCACCAGTCGCCGCCGCTCTCGCCCGGGCGCGGGATCATCGGGTTGAGCAGCACGAGCAGGCGGACCGGCTCGCGCTCGCACACGAGCGGCCCGACGTACGCGCCCATGGACTGGGCGACGACGACGAGGTCGCCCCGTTCGGCGGGGGCCGCCGCCCGGTGCAGCGTCGTGACCGCGACGTCGGTGAGGTCCGCCCAGCCGTGGCCCTCGTCGTGCTGGGGGAGGTCGACCGCGACGGCTCGGTGACCGAGCCGGTCGAGCTCGGGCACGAGCAGGTCCCAGTACGCGGGGTCGCCGCCGGCGCCGGGCAGCAGGAGGAAGGTCGTCATGGGGGTTCGGACGGCCGGGCGCCCGTCATCTCATCGGTCGGCGCGCGGCGTGTCCTCGTCGCGGGAGAGGCCTGGCCCGGCGCCCTCCCCGGGGCCGTCCCCGACGGAGGCGGCGGTCGGCACGACGGCGGGGTCACCGCCCGGGCGGGCAGCCCGACGCCGGACCGTGAGGACCACCGCCACGACGACCGCGACCACGATCGCGACGAGCACCGCGACCCCCGTCGGCGAGCCCGTCGCGGCGGCGAACGCGGCCGTCCACACCGCCCACCCGACGGTCGCGTAGATCGTCGCGTGCACCATGCATCCGAGGGTCATGGCCGCGAGGTAGCGCCCGAACGGCATGCGCACGACGCCCGCCGCGGCGTTGATCACGGTCTTCGTCCCGGTCGCGAGGAACGACGCGGGCACCGCGAGGACGCCCCACCGCCGCACGGTCTCGATCCCGCGCGCGGCCGAGCGGCCGGACAGCCAGGCGTGGACGCGCGCGACCCAGGGCTTGACGGGGCGCGTGCGGTCGAGCGTCCACGTCGTGACGAGGCGCGCGATCCAGTAGGTCGCCTGCGTCCGGACGAATGCGATCGCGAAGAAGAAAGCGAAGAGCGCGGCGAACGGGGCGCCGTCCAGCGCGTCGGGCACGGCTCAGCCCTGGACGGCGGTGGCCCGCGCGCAGCCCGCGCACGTGCCGAACAGCTCGATGGTGTGCTGGATGTCGACGAACCCGTGCGAGGTGCCGACCTGGTTGGCCCACGCCTCGACCGTCGGGCCGTCGATCTCGACGGTCCGGCCGCACGCCCGGCACACGAGGTGGTGGTGGTGCTCGCGGCGCTCGCACCGGCGGTAGAGGTTCTCGCCCTCCTCGGTGCGCAGCACGTCCACGTCGCCGCCGTCCGCGAGGCTCTGCAGCGTGCGGTAGACGGTCGCGAGCCCCACGTTGTCGCCGCGCGTGCGCAGGATCTCGTGGAGCTGCTGGGCGCTGCGGAAGTCCTCCAGGTCCTCCAGCGCGTCCGAGACGGCGGCGCGCTGGCGGGTCATGCGCTGCACGGGTCACCTCCGGTGGTGCGGTGGGCCGACCCCGAGGGTACGAGGTCGAGCTCGACGTCGTCGGGGATGTCCGGGTGGGGGTCCCGGGCGACGCGCGGCCGCCGTCGGACCCACAGGGGTCGCAGCGCGGCCACGACGAGGTACGTCGCGATCGCGAGGACGACGATCGTCGCACCCGGCGAGACGTTGTTCCAGTACGTGAAGGACAGCCCGACGACGCACACGACCACCCCGACGACCGACGCGACGAGCATCGTGCGGCGGAACGAGCGCGTGACGAGCTGGGCGACCGCGACGGGCACGATCATGAGGGCGCTGACGAGCAGCAGCCCGACGACCCGCATCGACACGGTCACGGTGAGCGCGGCGACGACGGCGACGGCGATGTTCAGCGTGCGCACCGGCAGGCCCGACGCGCGCGCGAACTCCTCGTCGTGGCTCACCGAGAACAGCGCGGCCCGCAGGCCGACGCCGACGAGCAGGATCACCGCGCTGAGCACGACCGTGAGGACGAGGTCCGACGACGTCACCGTCGAGATCGAGCCGAACAGGTACTGCATGAGGCTGCCGGACGAGCCGCCCGCGAGGCCGATGAGCAGGACGCCGCCCGCGATGCCGCCGTAGAAGAGGAGCGCGAGCGCGAGGTCGCCGCTGGTCCGGCCGCGCTCGCGCACGACCTCGATCGCGACGGCGCCGAGCACCGCCGCGACGACCGCGCCGGGGATCGCGAGCGCGTCGTTCGGCACGACACCCATCGCCGCGCCGACGAGCCACCCGAGCGCGACACCGGTGAGCGCGACGTGCCCGATGCCGTCGCCGAGCAGCGAGAGCTTGCGCTGCACGAGGTACGTGCCGACGACGGGGGCGCTGACGCCGACGAGCAGCGCCGCGAGGAGGGCGCGCTGCATGAGCGGGTCGGTGAGCAGCAGGGAGATCTCGGAGAACAGGGTGGTCATGAGGCCGTCCTGGGTGCGTGGCCTGCGGAGAGGTCGGGGTTCAGGGTGTCGGTGAGGCCCGTCTCCGGGCCCGCGGGGCGGTTGTCGCCGTCCACGGGCTCGTGCGGGTGCAGGTGCTGGTGCGTCGCGCCCGCGTGCGTGGACGACGCGCGGGGCGGGGCGCCGTCGTGCACGACGCGCCCGTGCCGCAGGACGACCGCGCGCTCGACGAGCGGGGCGAGCGCCCCGAGCTCGTGGAGCACCACGAGGACGGTGAGGCCGTCGTCCACGAGCCGCGTCATCGTCGCGGCGAACGCCTCCTGGCTCGGCTTGTCGACGCCCGCGACGGGCTCGTCGAGGACGAGCAGGTCGGGCCGACGGACGAGGGCGCGCGCGATGAGCACGCGCTGCTGCTGCCCTCCCGAGAGCTCGGCCGTCGAGTCGTCGGCGCGGTCCGCGAGGCCCACGAGCTCGAGCGCCTCGACCGTGCGGTCGCGCCAGCCGCGCGGGAGCCGGAGGCGGCCCCCGCCGAGGAGCCCGGACGCGACGACCTCCGACGCGGTGGACGGCATCCCCGACGGCGCGCTCACGCGCTGCGGCACGTACCCGAGCCGCCGCCACGGCAGCCGCGGACCGAGCGGCGTGCCGAAGAGGTCGACGGAGCCGCGGGAGAGCGGCACGATCCCGACGAGCGCGCGGACCAGGGTCGACTTGCCCGAGCCGTTCGCGCCGAGGAGCGAGACGACCTCGCCCGCGCGGACCGAGAGGTCGATGCCACGCAGGATCTCGCTCCCGCCGAGCGTCACGTGGACGTCGCGCGCGGCGATCAGCTCCGGTGCGCCGGTCATGCGCACGCGAGGCCGGCCGTGAGCGCCTCGAGGTTGGACTCCATGACCTCACGGTAGTCCGTCGCGCCCTCCGCGAGGCTCTCGAGCGGGTCGAGCAGAGCGGTCCGGACGCCGAGGTCGTCGGCGAGCGTCTGGGTCACCTTCGGGCTGACGAGCGTCTCGAAGAAGAGCGTGGTCACGCCGTTCTCCCGGACGACCTCGCCGACCTCGCGCAGGCGAGCAGGCGAGGGCTCCGCCTCGGGGTCGATCCCGGAGATCCCGACCTGGTGCAGGTCGTAGCGCTCGGCGAGGTAGCCGAAGGCCTCGTGCGAGGTGACGAGCGTCGCGCCCGCGCACGGCGCGAGCGCCGCGGCGAACTCCGCGTCCAGGTCGTCGAGGTCCGCGGTGAGGGCGGCGGCGCCGGCCGCGTAGTCGTCCGCGTGGTCGGGGTCGATCGCGGAGAGCTCGTCGGCGACGGCGTCGCCCACGGCGGCCAGGCGCGTCGGGTCGAGCCAGAAGTGCGGGTCCGTGGGTCCGTGGTCGTGGCCGTCCCCGGACTCGTCCGCGTGCTCGGCGTGCTCCTCCGCGGTCTCGTCGGCGTGGTCGCCCTCGCCGCCGGGGTGCTCCTCGAGCCCGGCCGACGCCGCGGCGTCGACCACGTGCTCGGGCGCCCGCTGCTCGATGCCCTCGTCCACCGCGGGCTGGAACCCCGAGAGGTAGACGACGAGGTCGGCGTCGCCGATCGCGCGGACCTGCGCGGGCGCGAGCTCCAGGTCGTGCGGCTCGGCCGCGGGCGGCGTGAGGTTCGAGACGTCGACGTGCTCCCCGCCGACCTGCTCGACGACGTACTGGAGCGGGTAGAACGACGCGAGCACCTGGAGCCGGCCGTCGTCGCCGCCCCCTCCCGAGCCGCCGGCACCGGGGGAGCACGCCGCGACGAGCGCGGCCGTGGCGAGGGCGGCGGTGGTGGCGAGGGCGCGACGGCGCCGGGCGGGGGAGCGGTGCATGACCACCAGTCTCCGCCTTCTTGAGAATGAATGTCAAAACCGTTCCCGGTGAGCCGGGTCACGGCCGGGTACGCTGGTCGGTCGGCGCCCGTGCGGGCGTCGCCCACCCGTCCAGCCCCCACGAGCCACGTGCGGGGCCGTGAGCACCAGGAGTGATGTCCGTGGCCGCAGCGCCCTCACCCACCGCCCGTCTCGACGCCGTCGTCTCCCTCGCCAAGCGGCGCGGGTTCGTCTTCCCCTCGGGCGAGATCTACGGCGGCACCCGCTCCGCGTGGGACTACGGGCCCCTGGGCACCGAGCTCAAGGAGAACATCAAGAAGCAGTGGTGGCGCGCGATGGTCACGAGTCGTGACGACGTCGTGGGCCTCGACTCGTCCGTGATCCTGCCGCGCCAGGTGTGGGTCGCGTCGGGTCACGTGGGCGTCTTCACCGACCCGCTGACGGAGTGCCTGCACTGCCACAAGCGGTTCCGCGAGGACCAGATGATCGAGGAGTTCGAGGAGAAGAAGGGCCGTGCGCCCGAGGGCGGCCTCGCCGAGATCGTCTGCCCGAACTGCGGCACGCGCGGGCAGTGGACCGAGCCGCGCGACTTCAACATGATGCTCAAGACGCACCTCGGCCCCGTCGAGGACGAGTCGGGCCTGCACTACCTGCGCCCCGAGACCGCGCAGGGCATCTTCGTGAACTTCGCCAACGTCATGGGTGCGAGCCGCAAGAAGCCGCCGTTCGGCATCGGCCAGATCGGCAAGTCGTTCCGCAACGAGATCACGCCGGGCAACTTCATCTTCCGCACGCGCGAGTTCGAGCAGATGGAGATGGAGTTCTTCGTCGAGCCGGGCACGGACGCCGAGTGGCACCAGTACTGGATCGACACGCGCACCGACTGGTACGTCGACCTCGGCATCCAGCGCGACAACCTGCGCCTGTACGAGCACCCGCAGGAGAAGCTCTCGCACTACTCGACCCGCACGGTCGACATCGAGTACCGCTTCGGCTTCTCGGGCTCGGAGTGGGGCGAGCTCGAGGGCATCGCGAACCGCACCGACTTCGACCTCAAGACGCACGCCGAGCACTCCGGCAAGGACCTGTCGTACTTCGACCAGACGAAGAACGAGCGCTGGGTGCCCTACGTCATCGAGCCAGCCGCGGGCCTCACGCGCTCCCTCATGGCGTTCCTCGTCGAGGCGTACACCGAGGACGAGGCGCCGAACGCGAAGGGCGGCGTGGACACGCGCACGGTCCTGCGCCTCGACCACCGGCTCGCGCCGGTCAAGGCCGCCGTGCTCCCGCTGAGCCGCAACGAGCAGCTCTCGCCCAAGGCGAAGGACCTCGCGACCGAGCTCCGCAAGTACTGGAACGTCGACTTCGACGACGCGGGCGCCATCGGCCGCCGGTACCGC
Organism: Cellulosimicrobium sp. 4261; assembly: GCF_040546915.1. Taxonomy (NCBI): domain Bacteria; kingdom Bacillati; phylum Actinomycetota; class Actinomycetes; order Micrococcales; family Promicromonosporaceae; genus Cellulosimicrobium; species Cellulosimicrobium sp. 4261. The sequence continues at coordinate 246,761 of NZ_JBEPOQ010000005.1, forward strand.
CGCCAGGACGAGATCGGCACGCCGTTCTGCATCACGGTCGACTTCGACACGCTCGACGACCAGGCCGTGACGATCCGCCACCGCGACTCGATGAGCCAGGAGCGCGTCGCGCTCGACAAGGTCACCGAGTACCTCGCCGGGCACCTGCTCGGCGCCTGACGCGTCACCGCCCGGCGCGCCGGTGCCGGGCACGCAGGAGGGGCGGGACCGTACGGTCCCGCCCCTCCTGTCGCGTCTCGTCGGGACGCGTCGCCCCCGGCGGCCTCGCGCTAGCGGGCCGCCCCCTTAGCCCTGTTGAGCAGGCCGATCACCAGGCTCACGACGAGCACGATGATGCCGATCCAGATGAGGATCTTCGCGGCCTCGATGGCGACGCCGAGGATGAGGAGCACGGCGCCGACGATGACCAGGATGAGCCAGAGAGGCATGTCGTCCCTTTCGTCCGTGTCCGGCCTGTATTGCCGGACCTCCTCAACACTGCCACGACCGTCCGCTGCTCGCTCGTCGAAACGGGGCTCGCCGTGCAGCGCGTGCCGGGTGGGACAATGGAGCGCGTGACTGCACCCGCTCCTGCCCTCAGCGCGACGACCGACCGCCCCGACCCGGGGACCGGTCCGCTCGTGGCGCCGCTGCGGATCGGCCCGATCGTCGTCCGGACCCCGGTGGTCCTCGCCCCGATGGCCGGCGTCACGAACCGCGCGTTCCGCACGCTGTGCCGCGAGGCCGGCGCGTCCGGCGGCGACGACCCCGGCCTCTACGTCGCCGAGATGGTCACGAGCCGCGCGCTCGTCGAGCGCAACCCCGAGGCGCTGCGCATCGTGACGTTCGGTGCCGACGAGACCCCTCGGTCCGCGCAGGTGTACGGCGTGGACCCGGCGACCGTCCGCGAGGCCGTGCGCATCATCGTCGCCGAGGACCGTGCCGACCACGTCGACCTGAACTTCGGCTGCCCGGTGCCCAAGGTCACGCGCAAGGGCGGGGGAGCGGCGCTGCCCTGGAAGCGCGACCTGTTCACCGCCATCGTGCAGGGCGCGGTCGAGGCCGCCCGCCCGTACGGGGTGCCCGTCACCGTGAAGATGCGCAAGGGCATCGACGACGACCACCTCACCTACCTCGAGGCGGGTCGCATCGCCGAGGGCCTGGGCGTCGCGGCGGTCGCGCTGCACGCCCGCACCGCCGCCGAGCACTACTCCGGCACGGCCGACTGGTCCGCGATCGCGCGTCTCAAGGAGGCCGTGACGAGCGTCCCGGTGCTCGGCAACGGCGACATCTGGTCGGCCGAGGACGCCGTCCGCATGGTCCGTGAGACCGGGTGCGACGGCGTCGTCGTCGGGCGTGGCTGCCAGGGCCGGCCCTGGCTGTTCGCCGACCTCGCCGCGGCGTTCGCGGGCCGCCCCGAGCGCGTGCGCCCGGGCCTGCCCGAGGTGGCGGGCACGATCTACCGCCACGGCGAGCTCATGATCGAGTACTTCGACGGCGACGAGGGCAAGGGCATGCGCGACCTGCGCAAGCACATGGCCTGGTACCTCAAGGGCTACGCCGTGGGCGGGGACGCGCGCCGCGCGCTCGCGATGGTCTCGACGCTCGCGGAGCTGCGCGCGCTGCTCGACGACCTCGACCAGGACGCCCCCTACCCCGGCGAGGCCGCCGAGGGCCAGCGCGGCCGGGCGGGTTCGCCCAAGACGCCGCACCTGCCCTACGGCTGGCTCGACTCGCGCGAGCTCGACGCCGAGCACGAGGAGCGGCTGCGCGAGGCCGAGCTGAGCGTCTCCGGCGGCTGACCGCAGCCGCTTCCTCCTCCTCCGCCCGACCCCGGCCCTGCGCCGACCGGACGAGAAGCACGACGGCCGGGACCCCCGTGGGGGTCCCGGCCGTCGTGGACGCGGCGGCGTCGGTCAGTGCGCGCGCAGCCAGACCGTCGTGTCCGACGGGACGCGGACCTGCGGGTCCGCGGAGCGGTCGGTCAGCACCGGGCCGGAGGCCACGAGAACCTCCGCGCCGCGCGGCAGCAGCACGGGCTCGGTGCCCAGGTTGGCGAGCACGACGACGTCGCGGTTGCGGAAGGCGACGACGTCCGCCGAGCCGGCGAACTCCTCGACCCACGCGAGCGTGCCCGCGCCGAGGCGCTCCGCGCGACGCGTCGCGAGGGCCGTGCGGTACGTCTCGTAGGTCGAGCCCTCGACGCCGCGCTGGACGTCCGCGGCGTAGCGCCCGTACGACTCCGGCTGGGGGAGCCACGTCTTCCCGGACGGGCCGAACCCGAAGCCGTCGGCGTCCGCGGTCCAGGGGAGCGGGATGCGGCAGCCGTCGCGGCCCGCCTCGGCGCCCTGGGTGCGGAAGAACGCCGGGTCCTCGCGGACGTCGTCGGGCAGGGCGGTGTGCTCGGGGAGGCCGAGCTCCTCGCCCTGGTAGAGGTACGACGACCCGGGCAGGCCGAGCATGAGCAGAGAGGCGGCACGGGCGCGGCGCAGGCCGAGCTCCTCGTCGGGCTGCGGGTCGTGGGCGAAGATGCCGTTGGGGCGCAGGCCCGGGTCGGCCAGGCCGAGGCGCGACGCGTGCCGCACGACGTCGTGGTTCGACAGGACCCACGTCGTGGGGGCGCCGACCTCGTCGTTCGCGTGCAGCGACGCCGCGATCACGGTGCGCAGCGGCGCGGCCGCCCACCCGGTGGTGAGGAACGAGAAGTTGAACGCCTGGTGCATCTCGTCCGGGCGGACGTAGCGCGCGAGGCGCGAGAGGGGCTCGACCCAGGCCTCGGCGACGAGGGCGCGGTCGCCGTCGTACTCGGCGAGCACGCGGTGCCACGCGCGGTAGATCTCGTGGACGCCGTCCTGGTCGAACATCGGGCCGGAGTTCCCGGCGCCCGTCGAGCCGTCCTCGGGGGCGCCCGGGTCGGTGCCCTCCTCGCCGGCCTCGGTGCCCTCGACCATCGAGACGGTGCCGTCCCAGTCGGGCAGCCCGTCGGCCTTGATCATGCCGTGCGCGACATCGACGCGGAACCCGTCCACGCCCTTGTCGAGCCAGAAGCGCAGGACCTGCTCGAACTCCTCGCGCACCTCGGGGTTGTCCCACGCGAGGTCCGGCTGGGTCGAGTCGAAGAGGTGCAGGTACCACTGCCCGGGCGTCTCGCCCTCGGCGCCGGTCACGGGGCGCGCGTTCGCGCCGGCCGTCACGCGGGTCCACGCGGGGCCGCCGAAGATCGACTGCCAGTTGTTCGGGGGCAGCTCGCCGTGCTCTCCCTCGCCCTCGCGGAAGATGTAGCGCGCGCGCTCCGGCGAGCCCTCGGGCGACGCGAGCGCCGCCTGGAACCAGGCGTGCTGGTCCGACGTGTGGTTCGGGACGAGGTCGACGATGATGCGGATGCCGCGGGCGTGCGCCTGGGCGAGGAGCTTGTCGAAGTCGGCGAGCGTGCCGAACAGGGGGTCGACGTCGCGGTAGTCGGCGACGTCGTAGCCCGCGTCCTTCTGGGGCGAGCGGTAGAACGGGCTCAGCCAGACGGCGTCGACCCCGAGCTCGGCGAGGTGGTCGAGCTTCGAGGTGATGCCGGGCAGGTCGCCGACGCCGTCGCCGTCGCCGTCCGCGAAGGAGCGCGGGTAGACCTGGTAGATGACGGCGTCGCGCCACCACTCGGGGGCCTCGCCCGGCCCGGTGTGCACGAGCGCGCCCGTGCTGAAGGGAGCCGGGGCGGTGGCCGTTGCCAGTCCGGTGCTGGGCGCGGTGGCGGTCGGCGTCGAATCGATACGAGTCATCGAGCTGTCGGTCCTCACGTACGTGGTGCTGGGGTTTTCAGGGGATCTTCCGGTGATGAACACTCGGCTGGCGGAGCGGGGTGTCGCCGACCCTTCGTCGAGTGTAAGCGCTTGCGGTGCGGTGCCGACAAGGGTCGACGGCCACCCGCAGCGAGGTGGGCGGGTGCCGGTCTCAGGCGGTCGGCGAGCCCGCCGCGGCGGCCGTGCTCGCGTCCGGGGCGGACGTCGCGCGGGCCGGTGCGGCCCCGGTCGAGTCGCGGACGATGAGCTCCGGCTGGAACAGGAGCTCCGTCCGCGGCGCCCGCTCGCCCGCGATCTCCGTGAGCAGCGCGCTCACGGCGGCGTGCGCCATGGCGCTCACCGGCTGGCGCACGGTGGTGAGCGGCGGGTCGGTGAAGGCGATGAGGGGCGAGTCGTCGTAGCCGAGCACCGAGACGTCCTGCGGCACGCGCAGCCCGCGCGAGCGTGCCGCGCGGATGGCGCCGAGCGCCATGAGGTCGGAGCCGCAGACGATCGCGGTGTGACCCGAGTCGATGAGCTCGCCGCCCGCGGCCTGGCCGCCCTCGACCGTGTAGAGCGTCACGACGACGTGCTGCGCCGCCTCCGCCTCGTCGGCCACGAGCCCGTGCCGCACGAGCGACTCGGCGAAGCTCGCGAGCTTGCGCTGCGCCGGGACGAAGCGGTCCGGGCCGATCGCGAGGCCGACGCTGCGGTGCCCGAGCGAGACCAGGTGGCGCACGGACAGCTCGACGCTCGCCACGTCGTCGGGCGAGACGAACGGGGCGTCGATGCCCTCGGCGAAGCCGTTGACCAGGACGATCGGGATGCCCCGGCTGCGCAGGCGCTCGTAGCGCTCGTGGCTCGCCTGGGTGTCCGCGTGCAGGCCGGAGACGAAGACGATGCCGTCGACCGCGTGGTCCATGAGCATGTCGACGTAGTCGTCCTCCGTGGTCCCGCCCGGCGACTGCGTGCACAGCAGCGGCGTGTACCCGTGCTCGGACAGGAGTGACTCGATCGTCTGGGCGAACGCGGGGAAGACGGGGTTCGTCAGCTCCGGGACGACGAGGCCGACGAGGCCGGCGGAGCGGGTGCGCAGCGTCGACGGGCGCTCGTAGCCGAGCACGTCGAGCGCGGCGAGCACCGCCTGGCGGGTCTCGCTCGCGACGCCGGGCTTCCCGTTGAGGACGCGCGAGACCGTCGCCGTGGAGACGCCTGCCTGGGCGGCGAGATCACTGAGACGGGTACGCACATGGGGCAGCGTAGGGGACACCGGACCTCCTCGTCCTGGTCGTCCGGTCGGCGAGCCGCGATCCTCCGGGCGGAGGCGCGCGGACCCGGCGACCGGAGGAGGCGGGTGGGCGCCGGTCGACGCCCTGTAAAGCGTTGCATGAAAGTTACCGCAACGACTTGCACCCGTGCCACCTCCCGCTCTACCGTCGTGCTCATCAGGGTCCGGCGCCGGCGCCAACGCCGGAGCGGGCCGCCCATCACGACACGCTTGGAGTGACCACTGATGCGACGGAGCATCCTTCTTGCCGCCGCGCTGACCACGACGCTGGCGCTGACCGCCTGCTCGTCCGGCGGCTCGGGCGACGAGACCACCGACGAGCCGAGCGCCGAGGGTTCGTCCGCCGGTGGCTCGCTGACCGTCTGGGTCGACGAGACCCGTCAGGACGCCGTGACCGCGGCGGCCGAGTCGTTCGAGACCGAGACGGGCACGACGGTCGACGTCGTGCTCAAGAACTTCGAGGACATCCGGGCGGACTTCCTCGCGCAGGTCCCGACGGGCGAGGGCCCCGACATCACCGTCGGCGCCCACGACTGGCTGGGCGAGCTCACGACGAACGGCGTCGTGGCGCCGCTCGAGCTCGGGGACAAGGCGGCCGAGTTCGAGGACGTCTCCATCGAGGCGTTCACGCAGGACGGCCAGGTCTACGGCCTGCCCTACGCGATCGAGAACATCGCCCTCATCCGCAACACCGCGCTCGCGTCGACCGCCCCCGCCACGTGGGACGAGGCCGTGGCCGCGGGCCAGGCCGCCGGGACGCAGTTCCCGATCCTGGTCCAGTCGGACGGCGACAAGGGTGACCCCTACACCCACTACCCGTTCCAGACGTCCTTCGGCGCTCCGGTCTTCGCGCAGAACGAGGACGGCAGCTACTCGTCCGAGCTCGCGATGGGCGGCCCCGAGGGCCAGGCGTTCGCGCAGTGGCTCGGCGCCCAGGGTGCGGCCGGCGTCCTCAGCCAGGACACCACCTACGACATCGCCGTCGAGGCGTTCAAGAACGGGCAGTCGCCGTTCATCGTGGGCGGTCCGTGGATGATCGACTCGTTCGAGGGCCTCGACCTGTCGATCGACCCGATCCCGACCGCGGGCGGCCAGCCCGCGCAGCCGTTCGTCGGCGTCCAGGGCTTCTACCTGAGCGCGGAGAGCGACAACGCGATCGTCGCGAACGACTTCCTCGTGAACTTCCTGTCCACCGAGGACGCGCAGCTCGCGCTGTACGAGGCGGGCAACCGTCCGCCGGCGCTGACCGCCGCCGCCGACGCCGCGGCCGCCGACGACCCGATCGTCGCGGGCTTCCGCGCCGTGGGTGCCGAGGCCGTGCCGATGCCGTCGATCCCCGAGATGGCTTCCGTGTGGAGCTTCTGGGGCGTCACCGAGGCGGCGATCGTCGCCGGTGCCGACCCGGTCTCGAGCTGGGACAAGATGATCGCCGACATCCAGGGCGCGATCGACGCCTGATCCGGGTGCAGCCCGCCGCCGCGGTGCGCAGGGCTCCTGCGCACCGCGGCGGCGCGTCCCGCCCTCCGGCCCGGAACGGGCCGCGACGCAGCACGACGACACTCCAGAAGACGCAGCACCCGCGCGTCCGACGACCTCGGAGGCACCACGATGTCCGCCCCTCAGACCACGGCCGGCGACGAGCGCGTCGGCACCTCCGGAGCCGACGGCCCGCCGCCGCGGGACGCGCGCCGCCTGCGGGCCCGCGACGCGTCGCACGCGCGCGACTACGGGCCAGGGTTCTTCGTCAAGCTCGCCCTCATGGCGGTCGTGGACGCGCTCGGCGTGTACGTGGTCTGGTCCGCGTGGACGGCGGGCTCGTACGGCATCCTCGCCGCGACGCTCGCGATGCTCGTCGCGGCCAACTGGGTGTACTTCTCCAAGCGGTCCCTGCCGCTGAAGTACATCCTGCCCGGCCTGATCTTCCTGCTCGTCTACCAGATCTTCGTCGTCGGGTACACGGGCTACGTGGCGTTCACCAACTACGGCACGGGCCACAACTCCACGAAGGAGCAGGCGGTCTCCGCGCTGCTCATCCAGAACGAGCGCCGGGTCGAGGGCTCGGCGTCGTCCGCGCTGACCGTCGTCGAGGACGGCGACGCGCTCGGCTTCGCGGTCGTCACCGACGACGGCGAGGTCGAGGCCGGCACCGCCGAGCGGCCGCTGTCGGTCGTCGACGGCGCGACGGTCGAGGACGGCCGCGCGACCGAGGTCCCCGGCTACACGGTCCTGCCACGCGACCAGGTGCTGCAGCGCCAGGCCGAGGTGACCGAGCTGCGCGTCCCCGTCTCGGACGACCCCGAGGACGGCTCGATCCGCACCACCGACGCGCGCACCGGCTACGTGTACACGTCCGCCCTCGAGTGGGACGCGGCGGCCGACACGATGACCGACACGACGACGGGCACGGTCTACACGCCGAACGACGAGGGCCAGTTCCAGGCGCCCGACGGCTCGACCCTCGCGGTCGGCTGGCGCGTCCCGGTCGGCCTCGACAACTTCGTCACCGCGTTCTCGGACGCCCGCTACGCCCAGCCGTTCGTCAAGATCCTGCTGTGGACGTTCGTGTTCGCGATCGGCTCGGTCGCCACGACGTTCCTGCTGGGCCTGTTCCTCGCGATCGTCTTCAACGACACGCGGATGCGCGGGCGCAAGGTCTACCGGACGCTGATGATCCTGCCGTACGCGATCCCGGGCTTCCTCGCGGCGCTGCTGTGGTCCGGGCTGCTCAACACGCGGTTCGGGTTCATCAACGAGGTGATCCTGGGCGGCGCGCACATCCCGTGGCTCACCGACCCCTGGCTGGCCAAGCTGTCCGTGCTCGGCGTGAACCTGTGGCTGGGCTTCCCGTACATGTTCCTCATCTGCACGGGCGCGCTGCAGTCGCTGCCGTCAGACGTCATGGAGGCCGCGAAGATCGACGGCGCCGGCCGCTGGACCACGTGGCGCGCGATCACGCTGCCGCTGCTGCTCATCTCGACGGCGCCGCTGCTCATCTCGTCGTTCGCCTTCAACTTCAACAACTTCACCCTGATCTACATGCTCACCGGGGGCGGGCCACGCTTCGCCGACGCGTCCGTGCCGCTCGGCCACACGGACATCCTCATCTCGATGGTGTACTCGATCTCCGGCGTCGACGGCTCGGCGCAGAAGGACTTCGGGCTCGCGAGCGCCCTGTCGATCGTCATCTTCGTCATCGTGGGGACGATCTCGGCCATCGCCTTCCGCAGCACGCGCAAGTTCGAGGAGATCAGCTGACATGGCGACCACCCAGGCACCCCCCGTCGTCGGCGGCACGGCCGCCCCGGCGCCCCGGAACCGCATGCGCCCGGGGCGCTGGTTCTCCGAGCTGGGCTGGCGGCACGTCGTCGGCGTGATCGCCGTCGTCTACGCCGCGTTCCCGCTCGTGTACGTCCTGTCGGCGTCGCTGTCGGAGAACGGGACGCTCACCGGCTCCAACTCGCTCTTCTCCGACGTGAGCACCGCGAACTACGCCCAGCTCGGCACCACGATGTTCTGGACGTGGATGGGCAACACGCTCGTCATCGCGGTCGCGACGTCGGTCGGGACCGTGCTCATGGGCGCGGCGGCGGCGTACGCGTTCTCCCGGTTCCGCTTCAGCGGCCGGCGCGCCGGACTGACGTCCCTGCTGATCATCCAGATGTTCCCGCAGATGCTCGCGTTCGTCGCGATCTTCCTGCTGCTCATCTCGCTGGGGAACGTCGTGCCGGTCCTCGGCCTCAACAGCAAGATCGCGCTCGTCGCGGTGTACCTCGGTGGCGCCCTGGGCGTGAACACGTTCCTCATGTACGGGTTCTTCAACACCGTGCCGCGCGAGCTCGACGAGGCCGCGAAGATCGACGGCGCGACCCACACGCAGATCTACTGGACGATCATCCTGCGCCTCGTCGCGCCGATCCTCGCCGTCGTCGCGCTGCTGTCGTTCATCAGCACGTTCGGCGAGTTCATCATCGCGCGCATCGTCCTGTCGTCCGAGAGCAACTGGACCCTCGCCGTCGGGCTGTACGGGTGGGTGTCGTCGCTCAAGGAGGCCAACTGGGGCCTCTTCACGGCCGGTGCCGTCATCTCGGCGCTGCCCGTGCTCGCCCTGTTCCTCTACCTGCAGAAGTACATCGTGGGCGGCCTCACGGCCGGCTCCGTGAAGGGCTGACCGCGTGCACGACGTCGTGACCCCCGTCCCGCACCACGACGGCTCGGCGCTGTACGTCCCCGAGGGCGTCCCCGCCCTCGGGGACACGGTCCCCGTCCGCGTGCGCGTGCCCCGGTCGGCCGGCGTGCGCGACGTGTGGCTGCGCACCGTGCGCGACGGCGAGCCGCGCCTCGCCCCGGCGCGCCTCGACCGCTCGGACGAGCACGAGGACTGGTACGTCGCCGAGGTGCTCGTGCACAACCCGGAGACCGGGTACCGGTTCTTCCTCGACGAGGGCGAGCGCGGCTACCGCTGGCTCAACGGCCGCGGGGTGTGGGACCGCGACGTGCCCGACGCCGCGGACTTCCGCCTCACCGTCCACGAGGGCGCGCCCGCGTGGATGCGCGACGGCGTCGTGTACCAGGTCTTCCCGGACCGGTTCGCGCGCTCGGCCGCGGCCGACGGGCGTCCGCTCCCCGAGTGGGCCGTCCCCGCGGCCTGGGACGACGAGCCGCACGGCGCGGGGCCTGACGTCGGCACGCAGTACTACGGGGGCGACCTCGCCGGGGTCGAGGAGCGGCTCGACCACCTCGTGGCGCTCGGCGTCACGACCCTCTACACCACCCCTGTCTTCCCGGGGCGCTCCAACCACCGCTACGACGCGAGCTCGTTCGACCACGTCGACCCGCTGCTCGGCGGTGACGCGGCGTACGCGTCGCTGATCCGCGCCGCGCACGCGCGCGGGCTGCGCGTCATGGGCGACCTCACGACGAACCACACGGGCGCCGGGCACGAGTGGTTCGCGCGGGCGCTCGCGGACCCCGGCGCGCCGGAGCGTGACTTCTACTACTGGACCGACGGCGAGCCCGGGTACGTGGGCTGGCTCGAGCACGCGTCGCTGCCGAAGCTGTCGTACGGCTCGGCCGAGCTCGGGGCGCGCATGATCGACGGGCCCGGGTCCGTCGTCGGGCGCTACCTGCGCGAGCCGTTCGGTCTCGACGGGTGGCGCATCGACGTCGCGAACATGACCGGCCGCTTCGGCGCCGAGGACCGCACGCTCGACGTCGCGCGGCGCCTGCGCACGACGATGCGGAGCGTGAACCCGGAGGCCGCCCTCGTCGCCGAGCACTTCCACGACGCGTCCGGCGACCTCGCGGGCGACGGCTGGCACGCGAACATGAACTACTCGGCGTTCACGCGCCCGGCGTGGACCTGGCTGTCTCCCGCGCACTCGCCCGTGCCCTACCTCGGGCTGCCCGTGCGCACGCCGCGCCGGGCCGGACCGGCGGTCGTGGAGACGATGCGCGAGTTCGACGCCGTGCTGCCCTGGCGCGTGACCGCGTCGCAGTGGAACATGCTCGGCTCGCACGACACCCCGCGGCTGCGCTCGATCGTCGGCTCGCGGGAGATGGTCGAGGTCGCCGCGACGCTCCTGCTCACCTACCCCGGCACGCCCGTCGTCTTCGCGGGCGACGAGGTGGGGCTCACCGGTCTCAACGGCGAGCACGCGCGCGCGACCATGCCGTGGGACGACGGGGGCGCCGCGGGCGCAGGCGGCGCGCGCTGGGACGGCGCGACGTTCGACCTGTACCGGGCGCTGATCGCGGTGCGGCGCGGCTCGGACGCGCTGCGCCGCGGCGGCCTGCGCTGGGTGCACGTCGCCGACGACGCCCTCGTCTACCTCCGGGAGACGCCCGAGGAGCGCGTCCTCGTCGCGCTCGCCCGCGCGCCGTGGGACGGCGTCACGCTGCACCCCGCGCTCGTGGGGCGCGGGGAGCCCGAGCGGCTGCACGGCGCGCTGGACCTCGCCCCGCACGACGGCGGCGCGCGGCTCTCGGGCGACGGTGCGGCCGTCGGGGTGTGGCGGCTGCCCTAGACACGCACCTAGCCGAACAGGTGCGCGACCGCGCGCACCGCGTCGTCGTACTGCGCGCGGTCGAACGTGAACGGGCCGAGCGCGGAGTAGTCCCACTCGGGGCGGAACGGCTGCGTGAGGTCGCGCCACGTGACGGTGGTCGCGTCGGCGGCCACGGCCACCTCGAACGGCCAGCAGCCCGCCTCGTGGCAGTCGCACGCGAGCACCCACGCCCGCCCGCCCGCGGGCACGCGCCCGCGGCCGTACCACTGGTGCGCGGCGTCGCCGTAGCGGAAGAACGCGGGGACCAGCCCGCCGTACGCGCCCGCGGGGGAGTACCCGCGCGCCGACTCGAACCGTCCGACGACGTCCACGAGCGACCGGCCGTCCACGTACGGGACGACCTCGACCAGGCCGTCGACGGTGACGGCCCGCAGCTCGAGCGCACGCGCTGCACCCATACGCGGGAGGGTACGCCCGCGACGGCGCGCACGCCGTCCGCCACGTCGTGACCGGCGTCGTTACGCTGGGGCCCGTGCAGACGTTCGAGCAGCAGGCGTTCGACCCCGCGGTCGTGGGGACCGGCCCGCGCCCGGCGCGCGGCGAGGAGGGCACGGCGTCGTACTCCGACGCCGACACCGAGCGGTGGTTCGTCGAGTCCGCGAAGTCCCGGGCCCGCACACCGTTCGAGCGCGACCGCGCCCGCATCGTGCACTCGTCGGCGCTGCGCCGCCTCGGCGCCAAGACGCAGGTGCTCGGGCCGGGCAGCGACGACTTCGTCCGCACCCGGCTCACGCACACGCTCGAGGTCGCGCAGGTGGGTCGCGAGATCGGCAAGGCGCTCGGCTGCGACCCGGACATCGTCGACACCGCGTGCCTCGCGCACGACCTCGGGCACCCGCCGTTCGGGCACAACGGCGAGCGGGCGCTCGCGGACCTCGCGGTCGACGTCGGCGGGTTCGAGGGCAACGCGCAGACGCTGCGCCTCCTCACGCGGCTCGAGCCCAAGGTCGTGGAGGACGGCCGGTCGTACGGGCTCAACCTCACGCGCGCGAGCCTCGACGCGAGCGTCAAGTACCCGTGGGGCGCGGGGGAGGCGCCGCTGCGCGCGGACGGCCGGCCCACCCACAAGTTCGGCGTCTACGAGGACGACCGCCCGGTGTTCGACTGGCTGCGCGCCGGGGCACCCGCCCAGGTGAAGTGCCTCGAGGCGCAGGTCATGGACCTCGCGGACGACGTGTCGTACTCCGTGCACGACGTCGAGGACGCCGTCGTCGGCGGGCGCATCGAGCTCGCCGTGCTCGACGACCCCGACGAGCGTGCGCGCGTCGTGCGTGCCGTCCACTCCTGGTACGGCACCGCGTACGACGAGGCGGCGCTCGACGCCGCGATCACGCGGCTCCAGGCCACCGGCCACCTGGTGACCGGGTTCGACGGGTCGCGCCGCGCGCTCGCCGCGCTCAAGGACGCGACGAGCCAGCTCATCGGCCGGTTCACGGGTGCGGCCCAGGACGCGACGCGCGCGCTGTTCGGGGACGGCCCGCTGACGCGGTACGCGGCGCGTCTCGTCGTGCCGGACGAGACGGTCGCCGAGATCCTCGTGCTCAAGGGCGTCGCGGTCGCGTACGTCATGGCGCCGCGCGAGCAGGAGCCGCTCTACCAGCGCCAGCGCGAGGTGATCGCCGACCTGGTGCACGTCCTGGGCGACCGAGCGCCCGTCGCGCTCGAGCCGTCGTTCGCGGCGGACTGGGAGGCGGCGCCCGACGACGCCGCCCGCCTGCGCGTGGTGATCGACCAGGTCGCGTCGCTCACCGACGTCTCCGCGATGCAGCTCCACGCGCGGCTCGTGCGCCCGCCCGCCTGACCGACGGGCGCACGGGCCGGGTCAGCCGCGCTCCGCGACCCACGCGTCGCTCGCGCGCTGCACGTCCTCGGCCGTGACGGAGTCCGCGACGGTCGCGAAGTACCAGCGGTGCCCGAACGGGTCGCGCACCGCCGCCTGGCGGAACCCCTCGAACCAGTCCGACGGCTCCGCGAGGCTCGACGCGCCGGCCGCGAGCGCCCGCGCGTACGCGGCGTCGGCGTCCTCGACCGGGACGGTGAACGACGCGTGCGTCGGTGCGCCGGGCTCCGGCGCGACCGAGTCCGGCGGGAACGCCTCCGCGACGGTGAACGTGCTGGTCCCCGCCGGGGAGACGAGCCGCAGGTCGGAGTGGATGACGGCGTCGCCCGCCGTGATCGTGTCGACCACCTCGGCGCCGAGCGCGGCCTCGTAGAACGCGATCGCCTCGCGCGCGCCGCTCACCGTGACGTTGGGGTGCAGTGCCGACATCTCCATGGTGTCCTCCTCCTCGTGGTTCCCCGCCCACCGGGGACGGGCCGTCCCCCCCATGCTCGTGTCGGCGGGCCGTGCCAGTCTTGGAGGAATGCGACAGGTGTTCGAACCCGCCGGTCCCGGTGCCCCCGTGGGGCCCCGGCGCCCGACGACGTCCGTCCGCGGTCTCGTCGACCCGGCAGCCGCGCGCCGCGGCTTCGAACTCGTGCGCGTCGAGCCCGCCCCCGATCTCGCGGACCTGGTGGAGCGGCACTGGGTCGTGCGGTGGGACCTGCCGCCCGGCGCGGAGTTCACGCAGGTCCTCGTGCCCCACCCGGTCGCGAACGTCGTCGCCGAGGAGCCGGGGTACGTCGCGCACGGCATCCCGCCCGGGCTGTTCGAGCGCACCCTGACCGGGTCGGGCGCCGTCGTGGGCACCAAGCTCCGGCCGGGCGCCTTCCGGGTGCTGCTGGGCCACCCGGACGCCGTGCGTTCGGGCGTGCAGGTCCCGGCCGCGGCGCTGCTCGGCCCGACGGCGGAGCGTACCGGCGCCGCGGCCCTCGCCCTCGCGGTCGCGGGCCGCGACGAGGAGGCCGCGCGGACGGTCGAGCCCCTGCTGCGCGCCCGGGCCGAGCGGGTCCGCACACCCCGTGCGACGCGCGACCTCGACCGGGTCGCGCGAGCGTTCGCCGCGCTCGTCGGCGGCGAGCTCGGGCCGGGGGCGGGCGTCGGGGACCTCGCGGAGGTCGTCGGCACGTCCGCGCGCTCGCTGCAGCGGCTGTTCGCCGCGTCCGTCGGCGTGAGCCCCAAGTGGGTGCTCCAGCGGCACCGCGTGCACCTCGCCGCGGACCTCCTGGCGGCGGACCCGGGCCAGGACCTCGCGGCGCTCGCGACCGCCGTCGGCTACTACGACCAGGCCCACCTCGGGGCGGACTTCGCGCGCGCGACGGGCGTCACCCCGGGCGCGTACGCGCGCCGCTGCGCGGCGTCGCGCGCGGCCCTCGTGGGGGCGACGGCGGGGACCGGGACGGAGGTGACGGACGCCGCCGCCGGGGCACCCGCCGGGCCGGTCCGGGGCGCATAGACTCGCCTCGTGGCAGGCCTGATTCGACGCGAGGACGTGGAAGCCGTCCGCGACCGCGCGCGGATCGACGAGATCGTCTCCGCGCACGTCACCCTCAAGACCGCCGGCGTCGGCTCGCTCAAGGGCCTGTGCCCGTTCCACGACGAGCGCTCGCCGTCGTTCCACGTACGCCCCGGCGTCGGGCGCTGGCACTGCTTCGGGTGCGGCGAGGGCGGCGACGTCATCTCGTTCGTGCAGAAGATCGACGGCCTGACCTTCGTCGAGGCCGTCGAGTACCTCGCGGACCGCATCGGCATCCAGCTGCGCTACGAGGACTCCGGCGGCCCGCAGCGCCCGCGCGAGGAGCCCGGCCGCCGCCAGCGGCTGCTGGAGGCGCACCGCGTCGCTGCCCAGTACTTCTCCGAGCAGCTCTTCGCCCCGGGCGCCCAGGCCGCGCGCGCGTTCCTCGCCGAGCGCAGCTTCGAGCGGGCCGACGCCGAGCACTTCGGCGTCGGGTACGCGCCCACCGGCTGGGACAACCTCCAGCGCCACCTCCAGGGCCGCGGCTTCACGCAGGCGGAGCTCGTCGCCTCCGGCCTCATGAGCCAGGGCCAGCGCGGCATCTACGACCGGTTCCGCGGCCGCCTCATGTGGCCCATCCGCGACGTGACGGGCGAGATCATCGGGTTCGGCGCCCGCCGCCTCTACGACGAGGACCAGGGCCCCAAGTACCTCAACACCCCCGAGACCACGCTCTACAAGAAGTCGCACGTGCTCTACGGCATCGACCTGGCTAAGCGCGAGATCGCGAAGCAGAAGCGCGTCGTCGTCGTCGAGGGGTACACGGACGTCATGGCCGCGCACCTGTCCGGCGTGACGACCGCCGTCGCGACGTGCGGTACGGCGTTCGGCTCGGACCATGCGCGCATCGTCCGGCGCCTCCTCGGCGACACGACCGCGGGCGGCGGCATGCAGCTCGCGTCGGGCGCGTCCGTCGGGGGAGAGGTCGTCTTCACGTTCGACGGCGACGCCGCGGGCCAGAAGGCGGCCGTGCGGGCGTTCGGCGAGGACCAGCGCTTCTACGCCCAGACGTTCGTCGCCGTCGAGCCGAGCGGCATGGACCCCTGCGAGCTGCGCATGGCGCGCGGGCCGGACGCGGTGCGTGCGCTCGTCGACGGTCGCCAGCCGCTCTTCGAGTTCGTCATCCGGACCACGCTCGCGTCGTTCGACCTCGACACCGCCGAAGGGCGCGTCGGCGCCCTGCGAGCGGCCGCGCCCGTCGTCGCCGGCATCCGCGACACGGCGCTGCGGCCCGAGTACGCGCGCATGCTCGCCGGTTGGATCGGCACCGACGCGGAGCGCGTCCGGCGCGAGGTCGCCGCGGCCGCCAAGCGCGGCAGCGCACCCGGGCCCGTGCGGACCACGCGGTCCGACGACGCCCGCCCCGGTGCCGAGCCCCGGTCGCCCGAGCCCGAGGTCCCCGCGCTGCCCCTGCCCGACCCGCGCGACCCCGTCGCCCGCCGGGAACGTCTCGCGCTCGCCGCCGTCCTCCAGTACCCCCAGCACGTGCCGCCGATGTTCGACGACCTGGGCGAGGACGCGTTCGCCGTCCCGGCCTGGCGCGCCGTCCACGCCGCGATCCGCGCCGCGGGTGGCGTGCGCGAAGGCAGGTCGCTCGGCGCCGGGCACTGGGTCGAGGCCGTCGTCGAGCAGGCCGCCGAGCCCGTGCGCGGCCTCGTGACCGAGCTCGCCGTCGCACCCCTGCCCGAGGACCGGGAGAACGTCGTCGGCGGCTACGTCGCGGGCGTCGTGCGCGGCCTCGTCGACCTGGGCCTTACTCGCCGCGTCGCCGACGCGAAGAGCCGGCTCCAGCGCCTCGACCCGTCGGTCGACCTCGCCGCGTACCAGGAGGCGTTCGCCGCCCTCCTCGCCGTCGAGGCCGAGCGCCGCACGCTGCGCGAGGGCGAGATCGCCTGACCCCGGCGGACTCGATCAAGCCACCCCGCGCGAGCGGCGCGGACGCGTCGACGCGCGCTCGGAGAAGTTGAACGCTCTCGCGCCGCTGGGAGCTTCGCCTTCGAGAGGCAAGAGGTTCGGCCCCGGACCGCAATGCGATCCGGGGCCGAACTTGAGGGCTCCCGCGGTAGGACTTGAACCTACGACCGTCCGATTAACAGTCGGATGCTCTGCCAGCTGAGCTACGCGGGATCGACCATGGACGTTGCGGTTTGCACCGCAGCGACCGGGGAAAACTCTAGCAGGCTCAGAGGGGTAGTCCGGACGCCGACCGGACCCGACCCTCGGCCGCGTCGACCCGTGCCTCGACCTCCGGGTCCGTCAGGTCCAGTCCGGGGTCGGCGACGACCTGCGAGAAGAGCTCGCCGTCCGCGTCCCGCCGCACGGCGACGCGCGCGGTGAGGCCTGCGGCGAACGTCACGGTCTCCGAGAGCACGACCGACGACTGCACGCGCTCGCGCAGCGTCTGCGCGAGAGACGTGCGGCGCGGGTCGGCGAGGCGCAGGGCCAGGGGAGGGGCGCCGTCGACCCACGTGACGGTGATCGTCGCGCTCTCCGGGTCGTACCCCGCCCGGTCGACGTCCGACCAGAGGTGCCGGTCGACGGTCGTCCCTCCGGCGTCGCTCGTGAGGAGCCCGGCCCGCGTCGCGACGGCCCACGAACCGTCGGCGAGCTCGGCCGACGCGAGGACGCGGTCGGTGGCCGGGAGGTCGAGCGCACGACGGACAGGGTCGGGCAGCGCGGGACGGCGGAACCAGGACACGTCCCCACCGTAGCGGCTCTCCGACCGCCTGCCGCACGGGCGGTATGCTCGCCCGCGCGCCCCGTTAGCTCAGCTGGTCAGAGCAGGAGACTCATAATCTCTCGGTCGCGGGTTCAAGTCCTGCACGGGGCACCCTCCCGCGTCGCGCGTGCGGCGCGAGCGTGCGCGCGGTGTCATGGCCTCATGACGGTACGGACCAAGCGCGTGTACGAGTCGGCCGAGGAGCAGGACGGGTTCCGCGTGCTCGTCGACCGCCTGTGGCCGCGCGGCGTGAGCAAGGAGGCGGCGCACGTCGACCTGTGGCTCAAGGACGTCGCGCCGTCGACGGACCTGCGGCGCTGGTTCCACCACGAGGAAGGGCTGTTCGACGAGTTCGCCGAGCGGTACCGCGCCGAGCTCGACGCCCACGGCGAGGCGGTCGCGGAGCTGCGGGACGTCGTCGGGCAGCACCCGGTGGTGACGTTGGTGTACGGGGCGAAGGACGAGGAGCACAACCAGGCGGTGGTGCTGCGCGACTACCTCGCGGCGACCGGCTCACCCTGAGCGCTCCCGGCGGCGGCGGCGGCGTGGGACGGGCGGTCGAGGTCGCGGCGCAGGTCGCGGTCGAGGGCGTGGCGCAGCCGGGGCCCGAGCGGGCGCTCGACGGCGCGGTGGATCACCCAGGCGAGGGCGAGGCACACCGCGACCGCGACCGCGAGGGTCGCGGCGCGCGAGAGGTACGGGTGCACGGACTCGATGACCCACCGCCCCCAGGACGAGTGCACGAGGTAGAGCGGGTACGTGAGGGCGCCGAGCGCGGTGAGCCAGCCCCAGGAGACGCGGGCGAGCGGCGTGAGCGTCGCCGCGGCGACGAGCGCGAAGCACACGACGATCGCGACCCACCATGCGGTGGGCGAGACGACGACGTCGGTGCTGTTCTCGATGCGCCCGGACTGGATCCGGCCGGAGAGCGCCGCACCGAGGAGCACGTTCAGCGTGAGCGCGAGCCAGAGGACGGGGGACCGGCGCTCGCGGGTCAGCAGGTAGAGCACCATGCCGCCCGCGAAGAGCGGGGCGTCGGGGGCGACGAGCACCGTCGCGAGCAGCTCGGAGCCGGTCTGGGTGGCGATCGCGCCGGCGACGGGCCACAGCACGACGAACGCGAGGACCCGCGCCCGGGTGAGGCCGACGGCGACGAGCACGCCGACAAGGACATAGAACCGCAGCTCGGACCAGAGCGTCCAGTAGACGGCTTCGAGATCGGGGATGCCGAACGCGCGCTGGACCATGGTGAGGTTGGCCGCCGCCTGCGGCAGGTCGACGTCGCGCCGCCCGGGGACGACGAGCGCCAGCAGGACCACGGTGAGCAGCACCGAGGCCCAGTAGGCGGGGAAGAGCCGCCCGGCGCGCGACGCGACGAAGCCGCGCACGTCGCGGCCCCAGGCGGTCATGAGGATGACGAAGCCGCTGACGACGAAGAAGAGCTGGACCCCGAAGGACCCGTAGGCGGTGACAGCCTGCGCGCCGGGGAGGGAGGTGCTCGTGCGCTCGCCCCACGCGTGGTGGTTGACGGCGACGAAGTGGTACACGAGCACCGCGGCCGCGGCGGCGAACCGGAGTCCGTCGAGCACGGCGAGGCGAGGAGTCTGCGTCGGCATCCGGGGCACGTTACCGAATCGTGATCAACGAGGCCCGAGATGGGCGCCCGGCGTGCGCAGCGCCCGCAGTTCTGGCACCGTGTGCGGGCCGGAGAACCCGGCGGCGCGGTGGGGGCGGCGTCCCGACGACCGAGGAGGTCCTGTGGCAGCGAGCATGAGCTCGACCGGCAAGGCGGCAGCACGCGGCGCACGCGGTAGCAAGACCCTGGAGCTCCTGGCCCGCGCGGGCTACGCGGTGAGCGGTCTGCTCCACCTCGTCGTCGGCGTCCTGGCCGTGCAGGTGGCGACCGGCTCGGCCTCCAGCGAGCAGGCCGACCAGACCGGTGCGCTCACGGCCATCGCGCAGACGCCGGGCGGTACCGCGCTGCTCTGGTTCGCCGTCGTCGCGTTCGCGGCGCTCGCCCTGTGGCAGATCACCGTCGCGCTGAGCGGCGCGGGCGAGACGTCCGACCGGCTCAAGGCGGCGGGCAAGGCCGTCCTCTACCTGGCGCTCGGGGTGATCGCCCTCCAGGTCGTGACCGGGTCCGCCGGTGGCTCCGGCCAGGAGGAGAGCATGACCGCGACCCTCATGGAGAAGCCCGGCGGTGTGCTCCTCGTCGGTGCGGTCGGCGTCGGCATCGTCGCCGGTGGCGTCTACCACGTCCTCAAGGGATGGCGGAAGAAGTTCCTCGAGGACCTCGAGGGCGGGACCGGCGGGCACCTGGGACGCGCCGTCGTGACGCTCGGGCAGGTCGGGTACATCGCCAAGGGCGTCGCGCTCGGCGTGCTGGGGGTGCTGTTCGTCGTCGCCGCCGTCCAGCACGACCCGGAGCAGGCGGGCGGTCTCGACAGCGCGTTCGCCACGCTCGCGGCGCAGCCGTTCGGGGTCGTCCTCCTCGTCGCCGTCGGCCTGGGGTTCGCGGCCTACGGGCTCTACTCGTTCGCGCGGGCGCGGTACGCGCGGATGTGACACGCGCCCTGGTGCGGGGCTGGGGACGACGGCCGGACGACGCCGCGCGCATGGAAGAATGGTGACCATGGCGATGAGAGAGATCCGGACCATCCCGGACCCCGTGCTCCGCACCCCTTGCGACGAGATCACCACCATCGACGACCGGGTGCGCTCTCTCGTCGCCGACCTCGTCGAGACGGTCGACCACGAGGGCCGCGCGGGGCTCGCCGCCAACCAGATCGGCGTCAACCTCCGGGCGTTCTCGTGGAACATCGACGACGAGATCGGGTACGTGCTCAATCCCCGCATCGTCGAGCTGTCCGACGACTACCAGGACGGCGACGAGGGCTGCCTCTCGGTCCCCGACCTCTGGTACCCGACGCGCCGCGCCTGGTACGCGCGCGTGGTGGGCACCGACCTCGACGGCAACGAGGTCGTGGTCGAGGGCACCGAGCTCATGGCCCGGTGCCTCCAGCACGAGTGCGACCACCTCGACGGCATGCTCTACCTGGACCGCCTCGACCGGGCCGTGCGCAAGAAGGCGATGCGCGAGCTGCGCGAGCACCTCTGACACGGGTGTGCCCGGTCGGTCCCGGGCACGCCCGCCCGATCTCTCGCGCGCACGCGCGATGTCGTGCAAGATGAGCACGAGACACGCCGCGACACCTGTGCGAGCGCTGTGGACCCGCCCTGGGTGAGGACGTTGGGGAAGACGAAACCTCGACCTAGGGAGGCAGACATGGCCGGTGCCATCACCCGCGGTGTTCTTTACGTGCACTCAGCACCGCGTGCTCTGTGCCCGCACATGGAGTGGGCCGCGGGCAACGTCCTCGGCGTGCGCGTGTCGCTCGACTGGACCGAGCAGCCCGCCGCGCGCGGCCTCTACCGGGCCGAGTACTCGTGGCAGGGGCCGCAGGGGACGGGCGCCAGGCTGGCCTCCGCGCTGCGCGGATGGTCCCACCTGCGGTACGAGGTCACCGAGGAGCCCAGCCACGGCGTCGACGGCGGTCGCTGGTCCCACACGCCCGACCTCGGCATCTTCTACGCCCAGACGGACGTGCACGGGAACATCGTCGTGCCCGAGGACCGGATCCGCGCCGCGCTCGAGCAGGTGAGCGAGCCGTGGGCGATGCGCGACGCTCTCCACCTCGCACTCGGCAAGGCCTGGGACGACGAGCTCGAGCCGTTCCGCTACGCCGGTGCCGGCGCGCCGGTGCGCTGGCTGCACCGCGTCGGCTGACGCCCACCGACGCCGCGCCGCGGGGACTGCTCACGCACGCCCGTCGGCAGGGACCACGAAGGGCGCCTCCCGGAGACCCGGGAGGCGCCCTTCGCGTCGTCGTGGCGCCTGGTCAGACGCTGGCCACGGCGAGGGCGACGTTGTGGCCCCCGAAGCCGAACGAGTTGTTGATCGCGACCACGTCGCCGCCCGGCAGCGGCGCGGGCGTGTCGCGCACGAGCGGCACCTGGAGCTCCGGGTCGGGGTTCGCGACGTTGATCGTCGGGGGAGCGAGGAGCTCGGCGACGGCCTTGATCGTGAAGATCGACTCGAGCGCGCCGGCACCGCCGAGGAGGTGGCCGGTCATCGACTTCGTGGCCGAGAGCAGCACGTGGTCGGCGTCGTCGCCCAGGAGCGAGCGGATGGAGCGCGTCTCGGTGAGGTCGCCCACCTTGGTCGAGGTCGCATGCGCGTTGACGTGCACGACGTCCCGACCGGTGACCCCGGCCTCCTCGAGCGCGCGGCGCATCGCCGCGACCTGGCCCCGGCCCTCCGGGTCGGGCGAGGTGATGTGGTAGGCGTCGGAGGACAGCCCGACGCCGGCGAGCCGCGCGTAGACGCGGGCCCCGCGGGCCGCGGCGTGCTCCGCGCTCTCGAGGACGACGACGCCCGAGCCCTCGCCGATGACGAAGCCGTCGCGGTCGACGTCGTACGGGCGCGACGCACCCTGCGGGTCGTCGTTGCGCAGCGAGAGCGTGCGCGAGGCGGCGAAGGCCGCCATCGGCATCGGGTGGATCGTGGCCTCGGTGCCGCCGGCGACGACGACGTCCGCACGGCCCGCGCGGATCATGTCGACGCCGTAGCCGATCGCCTCGGCGCCGGACGCGCACGCGGAGACGAGGGCGTGGGCACCAGCCCGCGCACCGAGCTCGAGCGAGACGTACGCGGTGGGGGAGTTCGGCATGAGCATGGGCACCGTCATGGGCAGCATGCGGCGCGCGCCGCGCTCCCGCAGCGTGTCCCAGCCGTCGAGCGTGGTCCAGATGCCGCCGATGCCGGACGACACGACCGTGCCGAGCCGGTCGCCGTCGACCTCGGGGCTGCCCGCGTCCGCCCACGCCTCGCGCGCGGCGATGATCGCGTACTGCGTGGAGGGGTCCATGCGCTTGATCTCGGGGCGTGCGAGGACCTCGGCCGGGTCGACCTTGATCGTCGCGGCGAACGTCACCGGGATCTCGTAGCGCTCCGCCCAGTCGTTCTCGAGCGTGCGCGCGCCGGACTCGCCGGCCAGTGCCGCGGCCCAGGTGGAGGGCACGTCGCCGCCGAGCGGCGTGGTGGCGCCGAGGCCGGTGACGACGACTTCAGTAGCGGCGGACATGGTGCTCCTCGGGGGTTGCGGCGGGGGCGGGGAGGACGGGCGGGCCGGCGTGGGTGACGCCGGCCCGCCCGCAGGCCTGCGAGGCAGGCGGGGCGTGCTCAGGCCTGGGCGCCCGTGATGAAGGACACGGCGTCGCCGACCGTCGTGAGGTTCTTGACCTCGTCGTCCGGGATGCGGACCCCGAACTTGTCCTCGGCGTGGGTGACGATCGTCATCATCGACAGCGAGTCGATGTCGAGGTCGTCGGTGAAGGACTTCTCGAGCGCGACGGCGTCGGTCGGCAGACCCGTCTCCTCGGCGACGATCTCCGCGAGGCCGGCGAGGACTTCCTGCTCGGTGTAGGCCATGGTTTCTCCTTGTCGTGGGGCCGGCGGCGACCGGTCCCGGTGGCGGTGCCCGGTGGGTGTGCCGGGCGGTACTTCGTCAGACGGGTGCGCGCGACGGACGGGTCCGCCGACGGCGTGGGTCCTCCCCGCGAGGAGGGCGGCCGTCCGTCCAGGGTGATTCTCCCCTACGGCAGGACGACCACCTGCGCCGCGTAGACGAGCCCGGCGCCGAACCCGATCTGGAGGGCGAGGTCGCCGGAGCGGACCTGCCCCTCGTCGAGCAGGCGCCGGGTCGCGAGGGGGATCGAGGCGGCCGACGTGTTGCCGGTCTCCGCGATGTCCCGGGCGACCGCGACGGACGCGGGGAGCTCGAGCTGCTTGATCATCTGGTCGATGATCCGCATGTTCGCCTGGTGCGGCACGAACGCGCCGATGTCGGCCGGGGCGACCCCGGCCTCGGCCATCGCCTTGGCGGCGACGGGGGCCATCTGGAACGCGGCCCACTTGAACACGCTCTGACCGTCCTGGCGCAGCGTGGGCCACCCGAGCGAGGGGTCCTCGCGCAGGTCCGACCACGCGTGCGTCTGGCGGATCGCCTGCGCCTTGCCGCCGTCGGAGCCCCACACCGTCGGGCCGATGCCCGGGGTGTCGGACGGCCCGACGATCGCGGCGCCGGCGCCGTCGCCCAGGAGGAACGAGATCGAGCGGTCGGTCGGGTCGATGAAGTCGCTCATCTTCTCCGCCCCGACCACGAGCACGTGGGTCGCGATGCCGGCGCGCACGAGGGCGTCGGCCTGCGCGATGGCGTAGGCGTAGCCCGCGCACGCGGCGGACACGTCGAACGCGGCGGCGGGCGTCGCGCCGAGGCGCTCGGCGAGCACCGCCGCGGCGGCGGGGGTCTGGTGGAAGTACGTGACCGTCGAGACGATCACCGCGTCGACGTCGGCGCCCTGCAGGCCCGCCCGGGCGAGCGCGTCGCGCGCCGCGGCCTCGGAGAGGTCGAGGACGTCCACGTCGGCGCCCGCACGACGGCGCGTGACGATCCCGGTGCGCTGGCGGATCCACTCGTCGGAGGAGTCGATCGGGCCGGCGATGTCGTCGTTCGTCACGATGTTCTCGCCGCGCACCCCGCCGATCGCGAGGATGCGCGAGTGCGCCGGGCCCGTGGCCTGGCGCAGGGTCGCGCCGCTCACGCGTCGACGCCCGGGGCCGCGCCGGCCGCCACCGAGTGCCGGGCGACGAGGTCGCGGGCCGCCTCGACGTCGTCGGGCGACTTCACGGCCACCGCCTCCACACCCTTGAGCGAGCGGCGGGCGAGGCCCGTGAGGACGCCCCCGGGCGCGAGCTCGAGCAGCGCGGTGACGCCGAGCTCCGCGAGGGTCTCCTGGCACAGGTCCCAGCGCACGGGTGCCGCGATCTGCGCGGTGAGGCGGCGGACGACGTCCCGCGCCTTGCCGTAGGTGCTGCCCTCGATGTCGATCGTCCCGTAGGACTCGCCGTCCGCGTTCGAGAGGAACGGCAGGCGCGGGTCGGTGACGTCCCACGACGCGGCGACCGGCTCGAACTCCTCGAGCGCCGGCTGCATGAAGGGCGTGTGGAACGCACCTGCGACCTGGAGCGGGATGACGCGCGCCTTCGCCGGCGGGTTCTCCGCGAGCGCGGCGAGGTGGTCGAGGGCGCCGGCGGCGACGACCTGCCCCCCGCCGTTGACGTTCGCGGGCCACAGGTGGGCCGCCTCGATCGCGGCGAGGACCTCCTCGGGGTCGCCCCCGACGACGGCGCTCATGCCGGTCGGGGTCGCGGCGGCGGCCGCGGCCATGGCGCGCGCGCGGTGCGCGACGAGCCCGACCGCGCCGGTGTCCGTCAGCGCCCCCGCGACGGCCGCGGCGGCGAGCTCGCCGACCGAGTGCCCGGCGGTCACGTCGACGACGTCGGCGGTGTCGCGCCCGTCGAGGATCACGCGGAGCGCGACGAGCGACGACGCGACGATGAGCGGCTGCGCGACAGCCGTGTCACGGATCGTGTCGGCGTCCGACTCCGTCCCGTGCGCACGCAGGTCGAGGCCCGCGGCCTCGCCGAACGCGGAGACCTGGTCGGCGACGCCGGGCAGCTCGAGCCAGGGGGCGAGCATTCCGGGGGACTGGGAGCCCTGTCCAGGGCACAAGACGGCGAGCACCCGTCAACTGTGCCAACGCCAGGCCCGTGCGCCACGTCACGACGCGCACCAACCTTGCGGAGGGTGGTTGTGCCGAACCTACAAGGCGACACGGCGGAGTGCCCCGGAGGCGTCGGACGGGCCCGGCCCCTCAGCGGACCGTCGAGAGCTGTCCGAGCGCGAGCGCGACCTGGAGCACGAACGACTCGCGGGCGTCGAGCGGGTCCCAGCCGGTGATCTCGGAGACCTTGCGCAGGCGGTAGCGCACGGTGTTCGGGTGCACGTACAGGGACCGGGCCGCCGCCTCGAGCGACCGGCCCGTGCCGAGGTAGGCGGACAGCGTCTCGAGCACCGAGCCCGTCGCCTCGGCGAGCGGGCGGTACGCCTGGGCGACGAGCGTGCGCCGCGCCGTGGTGTCGCCGGTGAGGACGCGCTCGGGGAGCAGGTCGTCGGCGAGCACCGGGCGCGGGGCCTGCGGCCACGCGGGCGCGGCCCGCAGCCCCGCGAGCGCGGCCTGCGCCGAGCGCGCGGCCTCCTCGAGCCCGGGGACCGTCGGCCCGATGACGACCGGGCCCGGCCCGAAGCGCGGCAGGAGCGACGCCGCCGCGGCCTGGAGGTCGCCCTCGCCGCCGAGCACGAGCACGAGCCGGTCGCCGTGGATGCCCACGAGCGCGTCGCCCGCCGCCCGGCGCGTCGCGCGGCGCAGCTCCGCCGTCCGGACCTCGTCGAGCGTCGCGGCGATCGTCCCCGCCATGACGAGGGTCGAGCCGTGGCCGCCCCAGCCGAGCGCCGAGACGCGCGACCGCAGGGAGTCGTCGCCGTCGCCGCGGATGAGCGCGTCCACGACGAGGGCCTCCAGGCGCGCGTCCCACGCGCCGCGGACCTCCGCGGCGCGGGCGTAGACCTCGGCCGCGGAGAACGCCACCTCCCGGGAGTAGCGCAGCACGGCCTCGCGCAGGTCGCGCTCCCCGCCCGGCGCCGCGAGCTGGTCGGAGTACGCCTCGACGACCTCGACGACGATGCGGACGAGCTGGAGCGTGTTCTGGAGCGAGATCGAGCGCGTGAGCTCGGGCGGGGCCGCGGCGAAGATGTCGCTCACGCCGTGCGGCGGGGCCTGCGGGTCCGCGTACCACGTGACGAACGCCGTGATGCCGGACTGCGCGACGAGACCCACGTAGGAGCGGTCCTCGGCCGGGAGCTCGCGGTACCAGCGGATCTCGTCGTCGAGGCGGCGCAGCGCGGCGGACATGAGCAGGCCGCTGCCGTCGCGCAGGCGCTGGAGGTTGTCCGCGTTGCCGGCCGGGCTCGTCGGGGCCGGCGCGGTCGCCGGGGTCCTGGGGGTGGCCGTCACGCGCCGAGCATACGGCCGGTGTTGTGGACAGTCCACAAAGCGCGCGCCGCGACGGCCGGCGCGTCGTCGGGGGACCGGGTCGCTGGGTGAGCACCCGGACGACCCGCTAGGGTCGGGGAATGGCACTCATGCCCCGACTTCGACAGCTCATGCGTCGGCCGACGTCCGCGTCGACCGTCGGCACGCGCCGCCCACGGTCCGGGGAGAAGCGTGGCGACACGGTCCACGAGGACGCGCTGCGGGCGATGCTCGTCGACGACCCGAACGACGAGCGGGCCTTCCGCGCGCTGGCCGAGCTGGTCCGTCGTCGGGCCGCCGAGGGACCGACCACGGACGACCCCCTGGCCGCCCCGGCGGACGAGACCGAGAAGCAGCGCGCCGCCGACCTCGCGGTCTGGGCGCTCGCCGAGGAGCTCGCGGGGCACCCCCGCGGGTGGTACCCGCTCGTGGAGCTCGGCCGTCTCTCCCTCGACGACGACCCGGAGGCGGCCCTGCGCCGCTTCGCGACGGCCGCCGAGCGCGACCCCTCGGGGCACGCGCTCGCGCAGTCCATGGAGGTGCTGCGCACCGCTGGTCTGCCGGTCGAGGCGCTGGGCCTCGGCGTCGGCCACTGGCGCGCCCGCGAGCACGAGGCCGAGGTCGGGCGCCAGCTCGTCCTCGCCGCCATCGAGGCCGACCGGCCTCTCGACGCCCGCCACCACCTCGAGTCGCTCGTCGAGTACGGCGACCCCCGGGGCGTCGCGCCGCTGCGCGCCGACCTCGAGCGCGTCGTCGCCCAGGCCGAGCAGCACCGCGCCGGGACCTGACCCGCGGCGTCGGGCACCTCCGGAGACGACGACGGCCGGTCACCCCGCAGGGTGACCGGCCGTCGTCGTCTTCAGGCGGTGAGGGTCAGGCCTCGCCGCCCGTGTTGCCGGACGTGCCGGCGGTGACGTCCATCAGGCGGTACTTCTCGATCGCGCGCGCCGACGCGTCCGCGGGGACCTTGCCCTGCTTGGCGAGCGCCTGGAGCGTGCGCACGACGACGGACGGGCCGTCGATCTTGAAGTGCCGGCGGGCCGCCGCGCGCGTGTCCGAGAACCCGAAGCCGTCGGCGCCGAGCACCTCGTAGTCACCCGGGACCCACTTGCGGATCTGGTCGGGGACCAGGTGGTCGTAGTCGCTCGTCGCGACGAACGGCCCCTCGGCGCCGGAGAGCTTCTCCGTGACGAACGGGACGCGCGCGGGCGCGGCCGGGTCGAGGAACGCGGCCTGGTCGGCGGCGAGCGCGTCGCGCCGCAGCTCGTTCCAGCTCGTCACGCTCCACACGTCCGCCGCGACGCCCCAGTCCTCCCGCAGGAGCTGTTGCGCCTCGAGTGCCCACGGCACGCCGACGCCCGACGCGAGGATCTGGGCGCGCGGCCCGTCGCCCTCGCCCACGGCGATGCGGTGGATGCCCTTGAGGATGCCCTCGACGTCCACGTCCTCCGGCTCGGCCGGCTGGACCATCGGCTCGTTGTACACCGTGAGGTAGTACATGACGTTCTGGTCGCGGCCGTCCGCGCCCACGCCGTGCTCGCCGGGGCCGAACATGCGCTCGATGCCGTCGCGCACGATGTGCCGGATCTCGTAGCCGAACGCCGGGTCGTACTGGACGATCGCGGTGTTCGTGCCCGCGAGGAGCGGGGAGTGGCCGTCGGCGTGCTGCAGGCCCTCGCCCGTGAGCGTGGTGCGGCCCGCGGTCGCGCCGATGATGAAGCCGCGCGTGAGCTGGTCGCCCGCCGCCCAGAACTGGTCGCCGGTGCGCTGGAAGCCGAACATCGAGTAGAAGATGTAGAACGGCACCATGATCTCGCCCTGCGTGGCGTAGGACGTGCCGACCGACTGGAAGGCGGCCGCGGAGCCCGCCTCGTTGATGCCGGTGTGCATGATCTGCCCGGCCTCGGACTCCTTGTAGCTCAGCATGAGCTCACGGTCCACGGCGAGGTAGTGCTGGCCCTGGGTGTTGAAGATCTTCGCCGACGGGAAGATCGAGTCCAGGCCGAACGTGCGGGCCTCGTCGGGGATGATCGGCACGACGCGCTTGCCGAACTCCTTGTCCTTGATGAGGTCCTTGAGCAGGCGGACGAACGCCATCGTCGTGGCGATCTCCTGCTGGCCCGAGCCCTTCTTGAGGATCTCGTAGGACTTGTCGCCGGGCAGGGTGATCGGCTTCGGCGACGAGCGGCGCTCGGGCACGAACCCGCCGAGCTGCTGGCGACGGTTCAGCAGGTACTGGATCTCCGGCGCGTCCGGGCCCGGGTGGAAGTACGGGGGCTCGTACGGGTTGGCGTCGAGCTCCTCGTCCGTGATCGGGATCCGCAGCGAGTCGCGCAGCGCCTTGAGGTCGGCCAGGCCGACCTTCTTCATCTGGTGCGTCGCGTTGCGGCCCGCGAACGACGGCCCGAGCGCGTAGCCCTTGACCGTGTGCGCGAGGATCACGGTCGGCTGGCCCGTGTGGGCGCGCGCCGCCGCGTAGGCCGCGTAGATCTTGCGGTAGTCGTGGCCGCCGCGCTTGAGGTTCCAGATGTCGTCGTCGGTCATGTTCTCGACGAGCGCCTTCGTCCGCGGGTCGCGGCCGAAGAAGTGCTCGCGGATGAACGCGCCGGACTCCGCACGGTACGTCTGGTAGTCGCCGTCGGGCGTGACGTTCATGAGGTTGACCAGGGCACGGTCCTTGTCCGCGTTGAGCAGGACGTCCCACTCGCGGCCCCAGATGACCTTGATGACGTTCCAGCCCGCACCGCGGAACTGCGCCTCGAGCTCCTGGATGATCTTGCCGTTGCCGCGCACCGGGCCGTCGAGGCGCTGCAGGTTGCAGTTCACGACGAACGTCAGGTTGTCGAGCTGCTGCTGCGCCGCGAGCTGGAGCATGCCGCGCGACTCGGGCTCGTCCATCTCGCCGTCGCCGAGGAAAGCCCACACGTCCTGCTGCTCCGTGTCGCGGATCCCGCGGTTGTGCAGGTACTTGTCCGTCCACGCCTGGTAGATCGCGCTCGCCGGGCCGAGACCCATGGAGACGGTCGGGTACTCCCAGAAGTCGGGCATGAGCCGCGGGTGCGGGTACGACGGCAGGCCGCCGCCCGGGTGCGACTTCTCCTGGCGGAACCCGTCGAGCTGGTCCGCGGAGAGCCGGCCCTCGAGGAACGCGCGCGCGTACACGCCGGGGGAGGCGTGGCCCTGGAAGTAGACCTGGTCGCCGCCGCCCGGGTGGTCCTTGCCGCGGAAGAAGTGGTTCAGGCCCACCTCGTACAGCGTCGCCACCGACGCGTAGGAGGAGATGTGGCCACCGACGCCGATGCCGGGCCGCTGCGCCCGCGTCACCATGACGGCGGCGTTCCAGCGGATCCACGAGCGGTAGCGACGCTCCAGCGCCTCGTCGCCGGGGAAGTAGGGCTCCTCGTGCACACCGATGGTGTTCACGTAGGGGGTCGTCAGGGAGGTCGGGACGGCGACGTTGCGCTCCCGGGCCCTCTTGAGCAGGTTCAGCAGGACGTAGCGGGCGCGCGGGCCCCCGCGGTCGTCGATCAGGCCGTCGAGGGCCTCGACCCACTCGCCGGTCTCGGCGGGGTCGAAGTCCGGAACCTGGCTGAGCAGACCGTTGATCAGCGGTCCGGTCTCGTCGTACGAAGCCACCAGCAACCTCATATCTCGTCGGATGCCGGGCACTCGGCCGCGCGGTACACGGCCGACACCCGTCTCGGGCCCACTCCGGGCACGCGGCCGCGGCCGCTGGTGGCGACCGCGCCTCTTCACGAGACCAGGGTGGTCTACCCATTGTGTTCACAACGCGCGCGTAAGTCACACCATCGGGTGGTCAAGAGGGCGTGATTTCGGCGACACGGGCCGGACGGCGTGCGCGCCGCCGTCGTAGGGCGGCCCGGCCGTGCCCGACCACGGCGAACGACCCGCGGGACGGCTGTCCGTGGGCGGTGCCTTGCCAAGCACCGCACCCTGCGGTGGGCTACCTTTGCCAGACACGGCAGGTCGTCGTGCGCGCGGGCGCCCGCCCGGGTGCGCGCGACGGCCACCGCACGGACAGGACGAGGAAAGGAACGACACGACAGTGACCGACACCGTAGGGCCCAGCGGGGCGGACCGACTGGGGTTCGCGCCCGGCAACGTGGTCCAGGAGTTCGGCTGGGCGGACGACGTCGACGACGACCTGCGCGGTGAGCTCGAGGAGCTCGTCGGCGGCGAGCTCGTCGACGAGGACTACGACGACGTCACGGACGGCGTGGTCGTGTGGTTCCGCCAGGACGACGGCGACCTCACCGACCTGCTCGTGGACGTCCAGACCGTGCTCGA
Source organism: Cellulosimicrobium sp. 4261 (assembly GCF_040546915.1). Classification (NCBI taxonomy): domain Bacteria; kingdom Bacillati; phylum Actinomycetota; class Actinomycetes; order Micrococcales; family Promicromonosporaceae; genus Cellulosimicrobium; species Cellulosimicrobium sp. 4261. The sequence goes on from NZ_JBEPOQ010000005.1 coordinate 277,279, forward strand.
CGACGGCGGCCTCATCTGGGTGCTCACCCCCAAGCCCGGGCGGCCGGGACACGTGGGTCACAACGACATCCAGGAGGCCGCGAACACGGCCGGGCTGCACGCGACGAGCACGTTCGCCATCGCGCCCGACTGGTCCGCGACGAAGCTCGGGACCCGTGGCCGCGGTCGCTGACGACGCCTCGACGACCGGGCGCACCACGCCGCCCGGTCCGGGCGACCCGGCGCCCGACTTCACGCTGCCGGACACCCACGGCACCCCCGTCCACCTCGCGGACCTGCGCGGAGGGCCGGTGCTCCTCGTGTTCTACCCGTTCGCGTTCTCGGGGATCTGCACGGGCGAGCTGTGCGAGCTGCGCGACAACCTCGAGGAGTTCGAGGCGGCCGGCGTCACGCTGCTCGGCATCTCGTGCGACTCGGTGTTCGCGCAGAAGGCGTGGGCCGCGCAGGAGGGCTTCGAGTTCGACCTGCTCTCCGACTTCTGGCCGCACGGCGACGTCGCGCGGGCCTACGGCGTCCTCGACGAGGACAACGGCCTCGCGCTGCGCGGCTCGTTCCTGCTCGACGCCGACGGGATCGTCCGGTGGTCGGTCGTCAACCCGCGCGGGCAGCGCCGTGACCTCGACGGTTACCGGCGGGCGCTGGAACAGCTCTGAGCCCCGGGAGCCCGGCGGTCGTGGCAGGTGGCGGGGTACCGACCCGGTAGGCTGTGCTCCGCCGTTCCAGGGCCTGTAGCTCAGCTGGTTAGAGCGCCACGCTTACACCGTGGATGTCGGGGGTTCGAGTCCCTCCGGGCCCACCACCCCTCCCTTGCCCGCCGGGCACGCCCGTGCCTCGCCCGGACGGGGCGCGCGTCGCCCGGAGGCGGGCAGCGCGCCATGTCGGCGGCCACCCCTAGCATCGGGCCCACCAGCAGCGACGACGTGACGGTGAGGTAGAGGGTGCTCGAGAAGGTCAAGGGTCTGTTCCGGCGTGACGAGGGGCAGACGGGAGTCGACCGCCCGAGCGCTCGGCTCGTCGACGCCTTGAAGGTGCTCGCTGTCGCGTCGCCGGAGCTCGCGGACCGTGCGGTCGCGTACGTGCACCGGGGCGAGGGGCCGGAGGTGCTGCTCGAGCTGGAGACGCTGCGGGGCGGCGACGTCGAGGCCCTCCTCGGCCGTCCCGGCCAGTCCGGGGTCTACTCGTGGACGACCCCTACCCAGGACGACCGGTTGAAGGCCGCCGTACCGGGGTGGACGTCCGCCAAGGCGGTCACCGCGCGCTCCAACCTCTACACGCTGTCGGACTCCGTCACCGTCCCGGAGCTCGTGCGCCTCGGCAGGGTGCTCAGCGCGGTCTCGTCCGAGGTGGACCGTGAGCGGTCGTCGGACCCGCGCTGGCTCACGACGCTCGTCAACGACATGTCGCGGCGCGCGAACGAGCGCCGCCACGGCAAGAACGGCAAGGGCGCGCCCGACCGCTGGACGCCGGACCTGCTCGTGACCCTCGCGGTCGAGGGCGGCGTGCCGGAGGCGGACGCGCCGGCGGTCGTGCTGCGCGAGCTGTTCGAGCGGCCGGCGTCGGCCGGCTGGGCGTCGCGGCACCTGGGCCCGGCGCTGCTGGGCGACCCGGCGCGAGAGTTCGTCGTCGCGCACCTGGACCTCGCGACGCAGGTGCTGCCGGGGGTGAGCGCCGCGGGGCGCGGCGAGCTCGTGGCCCTCGTCGCGGCGGACCCGGCGGCGACGGAGTCGCTCGCCCCGCTGCTCGCCGTGCTCGCCGCGGACACGAGCAAGACGGTGCGCGAGGCGGCGGTCGCCGCGCTCGTCCCGCTCCCCGCGGCGCAGCAGCGCGAGCTCCTCGCCCCTCTCCTCACGTCGCTCCCGGCCTCGCGGCTCGGTGCCGTGGTCACGCGGCTCGCCCAGGTCGACGGCGGCCTGGCCGCCCTGGAGGACGCGGCCGAGCGGTCGACGGGCGCCCGGGCGACGCTGCTGCGCGACACCGTCGAGCGAGCCCGTGTGCTCGACGCCGCACAGGAGGACGAGCCGGAGATCGACGTACCGCCCTTCGAGCCGCTGCCGGAGACCGTGCTCGGCGACGAGGTCGTGCGGGCTGCGCGGTCCGCGATCGACACCGTCCTCGAGCGCGCCCGCGCCGACCAGGCGGCGCACGCAGGGAAGAAGGACGACGACGGGTGGCCGCGGTGGCGCCGCTTGACCGTCGAGCAGGACCTCAAGGAGCTGCCGGGCATCACCGACGAGGACATCCGGGCCTTCGCGGCGTTCCTCTCCGGGACGAGCACCCGGCGCCCCGGCGGCGTCGCGATGCGGCGGCTGTCCGCGCCGGGCGTCTTCTCGCGCCTCCCGGACATCACGCTCCTGCACCGGCTGCGGCTGCATGGCAACGAGGGGCGCGGTCGCAACGAGCGGTTCGGCTGGTACCGGCTCCACGAGGGCGACCTGCTCGACGTCGACCTGCGCGTCCTCGACGAGGCGTTGCGGCGCGTCGGGCGCGACGACGCCGGGGCGCTGGTCGACGAGCTGTACTTCTCGACCTGGTGGGCGACCGACACGGTGACGCCCGAGAACGCGTGGCCCTACTACGCGGGGCACCTCGACCGCCTCGCCGCGGCGCTCGACGACCGCGAGCGCACGTACGGCAGCGCCAAGACCGCCCGGGCGCTCGCGGTGCTCGCGCAGCTCCCGCACGTCCCGCGCCGGTTCCTGCCGCGCCTGACCGAGCTCGCGCTCGGCGAGGGGCGTACCTATCGCGCGACGGCGCAGGCGGCCCTGAGCACGCACCCCGGAGTGCGAGGACTGGCGGAGCAAGGCCTGGGCAACGGCCGGTCCGAGGTGCGCCGCAGCGCGGCGGAGTGGCTCGCCCGGCTCGGCGACGTCGAGGCGGTTCCCGCGTTGCGCGCCGCGCTGGGCAAGGAGCGCAGCGAGGTCGTGCGCGCCGCGCTCCTCACGGCGCTGGAGGTGCTCGGCGAGGACATCTCCGCCGACCTCGCGCCCGACGCGCTGCTCGCGGAGGCGACCAAGGGGCTGCGCGCGAAGAAGCCCGTCAGCATGGCCTGGTTCGACCTCGACGCGCTGCCCGCGGCCCGCTGGGCGGCGGACGGCTCGCCCGTGGACCCGACGGTCCTGCGCTGGTGGGTCGTGCTCGCGGTCAAGCTCAAGGACCCGAGCGGTGCCGGGCTGCTGGAGCGGTACCTGTCGCTGCTCCAGGAGGAGGACCGCGCCCGGCTCGGCAGCCACGTGCTCGCGGCGTGGGTCGCGCAGGACACGCGCAACCCCTCGCCGCAGGAGAGCGACGCGTACGCGACGGCCGGTGCCCAGCTGCGGTACGACCAGTACCAGGCGTGGGCCAAGCGCTCGCCCGAGCACTACTCGGTCGAGGCGTCCAAGACGGTCGAGGACCACCATCGCGACCTCTACCGCGAGCACCAGGCCACGTACGTCGGCTCGGCGGTCAAGGACAAGGGTCTGCTCGCCCTGACGGTCGCGATGCCCGGCGCCGAGCTCGCCGCGACGTTCCAGCGCTACGCGAAGGCGCACGTCGGGCGCCGCGCGCAGACCGAGGCGCTCGTGCACGCGCTCGCCGCCAACGGGCAGCCGGCCGCGATCCAGGAGCTCCTCGCCGTCTCGCGGCGGTTCCGCCAGGCCACGGTCCAGGAGACCGCGCAGCGGCTCGCGGGCGAGCTCGCGGAGCGGCGCGGCTGGACGGCGGACCAGCTCGCCGACCGCACCGTCCAGACCGCCGGCTTCGAGGACGACGGGCTGCTCCACCTCGACCTCGGCTCCCGGGAGTACGTCGGGCGCATCACCCCCGCGTTCACGCTCGAGCTCACGAGCGACGCCGGGAAGGTGGTCAAGGCGCTCCCGGCACCCCGGGCGCAGGACGACCCCGAGCTCGTCGCGGCCGCCAAGAAGCAGCTCACCGCGAGTCGCAAGGAGCTCAAGGCCGTCGTCGCCCTGCAGACCCAGCGGCTCTACGAGGCGATGTGCGTGGGCCGCACGTGGACGGCCTCGGAGTGGCAGGAGTACCTCCTCGGTCACCCCGTGATGTCGCGGCTCGTCGAGCGGCTCGTCTGGGTCGAGAACCCCGGGACGGAGGGTGCCCGCCCGTTCCGGCCCGACGGCGGCGCGCTCGTGGACGCCGACGACGAGGACGTGGAGCTCGGGGAGGGGTCGACGGTCGGGCTCGCGCACGCCGTCCTGCTCGGTCCGGAGGCGACGGCCGCCTGGACGGCCCACCTGTCGGACTACGAGGTCGCCCCGCTCTTCGCGCAGCTCGACGTCGCGACGCCCGACGTCCCCGCGGGAGCGACGGCGATCGACGACCACAAGGGTTGGTTCTCCGACAGCTTCTCCATCCGCGGGCGTGCGACGAAGCGCGGCTACTCCCGCTCGCAGGCCGAGGACGCCGGGTGGTTCAGCGCGTACACCAAGGCTTTCACGAGCGCGGGGATCGTCGTGCAGATCGAGTTCACGGGGTCGTTCGTCCCCGAGGAGAACATCCCGGCCGCGGTGACGGCGCTGACGTTCGAGCGGACGGGTCGCGGCTCCGGGCGGGGGACCGCGCGGATCGCGGACCTGCCGCCCGTCCTCGTCGCGGAGGCGTACCGCGACTACGTGGCGGTGGCCGGGGCGGGGTCGTTCGACCCCGACTGGGAGCGGAAGAGCCAGTGGTGACCCGGCGGACGCTCCCGTGAGCGACGGCGCCGCCCCGTGATCGTCGTCGCGACGCTCGCCTGGCTGCTCGTGGCCGTGCTCGCGCGCCGGTCGCCGACAGTCCGGTCCACGGTGAGCACGGCGACGTCGACGCTGCTCGCCCTCGCGGGCGTCGGGGCGGTCGTCGTCGTGGTGGCCGTCGCCGCGGACGACGGCGGGGCGCGGGCGCTCGGCGCGCTCGCGAGCGTGCCCGCCGCGGCCGGCGCGGTCGCGGCGGGGACGTGGTGCGCGCGCGCGGTGGTCCGCCCGTGGATGGTGCGGCGGCGCGAGCGCGCGGCGGGCCGCGTGCCGTGGCAGGACCGCGTGCTCGCGGCCGCGGCGCGCACCGGACCGCGCGTGCGGGGCGTGCGCGTCGCCGACGTCGCCGCCCGCTCGGCGTTCCGCGTCGCCGGGGTCCGCGTCACGGGTCTCGCCGCCGAGATGTCGTACTACGGGCTCATCTCGCTCATCCCGCTGACGACCGCGGTCGGGTCCAGCCTCGGATTCCTGCGCCCGCTCCTCGGCGACGACACCGTCGACTCGATCCGCTCGTCGATCGTCGGCGGGCTCACCACGGTGTTCGCCGAGCACGTGTCGACCTCCGTCGTCGCGCCGCTCGTCGACAGCCTGCTCGACGAGCAGCGCACCGGGTTCGCCGTCGGGTCCTTCCTCGTGGCGCTCTGGCTCGCGAGCCGCGTCTTCCGCGCCGCGGTCCGTGCGCTGGACGACGCGTACGGCGTCGAGCGGCGCCGCGGGGTCGTGGCGCAGTACGTGCTCGGGGTCGCGCTCGCCCTCGGCGCGATCGTCACGGCGGTGTCCGTCGTCGCGCTCGTCGTGGTCGGCCCGCTCCTGGGCGACGGGACCGACCTGGCCGAGCGGCTCGGTCTCGACGCCGCGTTCCGGCAGACGTGGGACGTGCTGCGCTGGCCGACGGTGGTGCTCGTGTGCGGCGCGTACCTCACGCTGCTCTACCGGTACGCACCGAACGTCGACACGTCGTGGCGGCGGTGCCTGCCGGGCGCGGCCGTCGGGACGGGCGGCGTCCTGCTCGTGTCGTGGGGGTTCGGGCTCTACGTCCGGCTCGCGGGACCGGCGGCGCCGGGCACGGAGGCCGGGGCGACGGCGGTCGTCCAGGCGGCCGGGCAGATGCTCGGCCTCGTCCTCGCCGGGGTCCTGTGGGGCTGGCTCACGAGCATCGTCGTGCTCGTGGGCGGCGTCGTGAACGCGGAGGCCGACCCGCACCGCGTGGTCCCGGCGGGTCGGGCCACGGGCGGGTCGTGGGCCGGCGGCCAGGGCGCCACGACGTCGGCCGCGCCCGCCGGACCCGTCGACGACCGTCCCCGGCGCACCGGCGCCGGCCGTGTGGGACGCGGCTCCTACGCTGACCTGCAGGACCACGGGCACGGTGCCCGCGACCGGACCGAGGAGGAGCCCGGGTGACGAGCACGACCACCGGTGACGAGCAGGCGCCCCCGGCGCTCGCGGAGCTGCGACCGCCGGCGGAGGTCCGGTACGCCGACGAGCTCGCGGCGCTCGCGGACGCCGACGCCCGGCGCGGGGCCGACGTCCCGCCGGGCTGGCGCCTGAGCCCGCGCGCCGTGCGGGCGTTCGTCGTGGGCGACCGGGAGCTGGGCGTGAGCCGCAAGTTCTTCGGCGACGACCCGCTCGTCGACCGCGCGGTCGTGTCGCTGCTCGGCCGGCAGGGCCTCATGCTCGTCGGCGAGCCCGGCACGGCGAAGTCCCTGCTGTCCGAGCTGCTCGCGGCGGCCGCGAGCGGCACGTCGACCCTCACGGTGCAGGGCACCGCGGGCACGAGCGAGGACCACGTGCGGTACTCGTGGAACTACGCGCTCCTCATCGCGGAGGGGCCCAGCGAGCGCTCGCTCGTCCCGTCGCCCGTCTACCGCGCGATGGAGAGCGGGCGCGTCGCGCGGTTCGAGGAGATCACGCGCTGCGCCCCGGAGATCCAGGACACGCTCGTGTCCGTGCTCTCCGAGAAGCAGCTCATGGTCCCCGAGCTCGGCGCCGACGCCCGCGTCGCGGCGCGGCCCGGGTTCAACGTGCTCGCCACCGCGAACCTCCGCGACCGCGGGGTCCACGAGATGTCGGCCGCGCTCAAGCGGCGCTTCAACTTCGAGACGGTCGCGCCGATCCGCGACCGCGCGTTCGAGATCGAGCTCGTCGAGACGCGCCTCACCGCGGAGCTCGGGCCCGCCGCAGAGCGGCCCGTGCTCGACCGCGACGTGCTCGAGGTGCTCGTCACCGTGTTCCAGGACCTGCGCACCGGCACGACGGCGAGCGGAGCACCGGTCAAGCGCCCCGAGACCGTCATGTCGACGGCGGAGGCGGTGAACGTCGCGATCGCGGCGTCGCTCGAGGCGCGCTACCTCGGCGACGGCACGGTCACGGCGGGGCAGGTCGCTCGCCAGGTGGGCGGCGTCGCGCTCAAGGGCGACGAGGAGGACGCACGGCGGCTGCGGCACTACGTGGACAACGTCGTGCGGGAACGTGCGCGGTCGGACGCGCGCTGGAAGGACTTCCTCACGGCGGCGGGCGACCTGTGGCGGTAGCCCTGCGCGCCGCGTGGGACGCCGCGCCGCCGCGGCTGCGCCAGGCGGCCCACGACCTCGCGCTGCTGCGTGAGCGCGACGGCGTGCACCTCGTCGGGGTGCGCCACCACAGCCCTGCGTGCGCGGTCGCGGTGGCCGCGCTCGTCGCCGAGGTCCGGCCGTCCGTCGTGCTCGTCGAGGGACCCGAGGAGTACACGCGCCTGCTGCCCGCGCTGCTCGACGAGCGGACGGTCCCGCCCGTCGCGGTCCTCAGCCTCGCGGGCGATCCCGCGGACGCCGCGGGAGGCGGCGCGCGGGCCGCGGGCTTCTACCCGCTCGCGCGGTACTCGCCGGAGTGGGTCGCGCTGCGCGCGGGCCACGCGGCGGGGGCGGAGCTCGCGTTCGTCGACTCCCCGTGGGGGGAGCGGGCGGCCGAGGAGGACGACGAGCGGGAGGCCGCCGCGCGCACCGTCCTCGCGGAGCGCCACCTCGCGTACTCGCGCACGGTCGCCCGGCTCGCGGAGCGGCTCGGGTGCCGCGACCACGACGAGCTGTGGGACCACCTCTTCGAGGCGCGCGAGACGGCGCGCCTGCAGGACTGGCGCGAGCTCGTCGACGACGTGTTCGCGTGGGCCGCGCTCGCACGGCTCGACTACGAGGAGGAGGCGCTCGCCGCCGACGGCTCGCTCGACCGCGAGGCGCGCATGTCCGCGCGCGTCGCGGAGCACGCGGCGCGCGCGGACGGGCCGGTCGTCGTCGTCACGGGGGCGTTCCACACGCTCGCCCTCGTGGAGGCGCTCGTCGGGAGCGAGCACGGCGCGGCGGTCGTGGCGCGGCGCCCCGCGGACGGGTACGGCGCGCTCGCCGAGGCCCCCGCGTGGCTCGTCCGCTACGACGACGAGCGGCTCGACGCCCTGCGGGGGTACGGCGCAGGCATGCCCGCGCCGGGCTACTACGACCGCCTCTGGTCCGCGCACCACGACGCGGCCGGGCCCGCTGCCGCCGCGACCGGGGTGCTCGTCGACGTCGGGCGTGGGGCGTCGGAGCGCGGGGCGCTCGGGAGCGTCGCGCAGTCCCAGGCCGCCGTCGAGCACGCGCACCGGCTCGCGGTCCTGCGCGAACGGCCCTGGCCGTGCCGCACCGACCTGCTCGACGCGATCACCTCCTGCTACGTGAAGGACCCGGACGACCTGGACGCCGCGGGCGACCGCCCGCTCGGCCTCGCGGTCGCCGAGATCTTCGCCGGGCGCGCGCTCGGGGACGTCGCCCCGGGCGGCGCGGCCCCGCCGCTCGTCGAGGAGGCACGGGCACGCGCGCGGGCGCTGCGCCTCGACGTGTCCGACGCCGTGCCGCGCACCGTGCGGCTCGACGCCCGCCGTCGTGCCGCGCACCGCGACCGGCGCCGGTTCCTCGCGCTGTGCGCGTTCCTCGACCTGGGGCTCGCCCGCCGGGTGTCCGGCCCCGACCACGTCGCGGGCCGCGGGCTGGGCCTCGTGCTGGAGGAGTGGACGTACGCCTGGACACCGCTCGTCGAGGCGCGCCTCGTCGAGCTCTCCCACCGTGGCGCGACGCTCGAGGCGGTCGCGGTCGCGCTGCTCGACGACGCGCGCGACCGGGCGCGCGAGGAGCGCTCGAGCGACGCCGTCGCACGCCTCGTCGCGCAGTGCGTCGTCGTCGGGCTGCCGGATCGTCTGCCCCCGCTCGTCGCGCTCGTGCGGTCGACGCTCGACGTGGACCCGTCGCTCGCGTCGGTCGTCGCCGGCATGCGGCGGCTCGTGGGGCTGTGGCGGGCACGCGTCGAGCTCGAGCTGGGCGACCACGCGGAGGCCCTGCTCGACCTCGCGGAGCAAGGGCTGGCCACGGCCGCGTACCTGGTCCCGGACCTCGCGGCGGCTGACGCGACGACGCAGGACGACGCGCTGGCGTGCCTCGTCGCGCTGCGGTCTCTGGTGCGCGACGTGCGCGGCGCGGGCCGGGACGGTCCGGGCTCGGCGCCCACCGCGGTGGGGCAGGCGCTCGCGCGCGTGCGCGAGGACGCCGACGCCTCCCCGGCGGTGCGCGGTGCGCTCACCGCGTTCGCCGCCGTCGACGACGAGCTGGGTGACCGGCCCGGCGAGAACGGGCTCGTCGAGCGCGTGCGCGCCCAGCTGGCGCCGGGGGCGGACCCGGTGGCCGCGACGGCGTTCCTCGGCGGGGTCCTGCGCGCGGCCCCGGACCTGCTGCTCCACACGCCCGAGCTGTTCGACGCGGTCGACGAGGGTCTGCGCGGCCTCGACGAGGACGCGTTCCGTGCGGTCCTGCCGGACCTGCGCCGCGCGTTCACGCGGTTGCGGCCCACCGAGACGCACCGGCTCGCCGAGCGCGTCGCCGCCCGGACCGGGACGCGCGCGGACGCGCTCGACCGGCGCGTGGACGTCTCGGAGGACGACCTGCGGGCCGGGCTCGTCGTGGAGCGCGAGCTCGTCGCGGTCCTCGAGCGGGACGGGCTCGGCGCGTGGGCGCGCGGGAGCGTCTCGTGACCGCGGGCGGCGACGGCCTCGGCGCGGACGTCCGTGCCGACGTCCGCGCGGACGACCGGGAGGCCGCCCGCCGCTGGCGGCTCGTGCTGGGCCGGTACGCGGGCGACGCCCTGCCCGTGGCGCCGTCGGACCAGGCGATCGACCGCACGCTCGGGCACCTCTACGACCGCGAGTACACCGCGCGCGGCCACCGGCACGGCAGCGGCGGCGGGCCGGACGGCGGTGGGAGGAGCGGCCGCGGAGGGTCGGTCGTCGAGGGGCTCGACTGGCTGGGGTCGGCGCGCGAGCTGTTCCCGCGCGAGACGTTCGAGCGCATGCAGGTCGAGGCGGTCGGCCGGTACGGCATGACGGAGCTGCTCGCCGACCCGCAGGCGGTCGAGGCCGTCGAGCCGAGCACGGAGCTGGCGTCGGCGCTCCTGCGCGTGCGGGGCAGGCTCGGGCCGCAGGTGCAGGACGGGCTGCGACGGATCGTCGCGCGCGTCGTCGACGACGTGGTGCGCCGCCTGCGCCCCCGTTTCGTGACGGCCGTCGACGGGCGCCGGGACCGGTCCCGGCGGTCGTTCGTGCGGTCGAGCCGGACGTTCGACGCCGCCGGGACCGTCCGCGCCAACCTCGGCCGCTGGGACCCGGAGCGCAAGCGTCTGCTCGTCACGGACCTGCGGTTCTCGGCGCGGCGGCGCAGAGCGCTGTCGTACGACGTCGTGCTGCTCGTCGACCAGTCGGGGTCCATGGCGGCCTCGGTGCTCTACAGCGCGGTGAGCGCGGGCATCCTCGCGGGGCTGCCCGGGATCACGGTCCGCCTCGTGCTGTTCGACACGGCGGTCGTCGACATGTCGCACCTCGCGCACGACCCGGTGACGGTGCTGCTCACCGCGCAGCTCGGCGGCGGGACCGACATCGCGCGCGCCGTGCGGTACGCGGAGCAGCACGTGCGCGACCCGCGGCGCACCGTCGTCGCGCTCGTCAGCGACTTCGACGAGGGTGGCTCGGTGTCCCAGCTCGTGTCCGCGGTGGGGCGCCTGCACGCGTCGGGCGTCCGGCTGCTCGGGCTCGCGGCCCTCGACGGGCAGGCGAACCCCGCGTACGACCGCGGCGTCGCCCGCAGGCTCGCGGAGCAGGGCATGGAGATCGCGGCGCTGACGCCGGAGCGGTTCGCCGAGTGGCTGGGCGAGGTGCTCCCGTGAGCGGGGTCGCCGCCGGGCTCGGTGCGTGGGCCGCGGTGTACGCGGGGTACGACGACGACGCGCTCGCCACCCTCGCGAGCCCGGGCCTCGTCCGGCGCGCCCGCAAGGACGTCGCCGCCGGGCGGGTCGAGCCGGTCGAGGCGCGCCCCGACGGCGTCGCGGTGTCCGTGGGCGGGATGCAGGTCGAGCTCGATGCGGGTGGTCCTGCCGAGGCGCGGTGCGCGTGCCCGACGCCGGGCGCGTGCCAGCACGTCGTGGCCGCGAGCCTGTGGGTGCGGGAGGCGGGCTCCGCGCCCGCGGAGACTCCCGCCGTGGCAGGCGACGGGGCGGCGGCGTCCGCTCCTACCCCGGACCCGGTGGCCGAGATCCTCGCGCTCGACCCGCGCGTCGTGCACCGCGCCGCGGGCGCCGCCGTCGTGCGGGCGGTCGCCGAGACGACGCCCCGCCCTCCCGCGGGAGCCACGGTCGACGGTCTCCCCACGGAGGCGGCGGTCGGCGGCCCTCCCGTGGAGGTGGTGGTCGACGGCCCGCGCGCGGTGGTCTCGTGGCCGGGCGCGCCACGCGTCACCTACGTCGCGGGGGCGGGGTTCGCGGGCATGCTCGTGGCCCGCGAGGGGACGGCGTGGAGCGACGCGGAAGAGCGCCGCTGGCGGCTGGAGGCGCTCGCGCACGTGTGGCGCGCGCACGACCGCCCGTGGCCCTGGCCCGAGCGGGCCGCGACCGCGCCCCGTGCCACGGGCGTCCCGGAGGCACGAGCGGTGGCCGACGAGGTCGTGCGCGCGGTCGAGCGGCTGCTCGACGCCGGGCTCTCGCACGTGGGCCGCGACGACCTGGAGGAGCTGCGCGGTGCGGGCGTGGTCGCGCGGCTCGGCCGACGGCCCGCGGTCCAGCGCCTCGTCACGTCCGCGGTCGGACGGCTCGAGGCGCTCGTGGACCGCCGCGGCGCGGTGGACGAGACGGACTGCCTCCTGGCCCTGGCCGAGCTGTGGGCGTACGTGCAGGCGGACCCGCCGCCCGACGCCGGCACGCCCGACGAGCGCACGACCGACCTGGCCCGGGTCGTGCCGCTCGGTGCGCGCTGGTGGGTCGCGGCGTCGGGCGCGCGCGGGGTGACCGTGCACCTGTGGGACGCGGACGCCGGGCGCGTCCGATCGGTCACCACCGGCCGTCCGCCGGGCGCCGACCCGACCTTCCGGCGCTCGTGGGACCTCCCGCTCGTCTGGGGCCGGTCGGTCGAGGCGCTGTGCCGCGGCCCGTTCGCGCTCCGCGGCGCGACCGAGCGCGCGGGCACGGGGCTGCGCGCGGGCGAGGGGCCCGCCGTCGAGCCGCTCGGGGTGCTCGACGCCGACGAGCTCCGTGACGTCGCGGCCCGCACCGCGACGACCCCGCCGCGGGCCGAGGCCGGGTTCGGGCGGACGCCCGCCGTCGTGCGGGTCGTCATGGTGCGTGAGGCGGGCGCGATCGGGCTCGACGAGGTCGCGCAGGAGCTCACCTGGACGCTGGTCGCGGCGGACGGCGCGGAGACGGTCGTGCGCGTCGACGCCGCGGACGAGGCGGCGTGCGACACCCTGCTCGGGGTCGCGGCGGGGAGCCGGCGCGTGGTCGCCGTCGCCGTCGAGCGCGACCTGGCGTCGCGGCGTGACGAGGCCGTCGGCCTGTTCGTCGACCGCCCGGGCGAGGGCCTCGACGTCGTCGTCCCGACGCTGACGCCGGCGTACGACCACCGGGCGTGGTCGACCCCGTGGGCCCGGCTCCGGGCGCGCGTCCGGTCGCTGCGCGGGCGTGCGGTGACGCACGCGCGGGACGTGGTCGTGCCCACGCCCGTCGAGGACGTGTGCGACACGCTGCTCGACTCGGTCGTGGCGCTCGCCGCGACGGGTCGCCGGCACCTCACGCCGCACCAGGCGAGCGCGCTCGCGCGTGCCGCGCGCACCGCGGACGATCTCGGGGCGACGACGCTCGCCACCACGGTCGGGCTCGTCGCGCACGCGCCCGACGCGGCCGGGCTCCTGCGTGCCGGCTTCGTCGCCGCCCGGGGCCGGACGCTCGCGCGCGCCGTCGCCGCCGCGCCCGCCCCTGGGCCCCGAGCGCGGGAGGCGGGCGCGTGAGCACGTACGCGGTCCACGTCGGCTCGCCGGGACGGGCCCGGGTCGAGCACGTCGCGGACGGGCCGCCGGACCCGGTCCGCGAGACCTGGGACGACACGAACCGGTGGTACCCGGCCCTGCTCGCGGCCGGGCGACGCGTGGAGCGGTCGCACGACCTGCGTCTGTCCCACGTGCTCCTGCGGCGCTCGCGGCTCGTCGCGGGCACGCCGTTCGCGCGGCGCGACCCCGGCCCGTGGGACGAGCTCGCCGCGGTGCCGGCCGGGCGCGACCCGTCCGTGCCGCCGCAGCCCGTCGGGCTGTTCGAGCTCGGCGCGCAGGACGGCCCGAGCGTGCGGCTCGACCCGGTCGCGGAGCTCCGAGACCAGCTCGCGACCGTCGCCGCCGCGGACGGCCCGGACGCGGCCGGACGGCTGCGCCTGCTGCTCGCCGGCGAGTCCGCGGGCGCGCTCGTCGCCGCCGAGATGCACCACGCGGGCGTGCCGTGGCGCGCCGACGTGCACGACGCGATCCTCAGCAACGAGCTCGGGCCGCGGCCCCGGCCGGGAGAGCGGCCCGCGCGCATGGAGGAGCTCGTCGCGCGCATCCGCGCCGCGCTCGACGCGCCACCCACGCTCAACCCCGACTCCCACCCCGACCTGCTCAAGGCGCTGCAGTACGCGGGCGTCGGCGTGCGGTCCCTGCGCAAGGGGGAGCTCGAGCGCACGGACCACCCCGTCGTCGAGCCGTTGCTCGAGTACAAGAAGCTCGCGCGGCTCCTCACGGCGAACGGCTGGGCGTGGCTCGACACCTGGGTGCACGACGGCCGGTTCCGGACCGAGTACGTCGTGGGCGGGGTCGTCACGGGTCGGTGGGCGTCGAGCGGCGGGGGAGCGCTGCAGCTCCCGAAGCAGGTGCGGCGCGCCGTCGTCGCAGACCCGGGCTGGAGGCTCGTCGTGGCCGACGCCGCGCAGCTCGAGCCGCGCGTGCTCGCCGGGCTCGCGCACGACGAGCGGATGGCCGCCGCAGGGCGTGGCGGCGACATGTACGCGGGGATCGTCGCGTCGGGCGCCGTCGCGACCCGCGACCACGCGAAGGTGGGGATGCTCGGCGCGATGTACGGCGGCACGACGGGCGACAGCGCGCTCGTGCTGCCGCGGCTCGCGAAGGCGTTCCCCGACGCCATCGGCCTCGTGGAGCGCGCCGCCCAGGCGGGTGAGCGCGGCGAGGTCGTCTCGACGCTCCTCGGCCGCAGCTCCCCGCGGCCCGGCGAGTCGTGGCACGCCGCCCAGGACGGGGCGTACGCGGTCGAGGACGCCGGTGCCACCGAGGACGCCGCGTCCGGGGCCGACGCGCAGGCGCGGGCCCGGTCGTACACGCGGGCGTGGGGCCGGTTCACGCGCAACTTCGTCGTGCAGGGCACCGCGGCCGAGTGGGCGCTGTGCTGGCTGGCGTCGATCCGGCGGCGCTTGTGGGACCTGCCCCTCGCCGCGACCCCCGGCGCGGCGCCCGCCCCGTTCGCCGACCGTGCGCACCTCGTCTTCTTCCTGCACGACGAGGTCGTCGTGCACGCGCCGGCGGAGCTCGCCGAGACGGTCGCGCACGAGGTCCGCGCCGCGGCGGCCGAGGCGGGACGCCTGCTGTTCGGCGACTTCCCGGTCGACTTCCCGCTGACCGTCGCGGTCGTCGACCACTACGCCGAGGCGAAGTGAGGCGCGGCGAGGCGAGGCGGGGCCGGGCGCACCGCGCCCGACCGGCGGCGTGCGGCGGGCAGCACGCCCGACGCCGTCACCGCCGCGGCTCGCCGCGGTACGTGCCGAAGGACCAGAGGTTGCCCTCGGGGTCCTGGAGCACGAGCTCGCGGCTCCCGTAGTCGGTCTCGCGCAGCGGCACGACGACGCGGCCACCCGTGCCGGGCACGCGCTCGCGCAGCCGGGCGTCCAGCGCCTCGATCGCGGCGTCGTCGGGCACGACGACGTACGTGCCGCACGTCCCCGGCTCGCGTGACCACTCCCGCTCGGGGGAGTGGCTGCCGAGCATGATCCCGCCGCCGTGCGGCCAGTCGAGCTGGGCGTGCGCGACGTCGCGGTCGTCGCCCGCCATGACGGCCGTCGCGACGAACCCGACGACGTCGGTGAGGAACGCGACGAGCGCACGGGCGTCGCGCGCCTGGAGGGTCGGCCAGACCTGGGGGCTCGGCGTCCCGGGCGGCGTCCCGGTCGGGGTCCCGGCCGTCACGGCGGCGAGGGCGTGGTCAGCGGTGTCCCGGGTGCTCTCGTGGATGCTCATGGTCCCAGCCTGGGCCGTCGGTGTGGCCCCCGGCTTGGATGTTCCCGACCTCCTCGCGGACCCACCCCGTCGGGGTCGTGCCGGCGAACCGGCGGAAGTCGCGCACGAGGTGGGAGTGGTCGGCGTACCCGGCGCTCGCGGCGACGTCCGCCAGCGTGCGGGGACCGCGGCCGAGGGCGAGGCGCTGCACCGCGCGACGGGCGGCGTCGAACCGCGCGAGCCCGCGTGCGGCGCGGGGGGACACCCCGAGCTCTGCCCGGAACAGGGTCTCCAGACGGCGTTCGCCCAGCGCCACGTGCCGCGCGACGTCCCGGACCCGGGCGCGCCCGCGCGTCCGCACGAGCACCCGCCACGCCTCCGCGACCTCGGGGCGCACGCCGTCGCACCGGGTGGCGGAGCCGCCTGGTGCGGCCCCGCCGGGTGTCGCGAGCGCCGCCCGCACGACGTCGAACGCCGCGGCCCACGAGCCCGCCTCGGCCACCTGCTCGCGCAACCGCTCGGCGACGGGTCCGAGCACCGCGTCCGCGTCCTCGACGAGGCCGAGGTCGCCGGCCCGGACACCGAGCAGCTCGCGGCACGCGAGGGGGTCGAGGGCGAGCTGCACGCCCGCCTGCTCGGGCGGCTGGTGGATGTACGCGGGCCGCGTGTGCAGGCCGCCGACGAGCGACGCGTACCGCGTCGGCGCCGCGTCCGGTCCGACCGCCGTCGGCACGACGCCCGCGGTGCTCACGACGAGCGTGAGCCACGGCGACGGCAGGCCGCGATGGACGGACGGCGTGCCGTCCGTCGTCGCGGTCCGCAGGCGGTACCCGACCATCGACACGACGCCGGGCGGCAGCGTCGGCGGCAGGGCCCGCACGTACTCGTGCACCGCTCCAGGCTAGGCAGTCAGCTCGACGGTCGCAGCCCGCGCACCTGCGGGACGTCCGTGCCGGTGGCCGCGCGACGCACGTGGGAGCGCGCGTGCTCGATCGCGTCGTCGAGGGAGTCGAAGAGGTGGTTCTCGTGCCGGAGCTCCGCGAGCGCGCCGACGTTCGTGAGCAGCGCGCGGTGCCGGTCCTGCACCCCCTTGACGAGGACGGTCACGCCGCGCGCCTCGAGGCCCTCGACGAGCTCGCCGAGCGCCCTCGCGCCGGTCGCGTCGACCATGCGGAGCTGGGAGAGCCGGAGGATCACGACCAGGACGTCGTCGTGCGCCGAGGCGTCGGACACCTCGGCGAGCACCCGGTCCGCGGCGCCGAAGAACATGGAGCCCTCGAGGCGGAAGAGCGCGACGTGCTCGTCGCCCGGCTCGGCGGGGCCGGGGAGCGGGTCACGGTGCACCCCCGAGGCGCGGGCGACGGTGCGCAGCGCGAAGAACGCGGCGACGAGGATGCCGATCTCGATGGCCTGCACGAGGTCGAACGCCACGGTGACGACGGCGGTCACGGCGAAGGTGGCCGCGCTGGAGCGCCCGGCGCCGACGACGGAGCGGATCGTGCGTCCGCCGATCATCCGGAAGCTCGTGACCATGAGGACGCCGGCGAGGGCGGCGAGCGGGATCCGCGAGACGGGACCGGTGGCGAGGTACATGACCGCGAGGATCACGACGGCGTGCACGACGGCGGCGAGCCGCGTGCGGGCGCCGGAGCGCACGTTGACCGCGGTGCGCGCGATGGCGCCGGTGGCGGGCATGCCGCCGAAGAGGCCGCTGGCGACGGAGGCGACGCCCTGGCCGACGAGCTCCCGGTCGGGCTGGTAGACGGAGCCACCGCCGGGCCCGGACTGCACCATGGTCGCCGCCACGCGGGCGGACAGCAGGGACTCGATCGCCGCGAGCGCGGCGATCGCGAGCGCGGCGCCGCCGAGGTCGCGCAGCGCGCCGGGTGTCACCGAGGGCAGGACGGGCGCGGGCAGCGACGACGGCAGGGCGCCGATGCGTGGGACGGGCGCGCCGAGCACCTCGACGAGGACCGTGGCGAGCACGACCGCGACGAGCGACGCGGGGACCGCCGCGTGGAGGCGGGGGAGCAGCAGCATCGTCGCGGCGACGAGCGCGACGCAGCCGAGCGTCCACAGCACCGGGGCGGCGGGTACGTCGGTCACGGCGGCGCGCACGGCCTCCACGGCGGACACCAGGGTGTTGTGGCCGGGTGCGGCCTCGACGCCGACCGCGGCCGGGACCTGCTGGAGGAAGATGATGCACGCGATCCCGAGCGTGAACCCCTCGACGACCGGCCACGGGATGTACGTGACGACCCGCCCGAGCCGGGCGAGCCCGGCGACGAGGACCACGAGCCCGGCGAGGACGGTGACGAGCGCCACCGATCCTGGGCCGTGCGTGACGACGACCGGCGCGAGCACGACCGCCATCGCTCCGGTCGGCCCGGACACCTGGTGGTTCGACCCGCCGAGGACCGCCGCGACGACACCGGCGACGACGGCGGTGACGAGCCCGGCGGCGGCCCCGACCCCGGAGCTGACGCCGAACGCGAGCGCGAGCGGGAGGGCGACGACGCCCACGGTGACGCCGGCGAGGAGGTCGGCGCGCAGGGTCCGGGGCCGCAGGTCGTAGTCGGAGCGCCGGGGCAGCAGGTCGCGGACGGCGGCGAGGCGGTTCATGCCGAGGGGGACGACGCGGTGGTCGCGTCGAGCACGGCGCGCGCGGACGCGCCGGGCAGGGCCGGGAGCCGACGCGCGGCCTCGAGCTGGTCGGACGCGCCCGCGAGGTTCGACAGCAGGAACGCTCGCGCCACGACGAGGAGCTCGGCGACGAGCGGCTCGGCGAGGCGGTACTCGACGGCGTTCCCGCTGCGCGTGGAGGTCACGACGCCCGCTCGGCGCAGCACCGCGAGGTGCTGGGAGAGCTGGGACGCCTCGCACCCGGTGACGTCGAGCAGCACGGAGACGGGCGCGGTGTGGTCGGCGTCGGCGGCGAGGACCTCGAGCACCTGGATGCGTGTGGGGTGCGCGAGGCACCGGAAGAGCTCGGCCTTGATGCGGTAGAGGGGAGCGGTCTCGTCGGTGCCGGGGGCGTCGTCGTCGGGTCGGGGTGGGCGGGGCACGGGTCCTCCGGTGCAGCGGGATGATGGATTGCGCAATCCATCAAACCATGGCGGGCGGCGTGCGGCGGCCCGCCCGGGATAGCCTGCCGCCATGACCGCCGCGCCCGACCCGAGCACCGACACCTCTCCTGCGGACCCGGCGGCCGAGGGCGCGGGGCACCCGACGCTCGGCCGCGTGGTGCGGACGCTGGACGAGCTGTACCCGCCGTCGACGGCGGAGGACTGGGACGCCGTCGGCCTCGTCGCCGGCGACCCGGGCGCGCCCGTGCGCAAGGTGCTGCTCGCCGTCGACCCCGTCGAGGAGGTCGCGGACGAGGCCCTCGCGTGGGGCGCCGACCTGCTCGTCACGCACCACCCGCTGTTCCTGCGGCCGGTGCACTCCGTCGCCGCGACGACCTTCAAGGGCTCGCTCGTGCACCGCCTCATCCGGGGCGGGTGCGCGCTGTACGTCGCGCACACGAACGCCGACGCCGCGCAGCGCGGGGTCGCGGACGCCCTCGCCGACGCGCTCGACCTGCTCCAGCGCGTCCCCCTCGTGCCGCACCCCGCGCCGTCGCCGCACGAGGCGGCGCGCACCGGCACCGGCCGCGTGGGCCGGCTCGCGGAGCCGACGACGTTGCGCGCCTTCGCGCAGCGCGTCGCGCAGGTGCTGCCCCCGACGGTGCAGGGCGTGCGCGTGGCGGGCGACCTCGACGCGCGCGTCGAGTCGGTCGCGGTCGTGGGCGGGTCCGGCGACTCGCTGTTCGACGCCGTGCGGGCGAGCGGGGCCGACGTCTACCTCACGTCCGACCTGCGCCACCACCCCGTGTCCGAGCTGCGCGAGCGCGCGCGGCTCGACGGCGGCGGGGCCGGGACGCCGTTCCTCGTCGACGTGCCGCACTACGCCTCGGAGTGGCCGTGGCTCCGCTACGCTGCCGAGGACCTCGTGCGCGTCCTCGCGCGCTCCGGCGCCGCCGTGGAGACGCGGGTCAGCACGCTCGTCACCGACCCGTGGACGGCGCGGTTCCCGTCCGCACCCGCCGACCCCGGAGCCGACGCCGGACCGCCCCGCGACACCGCGCAGGGCTGACGCCCGCCGCGCGTCGACCCGCACCCGTCCCCACCGACCCGCACGCCGGCCCCCACCCGGGGCCCACGAAAGGAACCACCCGTGGCCACTGCACCGCCCGCCGACCAGCTCCGCCTGCTGGACGTCCAGGAGCTCGACACGCGTGCCCAGCAGCTCGCGCACCAGCGCAAGAACCTGCCCGAGCACGCGCGCATCGCCGAGCTCGACGCCCAGCTCGAGGACCTGCGCGGCAAGCTCGTGGAGTCGCGGACCGCGGTGAGCGACCTCCGGCGCGAGCTGACCAAGGCCGAGGGCGACGTCGAGCAGGTGCGGACGCGCGCCGCGCGCGACCAGTCGCGGCTGGACTCCGGCCAGGTCGGGGCGAAGGACGCGCAGGCGCTCGTCGCCGAGCTCGAGTCGCTCGCGCGTCGGCAGGGCGTCCTCGAGGAGGTCGAGCTCGACGTCATGGAGCGGCTCGAGGCGCACGAGGAGGCCCTCGCGAAGCTCGAGTCGGCGCACGCCGAGATCGAGTCTGCCAAGGCCGAGGTCGTGGCCGCGCGCGACGCCCGGTACGCGGAGCTCGACGCCGAGGCCGCGCAGGTCGCCTCCCGCCGCACGGACGCCGTCGCCGGCCTCGACGCGGGCCTGCTCGCGCTCTACGAGCGCGTGCGCGACCAGAACGGCGGCCGTGGCGTCGTCGCGCTGCGCGGCCAGCACGTCGACGGGCTCAACGTCTCGCTGAGCCCGGCGGAGCTCGCGGCGATCACGTCGGCCGCGCCCGACCAGGTGGTGCGGCTCGAGGACTACGGCCACATCGTGGTGCGGCCGGAGGGCGCCGGCGCGTGAGCGGGGCGAGAGGTCGGCAGCTCGTCGTCGAGGCCGACGGCGGCTCCCGCGGCAACCCGGGGCCCGCGGGCTTCGGGGCGCTCGTCCGCGACGCCGCGACCGGCCAGGTGCTCGCCGAGCGGGCCGCGTACCTCGGCACGACGACGAACAACGTCGCCGAGTACTCGGGCCTCGTCGCCGGGCTGCGCGCCGCCGCGGAGATCGACCCCGACGCGCGCGTGACCGTCCGGATGGACTCGCGGCTCGTCGTCGAGCAGATGTCGGGGCGCTGGCAGATCAAGCACGACGACATGCGCCGCCTGGCGGCCGAGGCCGCGACGGTGCTCCCGGCCGCGCAGGTCACCTACGAGTGGGTGCCGCGCGCGCAGAACGCGGCGGCCGACGCCCTCGCCAACGAGGCGATGGACACCCGCGGGACCGTCGTGCGCGACCACGAGCCCGCGGACCCATCGGGGGCGGCGGCCGACCCCGTGCCGGACATCGCGGCCGACCCCGAGGGCGCGCCGACGACGCTCCCCGCCGTCCCGGAGGGCGCGGCGCTCGACACGGCAGCCCGGCCGTCGGGCGCCACCGTCCGGTTCGACGACGCGCCCGCGCTCACGGTCGTCCTCGTGCGGCACGGGCAGACGCCGCTCACCGTCGCGGGCGCGTTCAGCGGCTCGTCGGTGCCGGGAGCGTCGCTCACCGCGCGCGGCCGGACACAGGCCGCGCAGGCCGCCGACCTGGTGTTCCGGATCGGGCGCCAGGCGTGGCCCGACCTGCCGCGCCCGTCGGCCGTCGTCGCCTCGCCCATGGTCCGGGCCCAGGAGACGGCGCGCGCCGTCAGCCGACGGCTCGGGGTGCCCGTGACGACGGACGACCGGTTCGCCGAGGTGGACTTCGGTGCGTGGGAGGGGCTCACGGCCGCGGAGGTCGACGCCGGGTGGCCCGGCCTGCTGGCCGCCTGGTACACGACCGGGACGACTTCCGCCCCCGGGGGCGAGTCGGCCGCCGACGTCGGCGCGCGCGTCCAGCAGGGGCTGCGCGACCTCGTCGACACGATGCTGCCGGGCGCCGGACCCGCGGGCCGCACCGTCGTCGTCGTGGGCCACGCCGTCCAGGTGCGGGCCGCGATCGGGACGGCCGTGGGCGCGCCGCCCGAGCAGTGGTCGCGCGTCCGCGTCCCTCCGGCGTCGGTGAGCATCCTGCGGCTGTGGGCCGACGGCACGAGCGAGCTCACCGCCCAGGGCGTCCCGAGCGACCTCTGATCCCCCGAGCGACACTCCCCGTGGCGCGAGGTAGAGCCGTGGTCGCGACCACGGCTCTACCTCGGCGGCCGCCGAGGCGCGGTGCGGGCGACCTGGAGACCGGTCCCCACCCAGGCGTCGAGGTCGCGCGGGTCCGCCAGGCGCGGACCGTCGACGACGACCCACCCCGCCATCGTGCGGGTGCCCATCGTCATCGGCCGGGCACCGTGCTCCAGGGCGGCGGTGCGTCCGCCCGTGCCGACCCGGACCATGAGGGCGTCCCCGGTGATCGCGACCGCCATGCGCCCGTCCACGAGGAACGCGAGGCCGCCGAACATCGTCCGCTCCTCGAACGGGGCGCGGGGCGCCAGCACCGCGCGGACGCGGTCGGCGAGGTCCTGGCTGACGGCCATGGGTCCACTGTGGACCCCCGCCCGTCCCGGCGCAGCGGCGCGCCGCGCCGGCCGGGCCGACGACCGCGCCGGACCGCTCGTCCGGACTGCTCGTCCGGACCGCTCAGGAGATGACGAGCTCGAGCGTGCGCGGCCCGCTGCGGGTCGTGGCGTCGTGCAGGGTCGCCTCGATCAACCGGTAGGTGAGGCCCGAGCCGACCTCGGTCCCGATCACCGTGCCGACGAGCTCGCGCGCCGCGTCCAGCAGCCCGGCCGCGGACGACGGCGCCGCCGCCTCCCGGCGCACGAGGTGCCCGGCGAGCACGCCGCGCGTGTGCTTGGCGTTGTGCGAGACGACGGTGCGCCTCCCGGCGTGCTCGCGCACGACCCGCACCGCGACCCACTCGGCCGCGGACGGACCCGACGCCCGCGGCTTCCACGCGCCCACGTACGTCGCGGACCGGCAGTCCACGACGACGTCGCCCGCCGCGCGCTCGTCGAGCACGGGGGCGAGGTGCGGCCGCCACGCCGTGGCGAGCCTCCCGACGCCCGGCAGGTCCACCGCCATGGAGAGCCGGTACGCCGGGACCCGGTCGGCGGGGGAGAGCGCGCCCCACAGCCCCGACACGACGCGCACGTCCTCGCGGGCCCGACGCGCGGGCTCCCCGCCCGCGGCGAGCGCGCCCGCGAGGTCCGCGGCGCCGTACAGCACGCCCGTGTACACGTCGGCCGCCGGACCGGCGGGGGCCGTGCGCAGCACGGTGTTGCGCCGCACCTCCTCGGCGAGCCCCGGTGTCGTGCCCAGGACGTCGTGCGCGTCCGGCCGGGCGCTCGCGGCGGCGAGCGCGTCGAGGACCGTCACGCGGTGCGCGGTGAGCGCGGGGGAGGTCAGGGCGTCGAGGTCGACGGGCGGGGCGCCGTCGGGCGCGGGGGTCTTGCCCTCGGACGGGGGGAGCAGCACGAGCACCGGGTCACTCTACGAGCGCGCGCGACGTCGCCGCCGCGGGTGACCGGGACCGACGGCGTGGGGTGCGTCACGGCTACGCTCGCCCCGTGGCCCAGGTGAAGATCTACGGACGGCGCAGCGTGTGGGGCGAGCGGCGCCGGGAGGTGTCCGACGCGCTGCACGACGCGCTCGTGCGCACGTGGCAGCTCCCGCCGGACAAGCGGTTCCACCGCTTCCTGCTCCTGGACGACGACGACCTCGTCGCCCCGCGCTCGGATGCGTACCTCGTCGTCGAGGTCGTCTGCTTCACCGGACGCACGCGCGAGGCCAAGCGCGCGCTGGTCGCGGCGCTGTACGACGACGTCGCGCCCGCCCTGGGCCTGACCGCGGACGACGTAGAGCTCGTGGTCCTGGAGAGCCCGCGCGAGAACTGGGGCATCCGCGGGGTCGGCGGCGACGAGCTCGCGCTGTCGTACCGCGTCGACGTCTGACACGCATCGCGTCCCCTGCCTCGGGCGCAGCGGGCGGTCCGGAGCCTGGCGCGCGGCCGCTCAACCCGCCTCGGCGACGACGGCCAGCACCGCGTCGCCGTACCGGGCGAGCTTGTTCTCGCCGACGCCGCTCACCTGCGCGAGCCGCTCGAGCGAGCCGGGCCGGGCGGTCGCGATCCCGCGGAGCGTCGCATCCCCGAACACGATGTACGCGGGCACGCCCTGGGTCTTCGCCTCGCCCGCCCGCCAGGCGCGCAGCGCCTCGAAGAGCGGGACGTCGGCCTCGGCCAGCTCGGCGGCGGCCGCCGCCTTCCGTCCCTTCGCCGCCCGCACCGGACGAGCCGGCTCGTGCCGCATCCGGACCTCGCGTCGCCGGGCCAGGACCTCCCCGCTCCCCGCAGTGAGCACGAGCGTCCCGTGCGCGCCCTCGACGGTGAGCAGCCCCTGCGCGAGGAGCTGACGCACCACGGCCCGCCACTCGTCCTCGGACAGGTCCTTGCCGACCCCGAACACCGACAGCTCCTGGTGCCGGAACCGGCGGACCTTCTCCGTGTCCCGGCCGAGGAGGATGTCGACGACCTGCCCGACGCCGAAGCTCTGCCCGCGCTCGCGCTCCAGACGGAACACCGTCGAGAGCACCTTCTGCGCGGCGACCGTCCCGTCCCAGGCCTCGGGCGGGGCGAGGCAGGTGTCGCACGACCCGCAGCCCCCGGGGTGCTCCTGCCCGAAGTAGGCGAGGAGCTGGGCGCGACGGCACTCGACGGTCTCGCAGAGGGCGAGCATCGCGTTCAGGTGCTGGCCCAGGTTGCGCCGGTGCGCGGCATCGCCATCGGACGTCTCGATGAGCTTGCGCTGCTGCACGACGTCGGCGAGGCCGTAGGCCAGCCAGGCGGTGGAGGGCAGCCCGTCACGCCCGGCCCGCCCCGTCTCCTGGTAGTACCCCTCGACGGACTTGGGCAGGTCGAGGTGCGCGACGAACCGGACGTCGGGCTTGTCGATGCCCATGCCGAAGGCGATCGTCGCGACCATGACCAGGCCGTCCTCGCGCAGGAACCGGGACTGGTTCGCGGCGCGCACCGACGCGGGGAGCCCTGCGTGGTAGGGCAGCGCCTGGATCCCGTTCGCGACGAGCGACGCGGCAGTCCTCTCCACCGACGCGCGCGAGAGGCAGTAGACGATCCCCGCCTCCCCGGCGTGCTCGGTGCGCAGCAGGTCGAGCAGCTGCTTCTCGGGCCGGTCCTTGGGCACGATCCGGTAGGTGATGTTGGGGCGGTCGAAGCTGGAGACGAAGTGCCGTGCGCCCTCCAGGTCGAGGCGCTGGGCGATCTCCGCCCGGGTGGCCGCCGTCGCCGTCGCCGTCAGCGCGATGCGCGGGACGGAGGGCCAGCGCCGGTGCAGCACCGACAGCTCGAGGTAGTCGGGCCGGAAGTCGTGCCCCCACTGGGACACGCAGTGCGCCTCGTCGATCGCGAAGAGCGCGATCGGCGTCCGGTCGAGCAGGTCGAGGGTCGCGCGGCTGCGGAGTCCTTCCGGTGCCACGTACAGCAGGTCGAGCTCGCCCGCCACGAGCGCGCGCTCGACGGCGCGGCGGTCCTCGGGGGACAGCGTGGAGTTGAGGAACGCCGCGCGGACGCCGAGCGCCGCGAGGGCGTCCACCTGGTCCTGCATGAGGGCGATGAGCGGTGACACCACGACACCGGTCCCCGCGCGGACCAGCGCGGGGATCTGGTAGCACAGCGACTTGCCCCCGCCGGTGGGCATGAGCACCAGGGCGTCGCCGCCGCCGACGACGGTGTCGATGATGGCAGCCTGCTCGCCCCGGAACGCGTCGTACCCGAAGACCCGCCGGAGCACGTCGAGCGCGGTGTCCGTCGCAGTGTCGGTCGCAGTCGCTGTGGCCACCCAGGCACCCTACCGAGGAGATCCGACACGACGGTCCCGGCCCGTCCGTCCACGCGCCGGGGCGCCCGTCACGGACGGCGGAGCTCGGCGGGCAGGTCGTCCCGGTGGCGGACGGCGAGGGACGTCACCGCGCGGGTCAGGCAGACGTACAGCCGCCGCAGGCCCGTGACCCGGTCGGGCTCGCCCCGGACCACGCCCTCCGGGTCGTCCAGCACGACGTGGTCGAACTCCAGCCCCTTCGCGAGCGACGCGGGCACGAGGTCGAGGCGCGCGTCGAACTCGACCGTGCCCGCGTCGTCCGTCGCCTCGCCGACGACCGCGAAGGCGAGGCCCGCCGCGGTGAGCGCCGTGCGTGCGACGTCCGTGCCGGCGTCGGGCACGATGAGCCCGACCGACCCCTCCCGGTCGAGCGCCGCGCGGACCAGCTCCACGAGCGGCCCCGTGGTGAGGACGAGCTCGCCCCGCGCCCGGCGGACGGCGACCGGCGGGTCGAGGTCCGGCGCGATCGAGGGGAGCAGTCGGGCCGCGTACTCGATGACGTCGCCGGGGACGCGGAAGCCCGCGGTGAGCTGCTCCACATGGCCGTCGGGCTTGCCGAGGTGCGTCAGCGCGTCGGTCCACGAGGAGACGCCCCACGGCGTCGTCGCCTGGGCCAGGTCGCCCAGCACCGTCAGCGAGCCGGTGCGCGCCCGGCGCCCGAGAGCGCGCAGCATCATCGGCGACAGGTCCTGCGCCTCGTCCACCACGACGTGCGCCACCGACGCGCCGCGGGCCAGCAGGTCCGCGACCTCGTCGAGCAGGACGAGGTCGGCCAGCGTCCAGCGGGCCGTGCCCGGCGTCCGGGAAGGTCGGGCCGGGCGCAGCAGCTCCTGCTCGGCGGCGGTGAGGACGCCGTCGGCGCTCGCGGCGAGGAACGCGGGGTCGACGAGGAGCCGGTGCAGCAGCGCCGTCGGCGTGACCTTCGGCCACACCGCGGCGGTGTAGTCCCGGACCGGGCGCGTGCGCGCGAGCGCGTCCCAGGCTCGCTCGTCGAGGGCCTCCCCGGACTCCTCGATCTGCACGAGGATCCGGTGCGCGAGCGCGTGCCGCAGGTGGTCGCGACCGGCGTCGAAGCGCGGCTCCCGGCCGACCACCTGCGCCACGCACTCGCGTGCCTCGTGCGCGGCGACGCGCCAGCGGCGCGCGCCGCGCGGCAGCACGAGCGCCTCGGACGGCTCGACGAGGTGCGACCACACGGCGCGTCGGAGCACCTCGGCCAGGCGCCCGTCGCCCTTGAGCCGCGCGACCTCTGCGGACTCCGTGCCGCGCAGGCGGCCGTGCGCCGTGACGATCTCCTCGACGGTGGTCTGGGTCGCGTCGACCTCGCCGAGCGCGGGCAGCACGTCGCGGATGTACCGCAGGAAGCTCGCGTTGGGCCCGACGACGATCATCCCGGCGCGGCTCACCCGCTCCCGGTGGGAGTACAGCAGGTATGCGGCGCGGTGCAGCCCGACGGCGGTCTTGCCGGTGCCGGGCGCGCCCTGCACGACGACGGTCCGGTCGAGACCGCTGCGCACGATGACGTCCTGCTCGGGCTGGATGGTGGCGACGATGTCGCGCATCGGCCCGGTACGGGGACGCTCGATCTCGGCCTCGAGGATCGCGGAGGGCTCGGCACCGGGACCCGGGGCGGTGAGCGTCTCGTCCTCGAAGCCGGTGAGAGCGCCCCGCTGGAAGCCGTAGCGGCGGCGGACGGCGACCCCCATCGGCTCGGTGCGGGTGGCGCGGTAGAAGGGCGTGCTCACCGGGGCGCGCCAGTCGACGACGAGCGGGTCGCCCTCGGGGTCGGAGACGTGGCGGCGCCCGATGTGGAAGACCTCGGCGGGCTCGTGGTCGGTCCCGTCGAGGTCGATGCGGCCGAAGAAGAGCGGGACCTCGGGGTCGTCGGCGAGCTGGGCGAGCCGACGGGCGAGCGCGGCCTCGAGATGCTCAGCGCTGACCCGGTCCCCGGCGAGGGCGTCGAGCGACCCGGCCAGCTCGCGCATGCGGGCGAGCTGCGTGCGGGCGTCGGCCAGGAACTCCTGCTCCCGGGCGAGCTCGCCCGACGTGTCGTCGGCGGGTGCGGCGCTCGGTGCGTCGGGGGCGGACGGTACGGCGGTGGCGGGCACGACAGACCTCCGGGAGCAGTCTTCGAGGGGGGCGGGACATCCTACGGGCCATCACCCGCCGGCGGGCCGGTCGCTGGTCCGCCGAGCCGCCCGGGAGCGGTAGCCTTGCTGGCGCGGACGAGTCGGTCGGACGGTCGCGTCGGGAGGCCTCGTGCCTCCCGCCGAGGAACGTCCGGGCTCCGAAGGGCAAGGTGGTGGGTAACGCCCACCCGGGGTGACCCGCGGGACAGTGCCACAGAGAACAGACCGCCGCGTCGGGAAGGGCTCCGGCCCCGACCGGTGCGGTAAGGGTGAAACGGTGGTGTAAGAGACCACCAGCGGACCGGGTGACCGGTCCGGCTCGGTAAACCCCACCTGGAGCAAGGTCAGACAGGGAGCGTCAGAGGGCTGCCCGCCCGAGCTCCTGGGTAGACCGCTCGAGCCCTGCGGTAACGCAGGGCCTAGATGGATGACCGTCGCCCGCGCGAGGGTGACCTCGCGCGGGAACAGAACCCGGCGTACAGACCGGCTCGTCCGCATCCCACCGCCCGACCTGCGGCGTCGCAGGAGGGTTGCCCTCGGTCGCACGAGGGCCACGAGACGGCTGGGGGTCTTCTCCAGCGGGTCGGTCCCGCGTGTCGTGCTTCCGTGCGGACTCGTGGAGCCCACGCGACGTGGGCCCAGGCGCGGACGGCGGCGCGGATCGCCTCCGACTCGTTCGCCAGACCTTCTTGCTCGGCGCGCTCCCGGGCCGCGGTCAGGGTCTGCTCGTCGAGGCGGACCGTGACGGGCTTGCCTCGGCCGTCGCCGGCCGCGGGACGGCGGGACGGCGTGCGAGCCACGGTGCGGCGTTAGGCTGTCGTGCCGCACCCGCCGCGGAGACGCCGGTCCGCCGGCTCGTCCGTCCGCCTCTCCCGGCACCACCGGGAGGACGGACCCCGTCCTACTCGTGCCGAGGAGCACCATGTCGCACCACGACTCGCACACGCCTCCGCTCGCCTACGTCATCGCCGGCTCCGAGGCCACCGGCGGCGCCGGCATCCAGGCCGACCTGAAGACGTTCCAGGAGCTCGGCGCCTACGGCGTCGGGACGCTCACGTGCATCGTCTCGTTCGACCCGAAGAACGACTGGGGTCACCGCTTCGTCCCCGTGGACCCGCAGGTGATCGCCGACCAGTTCGAGGCGGCGACGGTCACGCACGAGCCGTCGGTCGTGAAGATCGGCATGCTCGGGACGCCCGCGACGATCGACGTCGTCGCCGAGTCGCTGCGCTCGCGCACGTGGGAGCACGTCGTGCTCGACCCGGTGCTCATCTGCAAGGGCCAGGAGCCCGGCGCCGCCCTCGACACCGACACGGCGTTGCGCGCGCAGGTGCTCCCGCTCGCGACGGTCGTCACGCCCAACCTCTTCGAGACGCGCACGCTCGCGGGCGTCGAGTCGATCGAGACGGTCGAGGAGCTCGTCGAGGCGGCGCGCAAGGTCCAGGCCCTCGGCCCGCGCGCCGTCGTCGCGAAGGGCGGCGTCGAGCTGCCCGGTCCCGACGCGGTCGACGTCCTGGTCGACGGTGATGAGGTGCACGTGCTGCGCAACCCGAAGATCGGCGAGGAGCGCGTGAGCGGGGCCGGCTGCACGTTCGCCGCCGCGATCACCGCGGAGCTCGCGAAGGGCGCCTCGGTGCTCGACGCCGCGCGCGTCGCCAAGGACGTCGTCACCGCCTCCATCGAGGACCGCGTGGCGTCGAACGCGCCGTTCGACGCGGTACGGGTCGGCGCGCGCCGCTGACCCCAGGCGGTTCGCCGAGGTCGCGCCTCACGACCACCGGCCGACCCGCGCTCGACCAGCGATCACCCCTCGGACGTCTCGACGTCCCCTGACGGTCAAGGAATACTCTCGTCACCGTGAACGACCTCTCCCCTTCGGAACTGTCCCCGTCCCCGGGTGCTGCCGACGGCCCCGACCGGGTCTCCGCCGACGTCTCCGGCCTCCCCGACGACACCGGGCACGCCGGGCGCGGCCTCGCGCGCCACGACGTCCCGGGCCCGCTGCGCGACGACGTCCGCCTGCTCGGCGGCCTGCTCGGCACCGTGCTGCGCGAGACGGGCGGCCAGGACCTGCTCGACGACGTCGAGCGCCTCCGCGAGCTCTCGATCCGTGCGTACGACGACCGGTCGGGCGCGGTGCTCGCCGAGGCCGAGGCGCTCGTCGAGGGCCTGTCCATGGCGCGCGCCGAGCAGGTCGCGCGGGCCTTCACGTGCTACTTCCACCTCGCGAACCTCGCCGAGGAGTACCACCGCGTGCGCGTCCTGCGGGAGCGCGAGGCGGAGTTCGCGACGCGCGCGACGACGCCCGACGACTCGCTGCCCGAGGCGTTCGAGCAGCTCGTCGGCGAGGTCGGGCGCGAGGAGGCGCTGCGACGTCTGCGTCGCCTCGAGTTCCGCCCCGTGCTCACCGCGCACCCCACGGAGGCGCGCCGTCGTGCGGTCTCCGGCGCGGTGCGGCGCATCGCGACGCTCCTCGACGAGCGGGACGCGCAGCGCCTCGGCGGCACGTCGCTCGCGGAGAACGAGCGTCGTCTCCTCGCCGAGATCGACACGATGTGGCGCACCGCCCCCATCCGCGAGCACAAGCCGTCGGTCCTCGACGAGGTGAAGACGGCGCTCGGCGTGTTCGACGCGACGATGTTCGACACGTTCCCCACCGTCTACCGCCGCCTGGACGACTGGCTGCTGGGTGACGAGGCGGGGCGCGAGGAGCCGCTCGTGCGGCCGTTCGTCAGCCTGGGCACGTGGATCGGCGGCGACCGCGACGGCAACCCGAACGTCACCGCCGACGTGACGCGCCAGGCCGCGGCGATCGCGGCCGACCACGCGCTCGCCGCGCTCGAGCAGCAGGCGCGCGCCGTCGGGCGCAAGCTCACGCTCGACCAGGACGGCACGCCGCCGTCGGACGGCCTGCGCGCCCTGTGGGAGCGCCAGCGCCGGCTCTCGGAGGCGGTCACCGTCGCCGCGTCGGAGGCGTCGCCGCGCGAGCCGCACCGCGCGGTGCTGCTCGTCGTCGCGGACCGCATCGCCGCGACGCGGGCGCGCAACGCCGACCTCGCCTACCCGAACGCCGAGCAGCTCGAGTCCGACCTGCGCGTCGTCCAGGAGTCCCTCGTCGCAGCGGGCGCGCCCCGCGCGGCGTACGGGGACCTGCAGCAGCTCGTGTGGCAGGTCGAGACGTTCGGCTTCCACCTCGCGGAGCTCGAGGTGCGCCAGCACTCCCAGGTCCACGAGGGGGCGCTCGCCGAGATCGCGGAGAAGGGCCTGCACGGCGACCTCTCCGACCGCACGCGCGAGGTGCTCGACACGTTCCGCGCGCTCGGCGCGGTCCAGCAGCGCTACGGCATCCGTGCCGCCCGTCGCTACATCGTGTCGTTCACGCAGAAGCCGGAGCACCTGGCGGCGGTGTACGAGCTCGCGGAGCTCGCGTTCGAGGGCTCCGACGAGGCGCCCGTGGTCGACGCGATCCCGCTGTTCGAGACCTTCGCCGACCTGCGGGCGAGCGTCGACATCCTCGAGTCCATGCTCACGCTGCCGCAGGTGCAGCGTCGGCTCGCGGAGAACGGGCGTCGCGTCGAGGTCATGCTCGGCTACTCGGACTCGTCGAAGGACGTCGGCCCGGTCTCCGCGACGCTCGCCCTGCACGACGCGCAGAGCCGCATCGCGCAGTGGGCCGAGCGCCACGACATCACGCTCACGCTGTTCCACGGCCGTGGCGGGGCCCTCGGCCGCGGCGGCGGCCCGGCGAACCGTGCCGTGCTCGCCCAGCCCCCGGGCTCGGTCGACGGCCGGTTCAAGCTCACCGAGCAGGGCGAGGTCATCCTCGCGCGCTACGGCGACCCGACGATCGCGTCGCGCCACATCGAGCAGGTCGCCGCGGCGACGCTGCTCGCGTCGGCGCCGTCGACCGAGAAGCGCAACGCCGAGGCGACCGAGCGCTACCGTGACCTCGCAGCCGCGCTCGACGAGTCGTCGCGCCGCCGGTTCCACGAGCTGGTGCGCGCGGACGGGTTCCCGCAGTGGTTCTCGCAGGTGACCCCGCTGGAGGAGGTCGGCCTCCTGCCGATCGGCTCCCGTCCGGCTCGTCGCGGGCTGTCGGTCTCGTCGCTCGACGACCTGCGCGCGATCCCGTGGGTCTTCTCCTGGTCGCAGGCGCGCATCAACCTCGCGGGCTGGTACGGGCTCGGCACGGCGCTGCGCGAGTTCGGCGACCTCGAGCTGCTGCGCGAGGCGCACCGCGAGTGGCCGCTCTTCGCGACGCTGCTGGACAACGTCGAGATGTCGCTCGCCAAGACGGACGAGCGCATCGCGGAGCGCTACCTCGCGCTCGGGGACCGCGACGACCTCGCGCAGGCGATCCTCGACGAGCTGCGGCTCACGCGCGAGCAGGTCCTCGCGGTGACGGAGAACGCGTGGCCGCTCGCCGGTAGGCGCGTGCTGGGCCGCGCGGTCCAGCTCCGCAGCCCGTACGTCGACGCGCTCTCGCTGCTCCAGGTCCGTGCGCTGCGCGGCCTGCGCTCCGGCGCGGAGGGCCCCGTGAAGGACGAGCTCCAGCACCTGCTGCTGCTCACCGTCAACGGGGTCGCGGCCGGTCTGCAGAACACCGGCTGACGTCCGGCACCCGCCACGACGGCCGTCACGTCGACCCGAGACCGGGTCCGTGGCGGCCGTCGTCGTCTGGACAGCCGTCCAGTTGTTGAATGAATCCTCAACCATCGCCCGGGGGAATGGCCGCTCACGGGGGTCTGGGTAAAGTCTTCGCCAGAGGCCTACCAGCCGCCGCTATCCGTGGGGTACTCTGGCGACGACCGACCACGCCGGAGTCCTGCTGTCGCCCGACGACGTACGAGAGCAGGGGCCCGACAGGTCGGGGCGTCGGGCAGGAGGCGCGGCACTCGTCGGGGTGGGCGAGGCAGGACGAAGGGCGGGGCAGTGTTGGTACAAGAGCTCGAACGCAGCGACACCGGAGCAGGGACGGGCGGCATCCGGCTGCTCGAGGAGCGCGACGCGAGCGTCGTGGACATGTGGGGTGAGATCGACGTCGCCCTGCGCAGCGAGGCGAGCGCCGCGCTCGCCAACGCGCTCGAACGCGACGTGCCCGTGGTCATCGACACGTCCAAGGTGACGTTCATGGACTCGACGGGCATCGCGTTCCTCGTGCAGTTCTACACGATCGGCTCCGAGGAGGGGCTGTCCGTGACGCTGCGCAACCCGCCGACGGTCGTCACCGACGTCCTCGAGATGCTCGGTGTCATCGAGATCTTCGGCACCGAGCACCACGAGGCCAGCCCGGCCTGACGGCACCGGCGCGCCCGGCCCCGGGGGACCGGGGCGCGCCGCGCGCACGACCGTCAGACGGCGTCGGCAGCGAGCGACGCGGCGCCGACGATCCCGGCCGCGTTGCGCAGCTGGGCGGGCACGATCGGCGCCCGCAGGTGCAGCAGCGGCAGGAAGTGCTCGTGCTTCTTGCTCACGCCGCCGCCCACGACGATGAGGTCGGGCGAGAACAGGTCCTCGACGACGCCGAAGTAGCGCTGCAGCCGCTCGGCCCACTGCGCCCAGTCGAGGTCCTCCCGGTCGCGCGCGGCGTCGGAGGCCCGCGTCTCGGCGTCGTACCCGTCGATCTCGAGGTGCCCCAGCTCGGTGTTGGGGAGCAGGTGGCCCTCGACGAGGAGCGCGCTGCCGATGCCGGTGCCGAGCGTCGCGACGAGCACGACGCCGTCCGCGTCGCGCGCGGCGCCGTAGCGCACCTCGCCCACGCCCGCGGCGTCGGCGTCGTTGACGGCGACGACGTGTCGCCCGGTCTCCCGCGCGACGAGGGCCGGGAGGTCGACGCCCGTCCACGACTTGTCGAGGTTCGCGATGAAGCGGACCACGCCGTGCTGGAGCGGGGCGGGGAACGCGACGCCGATCGGGACGTCCTGCGGGAGGTCGTAGGCGCCCACGAGCTCGGCGATCACCTCCGCGACGGCCTGGGGCGTCGACGGCTGAGGGGTGGGGATGCGGTGCCGGTCCTGCGCGAACTCGCCGGTGGCGAGGTCGACGGGAGCGCCCTTGATACCGCTGCCGCCGACGTCGATGCCGAAGGCGGTACGGGGGCGTGCGCGGTCCGCAGGGGGTGCGGCGTGCGAGTCCTGGTGGGCGTTCATGGCAGTGTGAGGATCTCCGCTCCGTCGTCGGTCACCAGCAGCGTGTGCTCGAACTGTGCGGTCCGCGAGGCGTCCGCGGTGACTACCGTCCACCCGTCGTCCCACATCCGCCACTCGGACGTGCCGAGGGTGAGCATGGGCTCGATGGTGAAGACCATCCCGGGCTCGATCACCGTCGCGTGGTCCGGGGCCGCGTCGTAGTGCGGCACGACGAGCCCCGAGTGGAACGCGCGCCCGACGCCGTGGCCCGTGTACTCGCGCACGACCCCGTACCCGAAGCGGGCGGCGTAGCGCTCGATGACGCGACCGACGACGTTGATCTGGCGGCCGGGCGCCACGGCCTTGATGCCGCGGGCGAGCGCCTCGCGCGTGCGCTCGACGAGCAGCGCCGACTCCGGGTCCACCTCGCCGACGGTGAAGGTGGCGTTCGTGTCGCCGTGCACGCCGCCCACGTAGGCGGTGATGTCGACGTTGACGATGTCGCCCTCGACGAGCTCCGTGGAGTCCGGGATGCCGTGGCACACGACCTCGTTGAGCGAGGTGCACAGCGACTTGGGGAACCCGCGGTAGCCGAGCGTGGACGGGTAGGCGCCGTGGTCGAGGAGGAACTCGTGCCCCACGCGGTCGAGGTCGTCCGTCGTGACGCCGGGGACGACGTGGCGCCCGACCTCGGCGAGCGCCTGCGCCGCGACGCGGGACGCGACCCGGATGCGGTCGACGGTCGCGGGGTCGTTGACCTCGCTCCCGTCGAAGGGCCGCGGCCCCGGTCGGCCCACGTACTCGGGCCGCTCGATCGTCGTCGGGACCTGCCGCTGCGGCCCCACGACGCCCGGCGTCAGGGGGCCACGGCGCCCGGGGCGTGGGGGAGCGGCGGCGTCGGGCGGGACGGGGGCGGTGCTCATGGCCGCCAGTCTACGAACGCGCGGGCGCCGTGGGCGGCCGGGTGGGGCCGTATGGGGGAGGATCGGACCATGAGCACCGGATCACGCTTCAGCGACGACGGCGAGCCCGCGGCCGCGGACGGGTACTACTTCGACACGCGCACCGGCGAGGTGCACCGCGGCCCGAGCGCGTCGTGGTCGCACCGCATGGGTCCGTACCCGACGCGCGAGGCCGCCGAGAAGGCCCTGGAGACGGCGCGCGAGCGCACCGACGCCTGGGACGAGGAAGACCGCCGCGAGCGCGAGGAGTGACCCACGCCCCGCCGCCCGGCCCGCGTCGGGTGTGGTCGGGTCGTCTGGGCCTCCTCCTCGCGGGGCTGGCGGTGGGCGCGCTGACGTTCCTCGTCGCGCTGCAGGTGCGCGCGGTGTCGGGCGCCGGACCGACGACGGTCACCCCCTCGGGCGGGGCCCTGCCGGCCGCGCCCGAGCTTGCGCCGTCGACGGCGTCACCCGGGCCGACCGTCACGGAGGCGGCACCCTCGCCCCCGCTCGCGGGCGTGACGGTCGCCGTCGACCCGGGGCACAACGGCGGCAACGGGGCGAACCCGCTCGTCGTCAACGCGCCCGTGCCGGACGGTCGGGGCGACACCAAGGCCTGCAACACCGTGGGGACGTCCACGGACTCCGGCTACCCGGAGCACGCGTTCACGTGGGACGTGGCCGGGCGGCTCGCGGCACGCCTGATCGAGCTGGGCGCCGTCGTCGTGCTCACGCGTCCCGACGACGCGGGCGTGGGCCCGTGCGTCGACGCGCGCGGCCGGTTCCCGCAGGAGAACGGCGCGGACGTGCTCGTCTCGCTCCACGCCAACGGCACGGAGGACCGCCGCGCGCACGGGTTCTTCGCGATCGTGTCCGACCCGCCCGTGGACGAGGCGCAGGGCGAGCCGAGCGTCGCGCTCGCGCACGAGCTCGTGGCCGCGCTGACGGCGGCCGGGTTCGCGCCGTCGTCGTCGGTCGCGGCCGACGACGGTCCCGTCCAGCGGCGCGCCGACCTGGCGACGCTCAACCACGCCGAGCGTCCGGCGGTGATGCTCGAGCTGGGGGAGATGCGCAACCCGGACGAGGCCGCGGTCATGGAGTCGGAGGAGGGGCGCCAGCGCTACGCGGACGCCGTCGCGAGCGGCCTCGCCGCGTGGGTCACCGACGGTGGTGCGGGCGCGGGGTGACCCAGCGCCCGCACCGAGAGGTCAGCGGGCGAAGCTGTGCGCGTCGTCGGGGAAGGTCCCGCCGCGCACGTCGGCGGCGTAGTCGGCCGCCGCCTGGCCGAGCGCGGCGCCGATCTCGGCGTAGCGCTTGGCGAACCGGGGCGACCAGTCCGTCATCCCGGCCATGTCGGTCCACACGAGCACCTGGCCGTCGCACGCCGCGCCCGCGCCGATGCCGATGGTGGGGATGCGCAGGATCTCGGTGACGCGCGCGGCGACCTCGACCGGCACCATCTCGAGCACGACCGCGACGGCGCCCGCCTCGGCCACGGCGAGCGCGTCCTCGCTGAGACGCTCCGCGGCGTCGTCGCCCCGCCCCTGGACGCGCGGGCCGCCGAGCAGGTTCTCGGACTGCGGCGTGAAGCCGAGGTGCCCGACGACGGGGATGCCCGCGTCCGTGAGCGCACGGATCTGCGCCGCGACGCGTCGGCCGCCCTCGAGCTTGACCGCGCTCACGCCCGTCTCCTTGAGGAACCGGACGCCGGTCGCGAGCGCCTGCTCCGGGCCCGCCTCGTACGACCCGAACGGCAGGTCCACGACGGTGAAGGCGCGGCGCGCGGCGCGGGCGACGGCCCGGGCCGGCGGGACGAGGTCGTCGACCGTGACGGGCAGGGTCGACGCGTGCCCGTGCATCGTGTTGCCGATCGAGTCGCCGACGAGCAGCATGTCGATCCCCGCGTCGTCGAAGATGCGCGCGGTCACCGCGTCGTAGGCGGTGAGCATGGTGATCTTCTCGCCACGCTCCTTGGCCTCGGCGAGGTGGTGCACGCGGACGCGGCGCGGTCCCGTGCCGCCGGTCGCGGCGGGCTCGGGGGCGGTGTGAGCAGACATGACGGCCTTTCCTGGGTGCGGGAGGGGGCGGACGACGCGCGGGGTGCCGCCGTCGTCAGGCGAGCGGCTCGCGCCAGCGGTTCGTGATCGGCAGACGGCGGTCGCGGCCGAACGCGAGCGCCGTGACCTTGGGGCCCGGGGGGTACTGGCGGCGCTTCCACTCGGCGCGGTCGACGAGCGTCACGACCTTGTCGACGACCTCGGGGTCGAACCCGCGGGCGAGGAGCTCGGCGCGTCCCTCGGCGTGCTCGATGTAGGCGTCGAGGACCTCGTCGAGCAGGTCGTAGGGCGGCAGCGAGTCCTGGTCGGTCTGGCCGGGGCGCAGCTCCGCCGACGGCGGCTTGGTGATCGACGACTCCGGGATGGGCGGGATCTCGCCGCGGTCGAGCGCGGCGTTGTTGCGCCAGCGCGCGAGCTGCCACACGCGCGACTTGTCGACGTCCTTGAGCGGCGCGAACCCGCCGATGCTGCCGGCGTCGTAGATCGTGGCGTACCCGGTCGCGAGCTCGGACTTGTTGCCGGGCGCGATGACGAGGTGGCCCTCGCGGTTGGAGATCGCCATGAGGATCACGCCGCGCACGCGCGCCTGGAGGTTCTCCTCCGCGACGCCTTCCAGTGCGAGCTCGCCCTGGAACGCCTCGACCATCGGTGCGATGGGCTGGACGCGGTAGTCCGCGCCGAGCCGCTTCGCGAGGTCGGCCGCGTCGTCCTTGCTGTGGTCCGACGAGTACCGCGACGGCATCGAGACGCCGACGACGTTCTCGCCCCCGATCGCGTCCGCGGCGACGGCGGCGGTGAGCGCCGAGTCGATGCCGCCCGAGACGCCGAGCACGACCGAGCGGAAGCCGTTCTTGCGCACGTAGCCCGCGAGGCCCGTGACGCAGGCCCGGTACACCTCCTCGTCCGGGTGCAGCTCGGGGGCGCGCGGCCCGCGCGGGGCGCCGTCGGCGGGGAGCTCCCAGACGAGCAGGTCCTCCACGAACTGCGGCGACGAGGCCACCACCGTGCCCGCGGCGTCGGTGACGAACGAGCCGCCGTCGAACACGAGGTCGTCCTGGCCGCCCACGAGGTTCACGTACGCGACCGGGGCGCTCACCTCGTGCGCGCGGCGCGCGGCGAGGTCCGTGCGGACGTGCCCCTTGCCCTCCTCGTACGGGGAGCCGTTGAGCACGAGCAGCAGGTCGAGCCCGTTCCCCGCCTCGTCGAGCGTCGCCATCTCCGCGACGGGGCCGCCGTCCTGCCAGATGTCCTCGCAGATCGCGATGCCGACGCGGCGCCCCTCGACCTCGACGACCGTCGTCGTCTCGCCGGGCGCGAAGATGCGGAACTCGTCGAACACGCCGTAGTTGGGCAGGTGGTGCTTGTCGTACGCGGCCTGCACGACGCCGTCGCGCAGCACGACGGCGCGGTTGGTCGGGAGGTCGGCCGGGGACCCGGAGGCCTCGCGCTCCGCGGCGCCCGCACCGCGCGGCGCGCCCGAGGTGCCCACGGTGCCGAGCACGACGGTGACGGAGCCCAGCCCTTCGGCGTCGAGCCGGGCCGCGATGTCCGCTGCGGCGTCCCACGCCGCGCGCCGGAACGACGCCCGCAGCGCGAGGTCCTCGATGGGGTAGCCGGTGAGGGTCATCTCCGGGAAGGCGACGAGCTGCGCGCCCGCGGCCGCGGCCTCCCGGGTGCGCTCGAGGACCAGGGCGGCGTTGCCGTCGAGGTCCCCCACGCACGTGTCGACCTGTGCCAGCGCGACGCGCAGATCAGCCATGCGTCCACCCTAGACGAGCAGGGGGGACGGCTCGTCCGGGGGGCCGCCTCGCGGCACGACGTCCAGGACACGACCGTGTCACCCGTTCGTCACACGGATCAGGCAGGATGTACCGCATGGACAGGCAGCAGGAGTTCGTGCTCCGCACGGTCGAGGAGCGCGACATCCGCTTCATCCGGCTCTGGTTCACCGACGTGCTCGGCATGCTCAAGTCGGTGGCGATCGCG
The DNA here is from genome assembly GCF_040546915.1 of Cellulosimicrobium sp. 4261. NCBI lineage: Bacteria > Bacillati > Actinomycetota > Actinomycetes > Micrococcales > Promicromonosporaceae > Cellulosimicrobium > Cellulosimicrobium sp. 4261. Next base: position 315,764 of record NZ_JBEPOQ010000005.1, read on the forward strand.
CCGGCGGAGCTCGAGTCGGCGTTCGCCGAGGGGATCGGGTTCGACGGCAGCTCGATCGAGGGCCTCACGCGCGTGTACGAGGCCGACATGATCGCCAAGCCGGACCCGACGACGTTCCAGGTGCTCCCGTGGCGCGGCGAGCGGCACGGCACCGCGCGCATGTTCTGCGACATCCTCACGCCCGACGGCGAGCCGTCCCTCGCGGACAGCCGCAACGTCCTCAAGCGTGCGCTCGCCCGGGCGAGCGACAAGGGGTTCACGTTCTACACGCACCCCGAGGTCGAGTTCTACCTGTTCAACCAGCCGGCAGACGCCGGGTCGCCGCTCGTCCCGGTCGACCAGGGCGGGTATTTCGACCACCTCGCGCGCGGGAGCACGCACGACTTCCGGCGCGCCGCGATCACGATGCTCGAGTCCATGGGCATCTCGGTCGAGTTCTCCCACCACGAGGCGGGGCCGGGGCAGAACGAGATCGACCTGCGCTACGCCGACGCGCTGACCACGGCCGACAACCTCATGACGTTCCGCACGGTCGTCAAGGAGGTCGCGCTCGAGCAGGGCGTGTTCGCGTCGTTCATGCCCAAGCCGATGGCCGACCACCCCGGCTCGGGCATGCACACGCACCTGTCGCTCTTCGAGGGCGACCGCAACGCGTTCCACGAGCCCGGCGCGCAGTTCGAGCTGTCCAAGACGGCGCGCCAGTTCATCGCGGGCCTGCTCGTCCACGCCGCGGAGATCACCGCGATCACGAACCAGTACGTGAACTCGTACAAGCGCCTCTGGGGCGGCGCCGAGGCCCCGAGCTACGTCTGCTGGGGCCACAACAACCGCTCCGCGCTCGTGCGCGTGCCCATGTACAAGCCGGGCAAGGGCAACTCGAGCCGCGTGGAGTACCGCGCGCTCGACTCGGCGACCAACCCGTACCTGGCGTTCGCCGTCATGCTGGCCGCCGGGCTCAAGGGCATCGAGGAGGGCTACGAGCTCCCCGAGGAGACCGAGGACGACGTCTGGGAGCTCACCGACGCGGAGCGTCGTGCGCTCGGCATCAAGCCGCTCCCGCAGTCGCTCGACGAGGCGATCCGCATCATGGAGGGCTCCGAGCTCGTCGCCGAGACGCTGGGCGAGCACGTGTTCGACTTCGTGCTGCGCAACAAGCGCCAGGAGTGGGACGCGTACCGCGCGCAGGTCACCCCGTTCGAGCTGAAGCGGTTCCTCCAGGTCCTGTGAGCGGGTCCACGACGACGTCCGGTCGGTCCGGCGGTTCCCGCCGGCCCACGCTCACGGGTCGGCTCGCGCGGTTCGGCTTCGCCGACATCACGCGCTCGGCCGGCCTGCTCGCGGACCCGGACCTGGCGCTGCTGCTCGACCCCGGCGCCCCGCCCGACGACGACGGTCCGGAGGCCGGTGCGGCCGACCCGGCGGGCGTCGTCGACGACGAGCTGCTCGCCGCGTTCGGCCAGGCCGCCGACCCGGACCTCGCGCTCCTGCAGGTCGTGCGGCTCGCGGGCGCGCTGCGCCCCGACGTCGAGGCGCGTGGTGCGCTCGCGGACCTCGCGCGCGGCACCCTGCGGCCCGGCCCGGCGCGCGACCGTCTGCTCGCGGTGCTCGGAGCGTCGGTCGCGCTCGGCGACGACGTCGTGCGGCGCCCCGCGCTGCTCGAGGTCGTCGCGGACCCGGCGCCGGGCACCGGGGTGGCCGCGGGCGACGTGCGGGCCGAGCTCCTGCGCGCCGTGGGCGCCGACCCGGACGCCGCCGTCCCGGTCGCGGCCGAGCCGGGGCCCGAGCGGGTCGACGCGCTGCGTCGCGCCTACCGCGAGCGGATCCTGCGCATCGCGGCGACGGACCTCACCGTGACCGACCCGCTGACGCGCATGCCCGCGGTCGGCGCCGCGCTGGCGGACCTCGCGGCTGCCGCGCTCGAGGGCGCGCTCGCCGTCGCGCGCGCGGAGCTCGACGACCACGGCGCCGGGGTGCGCCTCGCGGTCGTCGGCATGGGCAAGTGCGGGGCGCGCGAGCTCAACTACGTCTCCGACGTCGACGTGATCTACGTCGTCGAGCCCGCGGAGGGCTTCGACGAGGCGTACGCCACGACCGTGGGGGCGCGCCTCGCGACGAGCCTCGCGCGCGTGTGCTCGGGCACGTCCGGCGAGCCCGCCCTGTGGCAGGTCGACGCCGCGCTGCGACCCGAGGGCAAGCAGGGCCCGCTCGTGCGCACGCTCGCGAGCCACGTCGCCTACTACGAGCGCTGGGCCAAGACGTGGGAGTTCCAGGCGCTGCTCAAGGCGCGCACCGTCGCGGGCGACCGCGACCTCGGGCGCGCGTACGAGGACGCGATCGCCCCGTTCGTGTGGTCGGCGGCGGGCCGCGAGAACTTCGTCGAGGACTCGCAGGCGATGCGCCGCCGCGTCGAGGCCCACGTGCCCGCCGCGGAGGCGGACCGCCAGCTCAAGCTCGGCAAGGGCGGCCTGCGCGACGTCGAGTTCACGGTGCAGCTGCTCCAGCTCGTGCACGGGCGGTCCGACGACTCGATCCGCAGCCGCAGCACCCTCACCGCGCTCGCCGAGCTCGCGGCCGGCGGGTACGTGGGGCGCGAGCACGCGGCCCGGCTCGGCGTCTGCTACCGCTTCCTGCGCTCGCTCGAGCACCGCATCCAGCTCTTCCGGCTCCGGCGCACGCACCTGCTCCCGACGGCCGACGACGAGCTGCGCCGTCTCGCCCGGTCCCTCGGCATGCGGGCCGAGGGCGCCGCGGGCCTCACCGAGCGGTGGCGCGCGACGCGGCGCGAGGTGCGCGGCCTGCACGAGGAGATCTTCTACCGGCCGCTCCTGCCGGTCGTCGCGCAGCTCTCACCGGACGAGGTGAGCCTGGCGCCGGAGGCTGCGAAGGCCCGCTTCGCCGCCATCGGCTACCGCGACCCGGCCGGCGCCATGCGGCACGTCACTGCGCTCATCGAGGGCGTGAGCCGCCGTGCCGCCATCCAGCGCCAGCTTCTGCCCGTGATGCTCGGCTGGTTCGCCGAGGGTGCGGACCCGGACGCCGGGCTGCTCGCGTTCCGCACGCTCTCCGAGACGCTCGGCACGACGCACTGGTACCTCCAGCTCCTGCGCGACTCCGGGTCGGCGGCGCAGCGGCTCGCGCACCTGCTGTCGAACTCGCGCTACATCGCCGACGCGCTCGGCCGGTCGCCCGAGTCCGTGCGCTGGCTCGCGGGCGACGCCGACCTCGTCCCGCGCGGCATCGAGCGCCTCGCGGCGGAGACCGATGCGATCCTCACGCGCGCCGACGAGGTCGAGCCGGCCACGGTGAGCCTGCGCGCCGTGCGCCGACGCGAGCTCGCGCGCACGGGCGCCGCCGAGCTGCTCGGCGTCGTGGACCCGGTCGACGCCGCGCGCAGCATCTCCGACGCGGCGGACGTCGTGCTCGCGGGCGCGCTCCGGGTCGCGGAGTTCGTCGCGCGCGACGAGCTCGGCTATGACGCGCCGGACCCGTCGTCCGCTCCGTCACGGCTGCTCGTCGTCGCGATGGGGCGCCTGGGCGGCCGGGAGATGGGCTACGGATCGGACGCCGACGTCATGTTCGTGCACGACCCGGCGCCGGGCGCGGCCGGCGACGCCGCCCAGGCGTACGCGCTCGCCGCGGCGACGCGGCTGCGGCAGCTGCTGTCCGCCGTCGGGCCGGAGCCCGCGCTGCCCGTGGACGCCGACCTGCGGCCCGAGGGGCGCAACGGCCCGCTCGTGCGCTCGCTCGCGTCGTACACCGAGTACTACGAGCGCTGGTCCAGCGTGTGGGAGGCGCAGGCGCTCCTGCGCGCGCGGCCCGTCGCGGGCGACGTCGCCGGGCTCGGCGAGGCGTTCACCCGGGTCGTGGACGAGCGGCGCTACCCGGCCGGAGGTCTCGACCTCACGCACGTGCGCGAGGTGCGGCGCATCAAGGCCCGGGTCGAGGCGGAGCGGCTCCCGCGCGGGGTGGAGGCGTCGCGGCACCTCAAGCTCGGGCGCGGGGGAGTGTCCGACGTCGAGTGGACCGTCCAGCTCCTCCAGCTCCAGCACGCCCACGAGGTCCCCGCGCTGCGGACCACGTCCACGGTGGACGCGCTCGACGCCGCGGTCGACGTCGGGCTCGTCGACCCCGACGACGCCGCGACCCTCGGCGAGGCGTGGCACCTCGCGTCGCGCCTGCGCAGCGCGCTCGTGCTGTGGTCGGGGCGCACGACGGGCACGACGGTGGACGTGCTGCCGCACGACCGCTTCGCGCTCAACGGCCTCGCGCGCGTGCTCGACCTGCCGGGTGTCGACACGGGTGCCGAGCTGGAGGAGCACTATCTCCGCACGGCCCGCCGGGCCCGCACCGTCATGGAGCGCGTCTTCTACGGCGAGGACTGACCGGGGGCCGTGCGGGGACGGTCAGATCGTGCGCGGGGCGCGCGCGAGGTTGGCCCGCAGCTCGTCGGCGTCCTGCCGCGCGACGTACGCGGGACGGTCGCGCTCGACGCGCCACGACTCCGCGAGCGGGCTCGTGTCGACGGTGTCGAAGCCGAGCTCGTCGTAGAACCGCTCGACCCACGCGGCGGCCTCGGGGAAGTCGCTCGACGTCGCCAGCGCGCGGCGGCCCGGCGTCCCGGCGGGCGTGCCGTCGGTCGTGATGTGCGGCGCCTGGATGTGGTTGAACGCCTTCGCCACCTTCGACGCCGGCAGGTGCTCCTGGAGCAGGCCCGACGACGTCGTCTCGCCGCGGTCGAGCGCCTCGACGTGGCCGTCGCGCTCCCAGTAGTAGTTGTTCGTGTCGATCACGATCTTCCCCGCGAGCGGCTCGACCGGGACGTCGCGGTAGGCGTGGAACGGCACCGCCACGACGGCGACGTCGGCGGCCCGCGCCGCTTCCTCCGCGGTCCCCGCGCGCGCCCGCGGACCGAGCTCGGCGACGAGGTCGTCGAGCGTGCGGGGGTCGCGCGAGTTCGCGATGACCACGTCGTACCCCTGCCCGACGGCGGCCCGCGCCACCTGGGAACCGATGTTGCCTGCGCCGATGATCCCGAGAGTCGTCATGGTCATCGACAACGCGTCCGCGGCGTCACTATTCCGCACGGCTCGCCGTCCGGGCCGTTGTGGCATCCTGACGTCCGAGAGGGGGCCCCATGATCGATCCGCTGGTCGCCACCTTCGCGATCCTGGCCCTCGCCGTCGTGGGCTTCATGACGAACCGCCTGCCGCTCGTCGTCGTCGCGCTCTTCGTGCCCGTCGCGCTGTGGGCGACGGGCGTGCTCCCGCTCGACGAGGCGCTGGGCGGCTTCAGCGACCCGATCGTGCTCTTCATCGCGTCGCTCTTCGTGCTCAGCGACGCGCTGGACTCCACCGGCGTCACGGCGTGGATCGGGCAGTGGCTCGAGCGGCGCGCGTCGCTCGGGCGCGCGGGCCTGCTCACGCTCATGGTGGGCGTCGCCGCGCTGCTCGCCGCGGTCATCAGCATCAACGGCGCCGTCGCGGCACTGCTCCCCGTCGCGGTGGTCGCGGCGGCGCGCGCCGGGATCGTGCCGTCGCGCATGCTCGTCCCGCTCGCGTTCGCCGCCGGCGCGGGGTCGCTGCTCACCCTCACGGGCACGCCCGTGAACATCATCGTCTCCGAGGCGGCGGCCGAGGCCGGCGGCCGCGAGTTCGGCTACTTCGAGTTCGCGCTCGTCGGCGTCCCGCTCGTCCTGGCCACGGCGGTGCTCGTCGTGACCCTCGGCGACCGGCTGCTGCCCGAGCGCGTCCCCGAGCACCTCGCCGACACCGCGACCGACCCGCGCGAGCGCGTGCGCTCGTGGCGCGAGAGCTACACGCCCGACCTCGACACGGGCCGCCTGTTCACCGGCGGCACCGGGGTCGTGGAGGTGGTCATCGCACCCCGCTCGACCCTCGTCGGGCGCACCGTCAGCCCGGGCATGACGACGCGCGACGAAGGGCTCGTCGTGGTCGCCCTCCGGCGGGGCGAGGCGCACGCGTCGGCGTCCGACGCCGAGCGGGCCTCCGGGACGCTGACCCTCCAGCCGGGCGACGCCGTGCTCGTGCGCGGACCGTGGGACGCGCTGCACCGGTACACGCAGTCGCCCGACGTGCTCGCGGTCGACTCGGCGCGCAGCCTCCAGCGCGGCGTCCCGCTCAGCCGCGGGTGGCGCCGCTGCCTCGCCGTGCTCGTCGTGACCGTCGTGCTGCTCGCGACGGGCGTCGTGCCGCCCGTCATCGCCGGCCTGCTCGCCGCGGGCGCCCTCGTGGTCGGCGGGGTGGTCACCGTGCCGCAGGCGTTCCGCGCGATCTCGTGGGACACCGTCGTGCTCATCGCGGCGCTCATCCCGCTGTCCGCGGCGTTCGTCTCGTCCGGGGCGGCGGAGGCGATCGCCGGGCTCGTGCTCCGGCTCACGGGCGACGGGTCGCCGCGCCTCGCGCTCCTCGTGGTGTGCGTGCTCACGCTCGTGCTCGGGCAGTTCATCTCGAACGTCGCGACGGTGCTCGTCATGGCCCCCGTCGCGGTGTCGTTCGCGCAGACGCTCGACGTGAGCGTGCTGCCGTTCATGATGGCGCTCACGGTCGTGGGCGCGGCCGCGTTCCTCACCCCGATCGCGACCCCCGTCAACCTCATGGTCCTGCAGCCCGGCGGGTACCGGTTCGGCGACTACTGGCGCCTCGGCCTGCCGCTCGCCCTCGTCTTCCTCGCGGCCGCGGTCCTGTACGTGCCGCTCGTCTGGCCGTTCTGAGCGCGAGCGACGACCGGCCCGCGGTCACCCTGGCACGACGTCGCAGGTCGTGGCACGGTATACCGCGTCGCGCGGGCACCGGGCCTGCGACGACGTACCTGACACGGGGGAGTCGTCCATGGGGAAGACCACGAACGGCGCGCTCTACGACGCGGTCGTCATCGGGGCGGGCTACTCGGGCCTGGCGATGCTGCACCACCTGCGCGAGATCGGTCTGTCCGTCCTCGTCGTCGACGCCGCCGACGGGATCGGCGGCACCTGGTGGGCGAACCGCTACCCGGGCGTGCGGACCGACTCCGAGTACCTCGCGTACGCGTACTCGTTCTCGCGCGAGGTGCGCGAGGAGTGGGACTGGTCCGAGCGCTACCCGCGCGGCGAGGAGATCCGTGCCTATCTCGAGTTCGTCGCCGACCGGCTCGACCTGCGCCGCGACATCCGGCTCGGCGTCGCCGTCGAGCGGGCCGAGCACTCCGAGGTGACGAACCTCTGGACGCTCACCCTCGCCGACGGCTCGCGGCTGCGTGCGACGTACGTCGTCTCCGCGACCGGCCTCCTCTCCCGGCCCCTGTACCCCGACCTGCCCGGGCTCGACTCGTTCGCCGGGCCGGTCCACCACTCGGCCCGCTGGCCGCACGAGGGCGTCGACCTGACGGGCAAGCGCGTGGGCCTGCTCGGGGTCGGAGCCTCGGGGATCCAGATGCTGCCCGAGCTCGCGGCGGCGGCGGAGCACGTCACCGTCTTCCAGCGCACCCCCAACTACGTGCTGGAGACGACGAGCCCCGCAGTCACGGCCGACGAGCTCGCCGCCCTGCGCGCCCGGTACGACGAGGTCTTCGAGCGCGCCGTGCGCCATCCCTTCGGCGTGCCCATGGAGATCCCCACGCGGTCCGCGCTCGAGGTCGACGACGACGAGCGCCGCCGGGTCTTCGAGGCCCGCTGGGAGGCGGGCGGCTTCCGGTTCGCCAACGAGTGCTTCACGGACCTCGTGTCCAGCCCCGAGGCGAGCGAGCTCGCGTCCGAGTTCCTGCGCGGCAAGATCCGCGAGGTCGTCGACGACCCGCGGACGGCCCGCCTGCTGAGCCCGACGACGTATCGCTTCCTGGGCAAGCGACCCCCGACGGGCCACGGCTACTACGCGGCGTACAACCGCGCGAACGTCGAGCTCGTCGACGTGCTCGCCACGCCGATCACGCGCGTGACGCCGCGGGGGGTCGTCGTGGGGGAGGTCGAGCACGCGCTCGACGTGCTCGTGCTCGCCACCGGCTTCGACGCCATGACCGGGGCGCTCACCGCGTTCGACGTCGTCGGGCGGGACGGCGTCACCCTGCGCGAGCGCTGGGAGCGCGACGGGCTGCGCACCTACCTCGGCATCTCCGTCCACGGCTTCCCGAACTTCTTCATGTCGCTCGGGCCGCAGACGCCGCTGTCCAACCTCACGGTGCCGGTCCAGCGCGGCGCGCAGTGGCTCCAGCGCGCGCTCGCCTACGCGCGCGAGCACGGCGTCGACCGGCTCGAGGCCACGCCCGAGGCTGAGGAGTGGTGGCGCGCGGAGACCGAGCGCGCGGCCCGCGCGACCGTCATGTACGAGGAGGGCAGGAAGGCGGGCGCCTGGTTCGTCGGCGGGAACGTGCCCGGCAAGCGCGAGGAGATCGCCGTGTACCTCGGTGGCGGGCACGTCTACCAGGACGAGTGCGCCCGCGCGGAGGCCGAGCACTACGCCGGGTTCCGCCCCGGCGCGGGGCTGCCGTCGTCCCACGTCGTGCGGCCAGAGCCTGCCTCTGCGCCCGCGCCCGCGCCTGCGCCCGACGCCGGTTCGGCGTCCGGGGCGGAGGACACGCCGGTGGCCGCCGGGGTCGGCGGCTGACCGGCGGGTGCGGTGCGCCCCCTGCGTGCACCGCACCCGCCGCTCACGCCGCCGGACGTGCTGCGGCCGACCGGCCGCCCACGCCGCGGTCCGGACCGCTCAGCAGGTCAGGCCCGAGCCCGGGGCCACGCCCAGCACCTCGGTGATCCGCACGTAGCGGTCCACGCGCGACTGCACCGACGCCGGGTTGCCGCCGCCGCACTCGAGCGCCCCGTTGAGCGAGTTGATCGTCTGGCCGAAGCCCGCGCCGGACACCATCGCCTGGTGCGACGTCATCACGCCGGGCCCGTTCTGGGTGTTCCAGTACCAGAGCGCGGTCTGCCACGCGACGGACGGGTCCTCCTCGACGAGCCACGGGTCGTTGAGGAGATCGATGCCCAGAGCGTCGCCGGCGGCCTTGTAGTTGAAGTTCCAGCTGAACATGATCGGCCCCCGCCCGTAGTAGGCCGTCTGGCCGGCCGGGCAGCCGAAGGGCTGCTCGTCGTCGCACTTGATCCAGTAGTTCGCCTCGTTGATCTCCTTCACGTACCGCAGCCCGACCGACTCGAAGTCCGCGTGCGTGAGGAACGCCGCGGCCTCGCGCGTCCGGGTCTCCGGCGTCCCCGTGCTGGCGAACGCCGGGTACGCGCCCAGCGCGTCGACGAACCCGTCGTACGTGTAGAACGGGTGCCGCTTCGGGAAGATCGCGTCGAACTCCGCGCGGCTCACCACGAAGTCGTCCCCGCCCCCCGTGCACCGGCCCGCGTCCACCCAGACGCTCGTCGACCCCGGCGTCTCGCGCTGGGTCCACCACCGCGCCGTCCAGTTCCGCCCGTGGTGCGACGCCGTCTTCCCGCCGGTGTAGGCGGTCGTCGGCGACCACGTCGCGGCGCACGCGGAGGCGCTCGCGGGCTGGTCGGCACCCGCGGGGGAGGTGCCCGTGGCCGCGCCCGCCGGGGCCGTGACGGACACGGCCAGGACCGCCGAGGTGAGGACGGAGACGACGGTGGTGAGGGCGCGCCGGAAGCGAGTGCTCATGAATCCCCCTGCTGTTGCGGGCGGCATCGTTACCGCCGCTCGCAAACCTAGCGCGCCACGCCGCCGCGCGACAAGAGTCACTGAGGCGAGCATCCGCGCCTGCACCGACGAGCGATCGCTCGGTCACCTCGAGGGCGCCGCCACGACGCGGCCGATCGCCTCTCAGGCGGTAGGCCACTGGCCGGGTCTCTCCGGCTGCGCAGGAACGGTGACCCGGAGATCCTCGAGAGCGCTCGTCCAGGCCGACTCGTCGATGACCCGCGGGCACTCGAAAGCCAGCTGCACGACGTCGGTCGTCCGGTCGCCCGCAAAGTTCTGCGTGGTGATCGCTCGCGTGACGCCCCTGACTGCCACCGGGCCTCGCGGGGTCGATGCGTCCCAGTCCTGAGCCAGCGCGTTCACTCCCACCGTCCCCGCGCCCGGCTGCGACGTCAGCGGAAGCAGGACGTTCCGCAGCGCCGATGGGTCAGCCCCCTCGTCGGACTCTCGGAGCGCGGAGAGAAGCTCCTGAGAGACCCCGTACTGATCGGCACGGGGATCGACGCCGCCCGGGTCGGTGCTCTGCGAGAGTGTGCACGGGCCGTACTCGGCCACTCCCTGCCACGCACTGCGGGCGACGAGAGGAGTCGTCGTGCCCGACTGTCGGAGCGTCGTCACCGTGGTCTCGCCGCCCTCGGGCTCCTCGCCGGGCACCTCGGCTCCTTGCTCGCCGGTGCGGTCGCCGCCGCCGTCAGGGCCGTCAGGCGCCTCCTGGCCGGACGTGGTCTCGCTCGCTCGGGGCGACGCCGAGGGAGGCGTCGGTGCTTGATCGCTGACGGGCCTCTCCACCTCAGTGGTCCCTGTCGAGGTGCATCCGGACACGGAGAAGATCGCACCGAGGGCGAAGCCCACCAGAATGCCGGCTCGTGTTCGCACGAGTTCCCCCTGAGTCTCCGGTCCGCGCGAGGCGAGGCCGCCCTGCCGGCGGTGACCCGGCAGTCTACCCGGGACGGTCAGGCTTCTGACCAGCAGCTTCTCGTCCTGGCGAGAGCCCACGGGGGGAGCACTCGAGCGCGGTCTCCGAGCGTCGATCGGCCACGGCGTCCCCGCTGCTTCCTTGCGTCCACCGGGGCAGGGTCGCGTCGGCCACGACGGCGCGACGAGACGCGGCAAGGCCGAGCGGGTGGGCCGCGCCGAACGACACGTCGCCGTCGACGCGACCGTCGCTGCGTCGCTCGAGAGCGCGTTCCGGCAGGTCGAGCCCCGCGGTGCCGGCGTCGCGTCTCGACTGAGACTCGCAGGCGGGTCGCCCTACGACCGGGGCGACGGAGAACGGCCCCCGCCCGTGGTGGGCGTCGCGAGACGCTCACCACGGACGGGGGCCGTGGAGCTCCGAGGTCGGGTCAGACCAGGGACTCAGATGTCGTAGTAGAGCTCGAACTCGTGCGGGTGCGGGCGCAGGCGGATCGGGTCGATCTCGTTGGTGCGCTTGTAGTCGATCCACGTCTGGATGAGGTCCGGCGTGAACACGTCGCCCTGCGTGAGGAACTCGTGGTCGGCCTCGAGGTTGTCCAGCGCCTCGGAGAGCGAGCCGGGGACCTGCTGGATCTGCGCGTGCTCCTCCGGCGGCAGCTCGTACAGGTCCTTGTCGATCGGCTCCGGCGGCTCGATGCGGTTCTTGATGCCGTCGATGCCGGCGAGGAGCTGCGCGGCGAACGCGAGGTACGGGTTGGCCGACGGGTCCGGCACGCGGAACTCGACGCGCTTCGCGGCGGCGGACGAGCCGGTCACCGGGATGCGGATGCACGCGGAGCGGTTGCGGGCCGAGTAGACCAGGTTGACCGGGGCCTCGTAGCCGGGGACCAGGCGGTGGTAGGAGTTCACCGACGGGTTGGTGAAGGCGAGCAGCGACGGCGCGTGCTTGAGCAGGCCGCCGATGTACCAGCGCGCGAGGTCGGAGAGACCGCCGTAGCCCTTCTCGTCGAAGAACAGCGGCTTGCCGTCCTTCCACAGGGACTGGTGCGAGTGCATGCCCGAGCCGTTGTCGCCGAAGATCGGCTTCGGCATGAACGTGACGGACTTGCCGGCCTCGAACGCCTCGTTGCGGATGACGTACTTGAACTTCATCAGGTCGTCGGCCGCGTGCAGCAGCGTGTTGAAGCGGTAGTTGATCTCCTGCTGGCCGGCGGTGCCCACCTCGTGGTGCGCGCGCTCGACCTCGAGGCCGACCTTCTCCAGCGTCGCGCACATCTCGTCGCGCAGGTCCGCGAAGCGGTCGGACGGGGAGACGGGGAAGTAGCCGCCCTTGTAGCGCGTCTTGTACGCGAGGTTGCCACCCTCCTCCTCGCGGCCCGTGTTCCACGCCGCCTCGATGGAGTCGAGGTAGTAGAAGCTCGAGTGCTGGTTCGTCGCGAAGCGCGCCTCGTCGAAGAGGTAGAACTCGGCCTCGGGCGCGAAGAACGCCGTGTCCGCGATGCCGGTCGAGCGCAGGTACGCCTCGGCCTTGGCCGCGATGTTGCGGGGGTCGCGGGAGTACGGCTCGCCCGTGAACGGGTCGACGATGGAGAAGTTCACGACGAGCGTCTTGCGCTTGCGGTACGGGTCCACGAACGCGGTCTTGACGTCCGGCACGAGCTTCATGTCCGACTCGTGGATCGCCTGGAAGCCGCGGATCGACGACCCGTCGAACATCAGGCCGTCCTCGAACGCCGACTCGTCGAACTGCGAGACGGGGATGTTGAAGTGCTGCATGATGCCGGGCAGGTCGCAGAACCGGACGTCGACGAACTCGACGCCTTCGTTCCGCGTGAAGGCGATTGCCTCCTCCGCGTTGTTGAACATCCGTTGCTCCTTGATCGGGTGGTGCCGTCGGGCTGCGCGGCGGACGAGCCGCTGACGTGGCGCCCACGAACCTAGGCCGGGGCGGTTTCCCTACGGTGTACCCCTTGTTTCGGTCGTGTTACGTCCCGCGTCCCCGTGTGACGATCGTGCGACACGAGGGCGCGCGGCAGCCGACGTGGGGTCGGTGTGCCGTTCGGCACGATACCGCCGTCCGGCGGCCGGAGGGCGTCCCGTCCACCGCGTGGCACGTACGCTGGTCCCGTGGTTTCACGCGAGGACATGGGTTCGTGGCTCGAGGGCGCCCCGGGCGACCAGCACACCGGTCGCGGCGCGCGGCTCGGCCTCCCGCCGGAGGGCCCGGGCTCCCTCGCGACGCTCGGACGGCGCGTCGTCGCGCTGGCCATCGACTGGGTCCTCGCGACCCTGGTCGCGTTCCTCTTCTTCCGCCCCGCCGCGCCGGGCTTCTTCGAGGGCATCTCGGCCCTGCCGGTCTGGTCGCAGCCGCTGGTCTTCGCGATCGAGAACGTGCTGCTCGTGAGCACGCTCGGGTTCACCGTCGGCCACCGCGTCATGGGGATCCGGGTCCGGCGCCTCGCCGAGCCGGCGCGCATGGTCGGTCTCGGCCGCGGCGTGCTGCGCACGGTCCTGCTGTGCCTCGTCATCCCGGCCGTCGTCTGGGACGCCGACGGTCGTGGCCTGCACGACCGCGCCGCGGGCACGGTGCTCGTCCGCTCCTGACCGCGGGCGGCCGGATCCCCGCCCCCCCCATGCACGACGACGCCCGGCCGGCAGAGGAGGGATCCTCGCCGACCGGGCGTCGTCGTGGTGTGCGGGTGTCGCGTCAGCGACCCTTGAGGCCCTTGCGGTCGGGGCGGGCCCGCGTCGGGTCGATCCCCTTGGGGATCGGCAGGCGTGAGACGCCGAGCGCGCGCAGGCGCTTGGAGACCTCCGCCGTCTCGGGCTTCGTGAGGGTCGGCTTGAGCTTCTGGACGGCGCGGGGGAGCTTGGGCAGCGCCACCTGGTCCTCGCCGTCGCCGACCTGGATCGTGGTGACCGGCACGTTCGGCAGCACCCGCGCGACGCGCTTGCGCTCGGCGTCGAGCAGGCGCTTCGCGCGGTGCGGCGGGCCCTCGCTCACGAGCACGACGCCCGCGCGCCCGACGCCGCGGAACACGAGGTCCTGCGTGCGGGGGTCGATCGCGACGGGCTCCTCGTCGAACGTCCACCCGCGGCGGATCGTGCCGAGCGCGGCGCGCGCGGCGCCGGGCTGGCCCTCGATCTGCTGGTAGGCGGCGCGCTCGGCGCGACGCGTGAGCACGAACATCGCGCCCAGCGCCGCGAACGGGATGCCGACGATCAGCGTGTAGACCCACTGGCCCCACCACAGGCCGATGCCCAGCGCGACGGCGAGGATGCCGACGAACACGCCGAGCATGACCCACGTGACCGCCGGGTCCTGCTTGCGGGTCATCTGGTAGGCGGCCCACACCTGGTGGTACCAGCGCTGCTTCTTGGGCTTCTTCTGCTTCGCGACCTGCTCGCCGGCGGCGGGCGCGCCGGTGCTGTCCGAGTTCTTGCGGGCCATGCCGGTCAGTCTAGTGGGGTGCGCGGGCCAGCAGGCTCGCGGCCTCCTGGCGGGACGTCGTCGGCTCGGCGAGGTGCGCGAGCGCGGCGGGGATCTCCATGCCGCGGCGCGTCATGGCCTGGCCCCAGAGGCGCCCGGCGCGGTACGACGACCGCACGAGCGGGCCGGACATGACGCCGAGGAACCCGATGGCCTCGGCGGCGTCCGACAGCTCGACGAACTCCTCCGGCTTCACCCAGCGGTCCACGGGGTGGTGCCGCAGCGAGGGGCGCAGGTACTGCGTGATCGTCACGAGGTCGCAGCCGGCGTCGTGCAGGTCCTGCAGCGCCTCCTTCGCCTCGTCGATCGTCTCGCCCATGCCGAGGATGATGTTCGACTTGGTGACGAGCCCGGCCTCGCGCGCCCGCGTGAGCACGGACAGCGAGCGCTCGTACCGGAAGCCGGGCCGGATCTGCTTGAAGATCCGCGGCACCGTCTCGAGGTTGTGCGCGAGGACCTCGGGCCGGGACCCGTTCACCTCGTCGAGCAGCTCGGGGATCGCGTTGAAGTCCGGGATGAGCAGCTCGACGCCGGTGCCCGGGTTGAGCGCGTGGATCTGGCGGACGGTTTCCGCGTAGAGCCAGGCGCCGCCGTCGGGCAGGTCGTCGCGCGCGACGCCGGTGATGGTCGAGTAGCGCAGGCCCATCGCCTGGACGGACTCCGCGACGCGGCGCGGCTCGTCCGCGTCGAAGTCGGCCGGCTTGCCCGTGTCGATCTGGCAGAAGTCGCACCGGCGCGTGCACTGGTCGCCGCCGATGAGGAAGGTCGCCTCGCGGTCCTCCCAGCACTCGAAGATGTTGGGACAGCCCGCCTCCTCGCAGACCGTGTGCAGACCCTCGCGCTTCACGAGCCCCTTGAGCTCGGAGTACTCCGGGCCCATGGTCGCGCGGGTCTTGATCCACTCGGGCTTCTTCTCGATCGGCGTCGCGGCGTTGCGGGCCTCGACCCGCAGCATGCGCCGTCCTTCAGGTGCGATCGTCACGGGTGTCTCCCGGTCGTCGTGGCGAGTGAGCGCCGACGTCGCGCCCACCAAGCGGGCGGGCGGCGCACCGTTCGGGTGCGCGCCCTGGTACGACGCCGGACTCCGGTCAGACTACGCGCTCGCGCTCGCCGTCTCCCGTGCGTCGCTCACCCTGTGGACGTGACGTCAGCGACACCCCGGTCACGACGAGCAGGACCGCCGCGACGACGGGGAGCGCGAACGCGCTCGTCGTCGACACGGTGTCGGCGAGCGCGCCGCCCCCGGACGCGCCGATCGCGACACCGACGACGTTCGCGCTGGCCACGAGGGTCATGGCCGACGCCGTGCGCCCGGCCGGCGCGCGCTCGCCGGCGACCGTGAAGACCGTGACCATGACCGGCCCGACGAACAGGCCGGTCGCCGCCACGGCGACGACGACCGCGGTCAACGAGCCGCCCGCGGCCGCGAGCACGAGACCGGCGGTGCCCACCAGGAGCCCTGCCGCGAACGTGATCCAGCGGCTGCGCAGCCCCCAGCGCCGGGGCAGGGCGACCACGGAGAGCGCGGTGATCGCGGAGCCGACGCCCATGACCGCGTACACGAGCCCTGCGCTGCCCGGCACGCCCGCGTCGCGCGTGAGCGCGGTGAGCGCGGCCTGGGTCCCGCCGAACAGCAGGCCCATGGCGAGCATCCCGACGAGCACGACCGCCTCGCGCCGCACCAGCGCGGCCGTCCCGCCGGCGTCCGCGGCACCGGCCGTCGTGCCGTGCGGGCCGGTGCCGTGCGGCGCGGTCGCGCGCGCTGTCGGGTGGAGCGCGAACGCGGCGCCGAACACGGCGATGCCGCCGGCCGCGGCGAGCACCGCGACCTGCGGCGAGCCTGCCGATGCGAGGACGCCCACGAGGGCGGGCCCCAGGACGAAGCTCACCTCGTCGGCCGTGCTCTCGTAGCTCATCGCGGCCTCGACGGTGCGCGGCTCGTCGGCTGCGAGGCGCAGCCAGCGCACGCGGGCCAGCGGACCGACCTGGGGAGCGCTCGCGCCCGTCGCCGCCGCGGCGAGCAGCACCGCGGCCGTGGCGCCCGGTGCGGACGCCGAGAGCACGAGGGCCAGCACGGCGACCGTCGCGACCGGCACGCAGACGAGCAGGACGCGACGCTGGCCGACACGGTCGGCGAGCGCGCCCTGGGTCGGGCCGCCGAGCGCCGTCCCGAGCGCCGTCGCGGCGGACGCGAGGCCCCCGAGCGCGACCGACGAGGTGGTCGACGACACGAGCAGCAGCGTCCCGATCGTCAGCATGGAGAACGGCAGGCGCGCGAGGAACGCGACAGGGAGGAACGCACGGCCCGCGAGCTGGGGGAGCCGGGCGTAGCCCGTGCGGACGGGCACGCCGTCGGGCGGGGGAGGTGCGGGGGTGCGGGGGCGCGACGCCGCGCGCGCGGGGGTGGTGGTCATGCGGTCCAGGTCCTCGGGGTCGTCCAGCCGCGCGCCGACCCACCCGTACTCCGGCGCGCGAGGATTCCCTGGAGCCCCCAGCCTATCCCGCGAGCGCGGTCGGAGGGGTGTCCGCGGCGTCTGCGGCGAGCAGCGGGACGAGCGCCGTCCCGAGCGCGTCGACGAGGAGCGGCGCGACCTCGGCGAGCGTCACCTCGCGCCCGAGCTCGGCCGTGAGGGACGTCACGTCGGCGTCCTCGATGCCGCACGGGATGATCCGCTCGAACCGCGACAGGTCCGGGACGCAGTTGAGCGCCAGCCCGTGCATCGTCACGCCGCGCGCGACGCGCACGCCGATCGCGCAGACCTTGCGCTCGCGACGGGTCGCGTCGGCCGCGACCCAGACCCCGCTGCGGCCCTCGACGCGCATCGTCGCGAGCCCGAGGCGGGTGCAGACCGCCATCACGGCGTCCTCGAGCGCCCGGACGTACGCGACGACGTCCACGGGCTCGGCGAGCCGGACGATCGGGTAGACGACCTGCTGGCCCGGGCCGTGCCAGGTGATCTTGCCGCCGCGGTCGACGTCCACGACGGGCGTGCCGTCGTCGGGCCGGTCCGAGCGGTTCGTGCGACGCCCGGCCGTGTAGACGTCCGGGTGCTCGACGAGGATCAGGGTGTCCGGCCGCGTGCCCGCGACGACGTCGTCGTGCACCGCGCGCTGCAGGTCCCAGGCCTCGTGGTAGTCCGTGATCCCCGGCAGCGCGAGCAGGTCCATCGGGCCAGGCTAACGCTCGTCGCCGGGTGAGCGCGGGAGGGTCTCGAGGAGCGTGAGGAGCGCACCGCGCAGCGCGGCGACCTGGTCGTCGTCGAGTCCGCGGGTCGCGAGGTCCTCGGCGGGGCGGCGGCGCGCCGCGGCGAACCCGGCCGCGCGCCCGGCGTCCGTGATGGCCACGGCCCGACGGCGGCGGTCGGCCGGGTCGCCGGTGCGCGTCACGTAGCCGGCCCGCTCCAGCCGCGCGACGATCCGGCTCATGGTCTGCTCCGTGACGCCCGACTCGTCCGCGAGGACGCGCTGGGACCGCGGCCCGGCGAGCAGGTGCATGAGGACGGGGAAGCCGGCGTGGTTGAGGTCCCACTGCCCGAGGTGCGCGTTCCACTCCCGCTCGATCCGGCGCGCGACGGCGAAGAGGAGGCGGCCGGTGGCCCATTCCTGCGGGTCTCCGGGGGTGGGGTCGCCGACGTCCGGGTCGACGTGCGGCCCGGTGCGATCCCTCGGTGCAAGCTCCAACGTGCATTCCTCCTTCCACCATGGCACCATTCCTCAGCATGCTGAGCAATCGGACGGGCGGGTTCCTCCGCGGACTGATCATTGTCGCAGTCATCGGTCTCTGGATGGCCATCGGCGCACTGGGCGGCCAGGCGCAGGGTCGCCTGAGCAGCGTGCAGACCAACGATGCCGCGGCGTTCCTGCCGGCGAGCGCCGAGTCGACGCGCGCTGCCGAGGTCGCGCAGGAGTTCACCGACTCCGAGACGCTGCCCGCGCTCGTCGTCGCGACGACCGGTGACGGGAGCGCGCTCACGCCCGACGACCTCGCGGCGCTCGACGCCTACGCGCAGGCCGTGCCCGGGGCACCGCTCGAGGGAACCTCGGGCGACGAGCCCGCGACCGTGGGCGACGTCTCGATCGCCGACCCGGTCGTGGTGCCGTCCGAGGACGGGGAGGCGGCGCTCGTCGTCGTCTCGCTCGACGCGTCTGTCGCGTCCGACCGCATCGGGGCGGACGAGAGCAGCGTGAGCGAGCTCGCCGTCGGCGCGCTGCGCGACCTCGCCGCCGCGGACGCGGCCGACGGGGGCCTCGCCGGCACGTCGCTCGACGTGTGGGTCACCGGCCCCGCCGGCTTCGTCGCCGACCTCGTCACCGCGTTCGGCGGGATCGACACCGTCCTGCTGCTCGTCGCGCTCGGCGCGGTGCTCGTCATCCTCGCGGTCGTCTACCGGTCGCCGATCCTGCCGTTCATCGTCATCCTCACGGCCGTGCTCGCGCTGACCCTCGCCGGTCTCGTCGTCTACGAGCTCGCGGCGGCGGACGTGCTGACGCTCAACGGCCAGTCGCAGGGCATCCTCTCGATCCTCGTCGTCGGGGCCGCGGTCGACTACTCGTTGCTCGTCGTGGCGCGCTACCGCGAGGAGCTGCGCCTCGTCCGGTCGACGACGACGGCGCTGCGCCGTGCCGTGCGGGCCTCGGTCGAGCCGATCGCCGCGAGCGCCGGCACCGTCGTCGCGGGCCTGCTCTGCCTGCTCCTGTCCGACCTGTCGTCCAACCGCAGCCTCGGCCCGGTCGCCGCGATCGGCATCGCCGCCGCGTTCGTCGCCGCGCTCACGCTCCTGCCCGCCCTCCTGCTCGTCGCAGGGCAGCGGTCCCGCGCGCTGTTCTGGCCGCGCATGCCGCGCTACGACGCCGACCACGCGGCCCACGAGGCCGCGGCGGCCGAGGCGTCGCCCGAGAGCGAGGACCGCGTCAGCATCGACGGGCACGGGGTGTGGTCGCGCGTCGCGAGCTTCGTCGGACGCCACGACCGGCGCGTGTGGATCGTCACGGCGCTCGTGCTGGCGGCGTGCGCGGCGTTCGTGCCGACCCTCGACGCCGAGGGGACCGGCGACTCGGAGGTGTTCCTCGCGGACGTCGACTCGGTCGCGGGCGAGGAGGCGCTCACCGCGCACTTCGAGGGCGTGTCCGCGCAGCCGGCGACCGTCATCGCCCCCGAGGCGGACCTCGACGCCGTCGTCACGGCGGCCGAGGGCACGGACGGCGTCGCCGCGGCGACGCCCGTCACGGACCAGCCCGCCGTCGCCCCCGGTGCGCCCGCCCAGGGCGACCCGCTCGTCGTCGACGGGCAGGTGCGCGTCGACGTCACGACCGAGGCGCCGTCCGACAGCCAGGAGGCCGTGCAGACGGTGTCGGCGCTGCGCGACGCCGTGCACGAGGTCTCGCCCGAGGCGGTCGTCGGCGGAGCCGCGGCCGAGCGACTGGACACCCAGCTCGCCGGTCAGCGCGACCTGCGGGTCATCGTGCCGGTCGTGCTGGTCGTGATCCTGCTGATCCTCATCCTGCTGCTGCGGTCCGTGCTCGCGCCCGTCCTGCTCATGCTCGCGAACGTGCTGTCGTTCGGGGCCGCGCTCGGCGTCGCCGCGCTCGTCTTCAACCACGTGCTCGACTTCCCCGGCGCGGACCCGGCCGTCCCGCTCTACGCGTTCTGCTTCCTCGTCGCGCTCGGCGTGGACTACTCGATCTTCCTCATGACCCGGGTGCGCGAGGAGAGCCTGCGCGTCGGGACGCGGCGCGGCGTGCTGCGCGGCCTCGCGGTCACGGGGTCGGTCATCACGTCGGCGGGCGTCGTGCTCGCGGCCACGTTCGCCGCGCTCGGGATCATCCCGCTGCTCTTCCTCGCCCAGCTCGCGTTCATCGTCGCGTTCGGCGTCCTCGTCGACACCCTCGTGGTGCGGTCGCTCCTCGTGCCCGCCCTCGTGCACGACGTCGGTCGTCGCGCCTGGTGGCCGAGCGCCCTCGGGCGTCTGGACCGCGGACCGGGGGAGCCCGGTCAGCCCGCCGGGAGCGGCTCGGCGGGGCAGTCCGCCAGCACGCGCGCCATCGCCTCGGACTCCGACGGCGTGACCGAGAGCTCGTAGGCCGCCTTCACGGCGATCTGCCGGGCGACGTACGGGCACCGGAACGCGTGGTTCGGGGGCAGCCAGGCCGACGCGTCGCGTGCGCCCTTCGACTGGTTCGCCGGGCCGTCGGACGCGAGCAGGTTGAGGGGGTCGTTCGCGAACTCTCGGCGCGTCTCGTCGTCCCAGGCGCGGGCGCCCTTGCGCCACGCGTCGAGCAGGGGCACGACGTGGTCGATCTGGACCGCTGCGCTCGTCGCGTTGCCGCGGCGGAAGTCGATCGTCTCGCCCGTGTACGGGTCCTCAAAGGTGCCCGTGCGGACCTCGCAGACGTCCCCGCGCGTCGAGAAGGTCAGGTCGGCCAGGTCGCGCGCGAGGATGTCGTTGCGGGTGTCGCACCCGTTGCCGTCGACGTCGGCCCACGCCGGACCGAACAGCGCGCGCTCGTAGCCGGTGTCCGGCCCGGGGCCCTTGACCTCGAGCCCGGCGAGGGCCTCGAGCGCGCTCCCGGCGACCGGCTCGGGGTCGGTGTCCGCCGCGACGGACCGCTGGTTGACGACGTTCGCGACGACGATCGCGATCGCCAGGGCGATGAGGACGTAGCGCAGGACGCTCCGACGAGGGACCTGGCGGCTCGTGGTGCTCAAGGGACGACCTTCCCGAAACCGATTCTCGGCCCGACCCCCGCGAGACGGTACGCAGCGCTCCATATCGGACCAACGCGCACATTCTGCCAGGTCGCCCGGGGTGCTCCGACCCGCGCCCGGCACGCCTCGGGCACCCGTCCGCGGCGCGGCTAGATTGGTCCGCATGGACACCGCCGCACGCACGCTCAGGGTCGGGATCGTCGGGTACGGAGGGGCCGGTCGCGGCATCCACGCGCGGCTCGTGCGCGAGGCGGGGCACGTCGTCATGGCCGTCGTCGTGCGCTCGCCCGAGCGCCGCGCCGCGGCGGCGGAGGACTGGCCCGGCGTGCACCTGCACGACGACGTCGACGCGCTCCTCGCCGACCGCGCGGCCTACGACGTCGTCGTCGTGGCCAGCCCGTCCGCGCTGCACGCCGACCACGCGACCGCGCTCGCGCGTGCGGGCGTCCCCGTCGTGGTGGACAAGCCGCTCGCCCTGGGCGCCACGGCCTCGCGCGCCGTCGTCGACGCCGCCGAGCAGGCCGGGACCCCGCTCACCGTCTTCCAGAACCGCCGCTGGGACCCGGAGCAGCTCACGCTGCGGTCCGTGCTCGACCGCGGCGACCTCGGCCGGGTCCACACGTTCGAGCGCCGCTGGGAGCGCTGGCGTCCCGTGCCGCAGCAGCGCTGGAAGGAGAACGACCTCGTCGGCGGCGGCCTCCTCCTCGACCTCGGGCCGCACCTCGTCGACTCGGCCACGCAGCTCTTCGGGCCCGTCACCGGGGTGTGGGCCGAGCTCCGCTCGCACACGACCCCCACCGAGGACGACGTTTTCCTCGTGCTCCACCACGCCCCGGACGCCGACGGGAACGCCGTCGTGAGCCGGCTGTGGGCCGGGTCCGTCGTCGGTGCGCCCGGCCCGCGCACGCGCGTGCTCGGCACGGGCGGCGCGTACGTCGTCACGACGTTCGAGAACGACGCGTCGCCCTTCGAGGTGTTCGACGACGCCGCGCCCGCGGGGACCCTCGGCTGGGTGACGCGCGGGCGCGAGCGTGAGCCCGTGCCGCAGGCTCCCGGCGGGCACGCGGACTTCTACCGCGCCGTCGCGGCGTGGCTGCTCGACGACGGCCCCGTGCCGGTCGACCCGCGCGACGCCGTCCGCACGGCCGAGGTCCTCGACGCCGCGCGTCGCAGCGCCCGGGAGGGTCGCCTGCTCGAGGTGTGACGGGCCGCTCGGCCGAGCCCTCGCGCCCGCTCAGGGTGAGATCCGTCCTGTGGACGACGGCAATCGGGGCGTGTCGTGCGGTGGGATGGGGCCATGCCGTCGTCGTCCCGTCGCCCGCGCCCGCCCGGGCCGTCCCTCGCCGACCTCGGACCGGTGCTCGCGGCGGCAGGGTGGGCGCTGCGGCGAGAGCCGGGCGCGGTCGGCGGGACCGTCGCGTGCGACGCCGCCGGGACGGCGTGCGAGGTCGCGCTGCTCACGGTGCCCGAGGACCCGGGGGAGCGGGCGGCACTCGTGGAGCACCTGCGCGGGCTCGGCGAGGAGCACGAGCACCTCGCCGTGGTGCGCGGCGTCGTGGCGGCGGGCGAGTCGTCGCTCGCGGTCCTCCTCGACCACGTCGGCGGGCTGCGGCTCGACGAGCTCGCCGCCGCGCGCGAGCCGCTCCGCGCGGGGGAGGCGGTGACGGTCCTCGTCCCGGTCGCCCAGGCGCTGACGGCGCTCCACCGCGAGGGCCGCAGCCACGGTCGCCTGGACGCCACGTCGGTCGTCGTCACCTCGGGCGGGAGGGTCGTGCTGCGCCCACCCCTCGCGCCCACGACGGCCTCGACCGCGGACGACGTCCGCGACCTCGCCCGCACGGTCC
The DNA here is from genome assembly GCF_040546915.1 of Cellulosimicrobium sp. 4261. Lineage (NCBI taxonomy): Bacteria > Bacillati > Actinomycetota > Actinomycetes > Micrococcales > Promicromonosporaceae > Cellulosimicrobium > Cellulosimicrobium sp. 4261. The sequence continues at coordinate 338,369 of NZ_JBEPOQ010000005.1, forward strand.
TCGGCCTCGTCCCTCCGCCCGCGACGAGCCACCCCGCGCACGCCGCGCCGCTCGACGCCGACGAGGCGCGCGCCCTCGCCGCGCTGCACGCGGAGCTCGCTGTCGCGCTCCGCGACGAGCCGGCCGCTCGTCCCGCCGTGGGGACGTTCGCCGCACGCTGCTACGACGCCGTCGGGCCGCGACCGATCGCCATGCCGGACGCCGCCCGCCTCGTCGCGGGCGCCCTGGCGGGCCGGCGCAAGCCCCCGTCGGTCGTGCCGAGACGGCGCGTGGCCGGTGACGAGGTCGCCGCGCCGCCCGGACGCCGGGGGGCGCGAGCGCCCCGCCGCGTCCCGGAGCGACCGGGGCGCGGAGCGCCGCTGTCCGGCCTCCGGCGTGGGGCGAGGGCCGGTGCGCACTCCCGCCCCCCGGACCGGCGGCGCCTCTGGACCGGCCGCACGGCTGTCCTCGTCGGGTGCGCGGGGCTCGTCGCCGCGGTGGTCGTCGCGCTCGCGGTCGTCACGCCGTGGCCCTCGCCCGCGCGCGACGACGGTCCCGCGACCACCCGCACGGCGTCCGCCGAGGACCCGGTGACCGACCCCACGCTCGACCGCGCCGACCCGCTCGGTGCGGCGCGCACGCTCACCGGGCGGCGGCTGGAGCTCCTCACGGACGGCTCGGGGGACCTATCCGCGGTGGTGGTCGCCGGTTCGCCCGCGGAGGCGCGCGACGCCGAGCTGCTCGCCGCGCTCGCCGGCGTGGACGTGGTCGGGGCGCGGGCCGAGGTCGGCGACGCCCGGTACGCCGAGCCCGGGACGCCGCCCGTCGTCGGTGCCGGAGAGGACGCCGGGGACGCGACGGTGGCGGTGGACTACGCGATCGCTGCCCACAGCCAGCGCACCGCGTCGGGCGAGGTCCAGGTGCCCGCCACGCCGCGGACCACGGTCGTCCTGGTGCTGCGCTGGACCGACGCGGGGTGGCGCGTCGCCGAAGCACGGTGACTCTGCCCGAGTCCCCGGCCGACCCGCCGGCCGGGCCGTCGTCGAGCGTGCGGGGTCCTGGCGCCCTGGGCCCGCCGGAGGGGTGAGCCGGTCAGCGGCTCTCGACGACCTGGCGCGCGGCGTCCTCCAGGACGGGGTCGGACCACGTGAACCCGCTCGCCTCGAGCACGGTGGGCAGGGCGCGCTGGGAGCCGAGGATGTCGGACGCGAGCTCGCCCAGCGCGACGTGGAGGGCGAACGACGGCACGGCGAGCACGGCCGGGCGGTGCAGCGCCCGCGCGAGCGCCCGGGTGATCTCCGCGTTGGTCGCCGGGTGCGGCGAGGAGAGGTTGACGGGACCGTGCACGGGCGCGGTGAGGAGGTGCTGCAGCGCGGCGACCTCGTCGCGCAACGTGATCCAGCTCCAGTACTGGGTCCCGGGGCCGAGGCGTCCGCCGACACCGAGCCGGAGGAGGGGCAGCAGCCTGCCGAGCGCGCCGCCGTCGGGGGAGAGGACGATGCCGGTGCGGGCGTGCACCACACGGACCCCCGCCTGCTCGGCGGGAGCGGTCGCGGCCTCCCACTCGCGGACCAGGCGCGCGAGGAAGCCGTCGCCCGACGCCGACGTCTCCGTGAGCACCTGGGCGCCCCGGTCGCCGTAGTACCCGATGGCGGAGCCCTGGACCCACACCGGTGGCGGCGAGTCGAGCCCGGCGAGGGTGCGGGCGAGCAGCCCGGTGGTGCGCGTGCGGGACGTGACGAGCGTCCGCTTGTACGCCGTCGTCCAGCGGTGGTCGCCGATGCCCGCCCCGGCGAGGTTGACGACGGCGTCCGCCCCGGCGAGCGCGCCCGGGTCCAGCCGGCCGGAGTCGGGATCCCACTCGTGCTCGTCCGAGGTCTGCGGTGCGCGGCGCACGAGGCGGCGCACGTGGTGACCGTCCTCGCGCAGTCGTTCGAGCAGAGCGGTGCCGATGAGCCCGTGCGAGCCAGCCACGACGATGTCCATGGGGGACACGCTACGGGTCCGTGGCGGACTCGGCACGGTCCGTGGGGCGCGCCCGCGGCGCGGACGGAGGGACGCGCGAGGGCCCCGACCGGTGCGCGGTCGGGGCCCTCGTCAGCGTGGCGTCGGAGCAGTCCGGCGCCGTGCGCGGCTGGTGCCGCGGAGCGGGTCCGTCAGAGGCCGACCTCGGCCTCGAACGCGCCCTCCTCGATGCGGTTCTTGATGGTGGTGAGGAAGCGCGCGGCGTCCGCACCGTCGACCAGGCGGTGGTCGTAGGACAGGAAGATGAAGCACGTCGAGCGGATGCCGATCGTGTCGTTCCCGTCCACGTCCGTCACGACGACGGGGCGCTTCGTGATCGTGCCCGTGCCGAGGATCGCGACCTGACCCACCGGGACGATCGGCGTGTCGAAGACGGCGCCGCCCGAGCCGGTGTTGGTGATCGTGAACGTCGCGCCCGCGAGCTCGTCCGGGCCGACCTTGTTGGCCCGGGTGCGCGCGCCGAGGTCGGCGATCTTGCGCGCGATGCCGGCGAGGTTGAGGTCGCCCGCGTCCTTGATGACGGGGACGACGAGGCCGCGCTCGGTGTCGACCGCGATGCCCACGTTCTCCTGGCCGTGGTACGTGATCTCGTCCTCGGCGAAGGTCGCGTTGATCTTCGGGTAGGCCTTGAGCGCCTCGACCGCGGCGAGCGTGAAGAACGGCAGGAACGTGAGGTTCGCACCCTCGCGCGCCTTGAAGTCCGCCTTGGCGCGGTTGCGCAGGGCCGCGACGCGCGTGACGTCGACCTCGACCGCCGTCGTGAGCTGGGCCTGCGTGCTCAGCGCCTCGACCATGCGGCTCGCGACGAGCTTGCGCAGGCGGCTCGTCTTCTCGGTCGTGCCGCGCAGCGGGGAGACCGCCGGGACCGATGCCTTCTTCGGAGCGCCACCGGCTGCGGGGGCGGCGGGGGCGGCAGCGGCGGGCGCCGCCTTGGCCTCCTCGGCCTTGCGGGCTGCCTCGAGCACGTCCTCCTTGCGGATGCGTCCGCCGACGCCCGTGCCCGTGAGGGACGAGAGGTCGACGCCCTTGTCCGCGGCGAGCTTGCGCACGAGCGGCGTGAGGTAGGTGCCACCGGCCTTGGCGGCCGGGGCCGGGGTCGCACCCGGAGCCGACGGCGCGGCCGGCTTCTCGGTGGCGGGGGCGCTCGTCGACGGGGCGGGCGTCTCCTCCTGCGCGGCCTGCGCGGGGACGTCCGCCTCGCTCGCCGGGGTGCGCGCCTCGGTCGGCGCCTCCTCCTGCTTCGGCGCCTCCTGCTTCGGAGCCTCCTGCGCGGGCTGCTCGGCCGGAGCGGCGGGGGCCGCGGCCGGGGCGGCACCGGAGCCGACGATCGCGAGCACGGCGCCGACCTCGACCGTCTCGTCCTCCTGGACGAGGATCTGCTGGACGGTGCCCGCGACGGGCGACGGGACCTCGGTGTCGACCTTGTCGGTCGAGACCTCGAGCAGCGGCTCGTCGACCTCGACGGTGTCGCCGACCGACTTGAGCCACCGCGTGACGGTGCCCTCCGTGACGGACTCGCCGAGCGCCGGGAGCTTGATCTCCTCGCCGCCACCGGCGGAGCCGCCGGACGACGCGGGCTGCTCGGCCGGGGCCTGGGCGGCGGGCGCCTCCTGGGCGGCGGGCTGCTCGGGCTCCGGCTCGGCCTGCGGGGCCGGAGCCTCGGTCTCGGTCTCGGCGGGGGCGGGCGCGGAGCCGCCACCGCCCGAGCCGTCGCCGATCACGGCGAGGTTCGCGCCGACCTCGACGGTCTCGTCCTCCTGGACGAGGATCTGCTCGAGCGTGCCCGCGACGGGCGACGGGATCTCGGTGTCGACCTTGTCGGTCGAGACCTCGAGCAGCGGCTCGTCGACGGCGACGGTGTCGCCGACCGACTTGAGCCAACGGGTGACGGTGCCTTCGGTGACGGACTCGCCGAGGGCCGGCATCTGCACGTTCTCAGACATGACCTGCCTGGTCTCCTTCGATCGTTGGGGTCAGTTGTGGGCGTGCAGAGGCTTGCCGGCCAGGGCCAGGTGCGCCTCTCCGAGTGCCTCGTTCTGGGTGGGGTGGGCGTGGACCAGGGCGGCGACGTCCTCGGGGTACGCCTCCCAGCCCACGATGAGCTGGCCCTCGCCGACGAGCTCGCCGACGCGGGCACCGATCATGTGCACGCCGACGACGGGACCGTCCTTGCGGCGCACGAGCTTGACGAAGCCGCTCGTCCCGAGGATCTTGCTCTTGCCGTTGCCGGCGAGGTTGTACTCGAGGGACTCGACCTGGTCGGCCCCCCACGTCTCCGCCGCGTCGGCCTCGGTGACGCCGACGGACGCGACCTCGGGCTCGCAGTACGTGACGCGCGGGATCGACGACTCGACGATCGGCGTCGGGTCGAGGCCCGCGATCTGCTCCGCGAGGAAGATGCCCTGCGCGAAGCCGCGGTGGGCGAGCTGGAGGCCGGGGACGATGTCGCCCGCGGCCCAGATGTTGCCGACGCCCGTGTGCAGGCGCTCGTCCACGATCACGAAGCCGCGGTCGAGCGTGAGGCCCTGCTCCTCGAACCCGAGGTCCGCGGTGCGCGGGCCGCGCCCGACGGCGACGAGCAGCAGCTCGGCCTCGAACGTCTTGCCGGACTCGAGCGTGACGGTGACCCCGGAGTCGGTCTCCTTGACGCCCGCGAACCGGTCGCCGAGCGAGAACGCGATGCCTCGCTTGCGGAACGCGCGCTCGAGCGCCTTCGACAGCGCCACGTCCTCGTTCGGCACGAGGTGGGGCAGCGCCTCGACGATCTGGACGTCGGCACCGAACGACTTCCACACGCTCGCGAACTCGACGCCGATGACACCGCCGCCGAGCACGACGACCGACTTCGGGACGCGGTCGAGCCGCAGCGCCTGGTCGGACGTGACGACCCGGCCCCCGATCTCGAGACCGGGCAGCGACCGCGCGTACGAGCCGGTGGCGAGCACGACGTGGCGTCCGGTGTAGCGGGTGCCGTCGACCTCGACGGTGTCCTGCGACACGAGGCGCCCGTGGCCCTCGACGAACGTGATGCCGCGCGAGGAGACGAGTCCCTGCAGGCCCTTGTACAGGCCGGCGACGACGCCGTCCTTGTACGCGTTGACCCCCGCCATGTCGATGCCCTCGAGCGTGCTGCGCACGCCGAACTTCGCGCCCTCGCGGGCGCCGTCGGCGAGCTCGGCCGCGTGGAGCAGCGCCTTCGTCGGGATGCACCCGTTGTGCAGGCAGGTGCCGCCGAGCCGGCCCGACTCGACGAGCGCGACGTCGAGACCGAGCTGGGCGGCACGCAGCGCGGTGGCGTAGCCGGCGCTGCCTCCGCCCAGGACGACGACGTCGAATGGTGTGCCGGGTTCGGCCACGTGCGACTCCTTCAGCGAGGGGAGAGCGAGAGCGGGCGTCCACGGCACGACGGCGGGCCGGACGGGAACCGCTGACCCACGGTGCGTGAACGTTCTCCGGGAGCCATCTTGGCACCTCGGGGACGGGCTCCCCAATCGAAACCCGGGCCGTGCGGCTGTGACGATGGAGACAGCGCGCCCACCGTATGACCAGGGTCACGCTGTACCCTGCCGCTGTGCCCCGGCTGCCCAAGCTGTCCAGCCTGTTCTCCCGCCGTCCCGCGACGACCTCGTCGTCGGGGGGTGGCACGGCCGCGCCGTCGGACGCGCGCCGCGCGACGCTCGCGCACCTCCAGGAGTTCGTGCGCACGCGCGTCGGGGTCGAGGCGTACGTCGAGCCGCCCACGCCGGACACGGGCGCGACGCTCCTGCTCATCGCGACGACCGGGGAGTGGACGCGTCGGCGCGTCCCGGACGAGCGCACGGCGTTCGACGTCGCCGGCTCCCTGGGCGTCCCGGTCTACAACGTGCGCTTCACCGGGTACCCGCAGCGCATGCGGGACTGGAACTCGCGCCAGCGGCAGCGCCGGAGCTCCTGACCGGACGGCGCCGCCGGGCCGAGCAGGCGGTCGTGGTCCGTCCGGTCGCCCGGAGGCACCAGGACCACCTGCTCGGCGGAGGGGTCAGCGGCGGGCGCGGCCCTCGACCAGGCCGAGCAGCGTGCGGACGGCGACACCCGTGCCGCCGACCGGCGTGTACCCGTGCGCGGAGCCCTCGTTGAACGCCGGGCCGGCGATGTCGAGGTGGGCCCACGGGGTCTCGCCGACGAACTCCTGGAGGAACAGCCCGGCGACGAGCATCCCGCCGAACCGGTCGCCGATGTTGGCGAGGTCCGCGACCTTCGACTTCAGCGACGCGCCCAGCTCCTCGGGCAGCGGCATCGGCCAGAACTGCTCGCCCGCGGCGTCGGCCGCCGCGACGACCTCTGCGCGCACGTCGTCCGCGCCCATGACCGCGGAGACGCGGTTGCCGAGCGCGACCATCTGGGCGCCGGTGAGCGTCGCGACGTCGAGCACGACGTCGGGCTTCTCCTCGACCGCGGCGACGAGGCCGTCGGCCATGACGAGGCGGCCCTCGGCGTCGGTGTTGAGCACCTCGACCGTCTTGCCGCCACGGATCGTGATGACGTCGGACGGTCGCTGCGCGGTGCCGGACGGCATGTTCTCCGCGAGGCACAGCCAGCCCGTGACGGCCACGGGCAGGCCCAGGCGCGCGGCCGCGACGACGGTCTGGAGCACCGCGGCGGCACCGGCCATGTCGGACTTCATCGCCTCCATGCCCTTCGCGGGCTTGATGGAGATGCCGCCAGAGTCGAACGTGATGCCCTTGCCGACGAGCGCGACCTTCGCCGCGGGGCGCGACGGCGTGTAGGCGACCTTGACCAGACGCGGGCCGCGCGCCGAGCCCTGACCGACGCCGACCAGGCCGCCGTACCCGCCCGCGGCGAGCGCCTTGTCGTCGAGCACCGTGACCTTGAGGCCCTTGGCACCGGACTCCTTGACGGCCTGCTTCGCGACGTCGGCGAACGCGGCCGGGTACAGGTCGTTGGGCGCCGCGTTGACGAGGTCGCGCGTCGCGTTGACCGCGGCGGCGACGACGGTCGCGCGCTCGACGGCGGCCTTCGCCGCGGCGCTGCGCGCGTTCGCCGCGAGGATCTCGACGGTCGCGGGCGAACGGCTCCCGGCCGACGTCGCGGCCTCGCCCGTGCGGTAGCGCGCGAACGTGTACGTGCCCAGGAGCGCTCCCTCGGCCACGGCGGCGAGCTGGGCGTCGTCCTCGACGGGCAGCGCGACGGCGACCGACGTGGTGCCGGCGAGCGCGCGCAGCGCGGCCCCCGCCGCACGGCGCAGCGCCTCGGCGCCGAACGTGCCATCGGCCCGGCGGGCGCCGAGGCCCACGAGCACGAGCACGCCCGCCGTGAGGTCGGGACCGGCGGGGACCTTGCGGACCTCGTCGGCGGCGCCCGTGATACCGAGCGCGGGTGCGAGGTCCTCGAGGGCGGCGACCACCGGGCGGGGCAGGTCGCCCCCGACGATCGCGACGCCGTCGGACGTCGTGTGGGTGCCGACGACGAGCGCGTCGACCTTGGCACCGGCGGGATTCTTGCTGGAGACGGTCAGTTCAGCCACCCCGCGATGCTATCCCCGGCCGCCCGCCGGGTCCGCCGGGGCTGTGGACGATTCCCGCGCCGCCCACCGCCCCCGGTACGCTCGGCGGCGTGGTCCTCCCCCTCCTGCTCCTCGTGGTCGCGGCGTGCGTCGTGCTCGCCGGCTGGGCGGTCGTGTTCGTCGCACGCGACCGCGCGGTGATCCTCCGCCAGCTCTGGGGTGCCGCGGTGATCGAGGGACTGATCCTCGTGCAGGCGGTCGTGCTCGGCGTGCTCGGCGCGACGGGGACGGCGCCCAGCGACCCGGTCCTGCTGTGGGGCTACCTCGTGACCGCACTCGTCATCCTGCCCGTCGCCGCGCTGTGGGCCTTCGCGGAGCGCTCGCGCTGGAGCTCCGTCGTGCTCGCGGTCGCCGCGCTCACGGTCGCGTTCCTCGAGTGGCGTCTGTGGCAGATCTGGAACGCCTGACCTGGAGGTCCTCGCCATGAGCGCACCCGCCGCCCCCGACGCGTCGGACCCGTCGGCGACGCCTGCAGGGAGCGGGCGCCCGGCCGCGCCGTCGGGACGGCGCCGCACCAACGCGGGCTTCGGCCGGGTGCTCGTCGCCGTCTACGGGATCTTCGCGCTCGCCGCGACGGCCCGTGCCGGGGTCCAGCTCCTGCGCGACTGGCACGAGGCGCCGCTCGCCTACGCGCTGTCGGCGCTCGCGGCGGCGGTCTACGTCGTCGCGACGATCGCCCTCGCGCGCGGCGGCCGGGTCGCGCGCCGCGTCGCGTGGCTCGCCGTGGGCGTCGAGCTCGTCGGCGTCCTGACCGTGGGCGCGTTCTCGCTCGCCGACCCGGAGGCCTTCCCGCGCGCGACCGTCTGGTCGGGCTTCGGCCAGGGCTACGGCTACGTCCCGCTCGTGCTGCCGTTCGTCGGGCTCTGGTGGCTCTGGCGCACCCGGCCCGCCGGCCCCGCCGGGGCGACCCCGCCCCCCACCACCCGCACCCCTGTCACCGACGCCCCGGAGGACGCCGCATGACCCGCCGCCGCCCGCTCCTCTACGGACTCCTCTTCGACACCGTGTTCCGTCGGATGGACCCCGAGCGGGCCCACCACGTGGCGTTCGACCTCATCGGGCTCGCCGGACGCGTCCCCGTCCTGCGCGACGTCGTCCAGGGTGCGCTCGCGCCCTACCTGGGTCGCGCGGCGGGGGGCCGGGGGAGCGTCGAGGTGCTCGGCAAGGTCTTCCCGGCGCCGTTCGGGCTCGCGGGCGGCTTCGACAAGGACGCCCGGGCGGTGCGCGGGCTGACGATGCTCGGCTTCGCGTTCGTCGAGATCGGCACCGTGACGGCGCACCCCCAGCCCGGCAACGAGCGGCCGCGCCTGTGGCGCGAGCTCGACGTCCAGGGCGTGCGCAACCGCATGGGGTTCAACAACGAGGGCGCCGAGGCGGCCGCGCGCCGGCTCGCGGCCCTGCGCTCGACGCGGGGCGGGCGGGCCGTGCTCGTGGGGGCGAACATCGGCAAGACGAAGGTCACGCCCGCCGAGGAGGCGGCCGCGGACTACGCGACGAGCGCGGGCCTGCTCGCGCCGTACGCGGACTACCTCGTGGTGAACGTGTCGTCCCCGAACACCCCGGGCCTGCGCGACCTCCAGGAGGTCGAGTCGCTGCGGCCGATCCTCGTGGCGGTGCGCGAGGCGGCCGACGCGGCCACCGCGGACGCGGGCGTCGACCGGGTGCCGCTGCTCGTGAAGATCGCCCCGGACCTCGCGGACGAGGACGTCGACGCCGTCGCCGACCTCGTGGACGAGCTCGACCTCGACGGCGTCGTCGCCGTGAACACGACCATCGGTCACGACCGCGGCCCCGGCGGCCTCTCGGGTCCGCCCGTCCGCGCGCGCGGCCTGGCCGTCGTCGCGCGCCTGCGCGAGCGGCTGGGGCCGCAGCGCGCGATCATCGGCGTCGGGGGGATCACCACCGCGCACGACGCGCGCGACTACCTGCACGCGGGCGCGGACCTCGTGCAGGGGTACACCGGGTTCCTCTACCAGGGACCGTTGTGGGCGGCGCGGATCAACCGCTCGCTCGCGCGGTACCCGGAGCCGGGCGCGCACGTGCGGGGCGCCGACGCGAAGGAGGCACGATGATCCGGCCGCAGTGGGTCTGGGAGCTCGACGACGCCGAGGGGCGCGCCCTCGCGGCTCCGGTGAGCCCCGTCTTCACCACGCAGTACGACGCCGAGCAGTGGCTCGGCGAGACGTGGCGGAGCCTCGCCGCGGAGGGTGCCGCCGCCGCACGGCTCCTGCACGACGGGAGCCAGGCGACCGCGACGGTGGAGCTGCGCGTCCCCTGACCGGGTCGCCGGCCGCCTGACCCCAGGCGCGCAGCGTCCGTCAGCCCGCGACGCGGGCCCACGCCGCGGAGAGCCGTGCCACGGCGTGCTCCAGCTGCTCGGGCGGTCGGGAGAAGGTCAGCCGCAGCCGGTCGGCCGCGCTGCCGTCGGGCGTGAAGGTCGGACCGGCGTTGACGAGCACCCCCTCGGCCGCCGCGGCGGCGGCGAGCGCCTGCGCGACCGGTGCCCCCAGGTCCACCCACAGCGAGAGCCCGCCCTCGGGCACGTCCACGCGCCACTGCGGCAGCGCCCGCGCGAGCAGGCCGCACAGCAGGTCGCGCTGCGCGCGGAGCGTCCGACGGCGTTCGGCGAGCACGGTGCCCGCGTCATCGAGCAGCTCGACGACGGTGAGCTGCTCCAGCACCGCGGTGGCGATGTCGGCGGACTGGCGCGTGCGCGCGAGGCGTGCGACGAGGTCCGGGTGGGCGCGCACCCAGCCGACCCGCAGCCCGCCCCAGAACGACTTCGACGCCGACCCGACCGTGACGACGTACGGCGAGGTGCCGTCGCCCGCGAGCGGCTCCACGACGGGTCCGGTGGCGTCCGGGTCGCCGTCGAGGTCGAGGTCGGTGAGCGTCTCGTCGCCGACCACGGTGACCCGGTGCCGCGCCGCGGCGTCGCGCACGCCCGCCCGCTCCTCGGGCGTGAGGGTGTAGGCGGTCGGGTTGTGGAAGTCCGGCACGAGGTAGACGAGGCGCGGTGCGACCTGGCGCAGCGTCGAGTCGAACAGGTCGACGTCGAACCCCGGCGCGTCGTGGTCGCGGCCGCCTCGCGCCCCGCGGTCGCCCCGGCCCACGGGGACGGGCACCAGCCGCGCGCCCGCCCGTCGCAGCGACTCCATCGCGTGGTAGTACGTGGGCGACTGCACGACGGCGCGGTCTCCCGCCCCGAGGAGGGTGTCGGCGAGCGTGGTGATGGCGTGCTGGGCGCCCGTGGTGACGAGCACCTCGTCGGGCGTGGTGGGCGTGCCGCGGCGCGTGTGGTGGTCGGCGAGGGCCTCGCGCAGCACGCCGAGGCCGTACGGCTCGTAGCCACCGCCGGACAGGTACTCGGGGAGCCGCTCCAGCGCGCGCGAGTAGGCGGCGTGCAGCCCGCTCGGGGCCGCGGAGGTGGCCTGCGACAGGTCGGCGAGGTCGATCGGCGCGGTGCGTGGCGCCGGCCCGGGCGGGGCGTCCCCGCCGACCGCGCGGTCGGCGGGCCGACGCGCGCCCGGCCGGGGGAGCACGACGACGGTGCCCGAGCCCGTGCGCGAGCGCGCGAACCCGAGCTCGCGCAGGCGCCCGTAGGCGGCAGCGGTCGTGGTGCGCGAGACACCGAGGGCCGCCGCGAGGTCGCGCTCCGACGGCAGGCGCGTGTGCGGCGCGAGGGTTCCGGCCAGGACCGCGGCCCGCAGCGCGTCGGCGAGGGCGGTGTACGCGGGGCCGCCCGCGTGCCACCGGCCGAGCAGCCGGGCGGCGGCAGCGGGGGACAGGTGGCGGTGGACGTCGACCGTCGCGGCCGGAGCGAGGCTCATGAGGCCACTCTCTCGCGATTGGCTATGGATGTCGATGCCACTTGGCGCTCAGGATGACACCCATGAGCCCCACCCGTCGCACCGTCCAGCTTCTCCTCGGCCTGCTCGGCTACGCGCTGTCGATGGCGATGCTGATCCACGCCGGCCAGGGCGGGATGCCGTGGGACGTGCTGCACCAGGGCGTCGTCCGCCGCACGGGGCTCCCGTTCGGCGTCGTCGTCGGGTCGCTGAGCGTGCTGGCCCTGCTCGCCTGGATCCCGCTCCGGCAGCGGCCCGGGATCGGCACGGTGGCGAACGTCGTCGTCATCACGCTGACGATCGACCCGGCGATCGCGCTCGTCACGCGCCTCGTGCCCGACCCGGGCGTCGCCGCGAGCGTGGCGCTGGCCGTCGGGGGCATCGTGCTCAACGGCCTCGCGACGGCGGCCTACCTGGGAGTGCGGCTCGGCCCGGGACCCCGCGACGGACTCATGACCGGCCTGGTGGCGCGCACCGGCTGGTCGGTGCGGCTCGTGCGGACCCTCCTCGAGGTCGTCGTCGTGACGCTGGGCTGGGCGCTCGGCGGCACGCTCGGCTGGGCGACCGTCGCCTACGCGCTCGCCGTCGGGCCGATCGTGCAGCTCACGGCGCGGTGGTTCGCGCCGCGCGGGCTCGTCGCCCCGGCGGCCGGGCGCACGCCCGTCGGAGAGCCCGCGCGCACGGACGGTCTCGAGGGCGCGGCCGCCGGGGCGGCGTCGGACGTCGCGACGGCGTCGCGGGAGCCCGTCCCCGCGACCGCAGGCCCCCGGCCGGACGAGGGAGGCATGCCCGCGTCCGGCCGGTGAGGAGACGACGACGGCCCCGGCGCGCTGCCGGGGCCGTCGTCGCGTGCGGTGTCGTCCGTCAGGCGACGCGGCCCTGCGGGGCGTTCTCCGCCGTCTTGCCCGGGTCGCGCTCGACGGTGCCCCCGAGGATCTCGTCGATGCGGGTCATGAGCTCGGCCGGGATCGTGACGCCCGACGCCTTGACGTTCTCCGCGACCTGCTCGGGGCGCGAGGCCCCGACGAGCGCCGCGGCGACGTTGTCGTTCTGCAGCACCCACGCGATCGCGAGCTGCGCCATGCTCAGGCCCAGCTCGTCCGCGACGGGCCGCAGGTTCTGCACGCGGGTGAGCACGTCGTCGGTGAGGAAGCGCTGGATCATCCGCGCGCCACCCTTGTCGTCCGTCGCGCGCGACCCCGCGGGCAGCGGCTGGCCGGGGAGGTACTTCCCGGACAGCACGCCCTGCGCCATGGGCGACCACACGATCTGCGAGAGCCCGAGCTCGCGCGACGTCGGCACGACCTCGTCCTCGATGACGCGCCAGAGCATGGAGTACTGCGGCTGGGAGGAGATGAGCTGGAACCCGAGGTCCTGTGCGAGCGCGTGGCCCGCGCGGATCTGGTCCGCCGTCCACTCGGAGACGCCGATGTACAGGGCCTTGCCCTGGCGCACGATGTCGGCGAACGCCTGCATCGTCTCCTCGAGCGGCGTCTCGGTGTCGTACCGGTGCGCCTGGTAGAGGTCGACGTAGTCGGTCCCGAGCCGCTGCAGGGAGCCGTTGATCGACTCCATGACGTGCTTGCGCGACAGGCCGGTGTCGTTGGGGCCGCCGGGGCCGGTCGGCCAGTAGACCTTCGTGAAGATCTCCAGCGACTCGCGTCGCTGGCCCTTGAGGGCGTCGCCGAGCACCTGCTCGGCCTTCGTGTTGGCGTAGACGTCCGCGGTGTCGAACGTCGAGATGCCGGCGTCGAGCGCAGCGTGCACGCACGCCGTCGCGACGTCGTTCTCGACCTGGGAGCCGTGGGTGAGCCAGTTGCCGTAGGTGATCTCGGAGATCTTGAGACCCGAGTTGCCGAGGTAGCGGTAGGTGGGCATGGACCTAACCTAGCCGCGGGCCCGGCCGCTCGCGGCGCCGGGCGCCGTCGTCACTCGGGGAAGACGCCGTGCTTCTTGTGCGTCGGCTTGGGCAGGCGCGCGCGGCGGAGCTGGAACGCCCGCATGACCGCGTACATGACCGTGCCCTTGGGGATGTCGCCGAACTTCGCGAGGAGGCGCTTGCGCAGGCGGCGCCACATGATGAAGCCGTCGACGACGGTCAGCAGGACGATGACGTACAGCGTCATGACCGTGAGGAACGCGAGCTCCTGGTTCTGCGCCGTGAGGAACGAGAACACGATGAAGACGAGGGCGACGGGAAGGAAGAACTCACCGAGGTTCCAGCGGGCGTCGACGTACTCGCGCACGTAGCGCTTGACCGGGCCCTTGTCGCGCGGCGGCAGGTAGCGCTCGTCGCCGGTCTGCATGGCCTGGTACTGGCGGTCGCGCATCTCACGCTGCTTCTCCCGCGCGGACTTCGCGGCGGCGCGGCGGTCGTTCGGCACGAGGGGACGCTTGTTCGCGGCCTCGGAGACCTTGCGCTTGGGCGTCGGGCGGCCCTTGCCGGCGCGCTCGATCTCGGCCGCCTCCTCGACGGGGTCGGGGGCGGCGGGGGTCGCGGCGGCCTTGTTGCGGGAGAACACCCCTCCAGGGTAGTCGAGCCGACGGGGTGCCCGGGCGCGGGTCCGGGGCCGCACGGTGTCGTACGGTGCTGGTCGTGACGAACTCACCCGAACCCACCGCCCCCGCACCCGGCACCGCCCTCGCGACCACGCTCCGCGAGACCGTCGCCCGGCTCTTCCCCGCGCTGCGCGCCGACCTGGAGTCGCTCGTGCGCGTGCCGAGCGTCTCGAACGCCGCGTTCGACCAGGCGCACGTCGCCGCCAGCGCCGACGCCGTGGCCGCGCTCCTTCGGGACGCCGGCCTGCCCGAGGTGCAGGTGCTGCGCGCCCGGGCCGAGGACGGCACCGAGGGTGCGCCCGCCGTCGTCGCGCGCCGCCCGGCGCCCGACGGTGCGCCGACCGTCCTGCTGTACGCGCACCACGACGTCCAGCCCCCGGGCGACGCGGGCACGTGGGAGACCGACCCGTTCGAGCCCACCGAGCGCGACGGCCGTCTCTACGGCCGCGGCGCGGCCGACGACAAGGCGGGCGTCGTGGCCCACCTCGGCGCCCTGCGTGCCCTCCTGGAGATCGGCGACCTCCCCGTCGGGGTGACGGTGTTCGTCGAGGGCGAGGAGGAGATCGGCTCGCCGACGTTCCTGCCGTTCCTCACGCAGCACCGCGACCTGCTCGCGGCCGACGTCATCGTCGTCGCCGACTCCTCGAACTGGAAGATCGGCGTCCCGGCGCTCACGACGTCGCTGCGCGGGCTCGTGGACTGCGAGGTCGAGGTCGCGGTGCTCGACCACGCGGTGCACTCGGGCATGTTCGGCGGGCCCGTGCTCGACGCCGTGACGCTGCTCGCGCGGCTGATCACGACCCTGCACGACGACGCCGGCAACGTCGCCGTGCCCGGGCTGGCCGCGGCGGACGAGCCGACCGTGGACTACGCGGAGGCCGACTTCCGCGCCGACTCGTCGCTGCTCGACGGGACCGTCCTCGCGGGCGAGGGCAGCATCGCCGGCCGGCTGTGGACCAAGCCGGCGATCGCCGTCATCGGGCTCGACGCGCCGAGCGTCGCGCACGCGTCGAACACCCTCACGCCACGCGCGACCGCGAAGCTCTCGGTCCGGCTCGCGCCCGGCCAGGACCCGGCGGCCGCGATGGCGGCGCTGCGCACGCACCTCGAGTCGCACGCGCCGTTCGGCGCGCGCGTGACCGTGCGCGACGGGGAGCAGGGCAAGCCGTTCCTCGCCCCGGCGGACTCCGAGGCGATGCGCGCCGCGCGGTGGGCGTTCGCGACGTCGTGGGGCACCGACCCGGTCGACATCGGCATCGGCGGGTCGATCCCGTTCATCGCCGACCTGCTCGAGGTCTTCCCCGACGCGGCGATCCTGGTCACGGGCGTCGAGGACCCGGACTCGCGCGCGCACGGCGCGAACGAGTCCGTCCACCTCGGCGAGCTGGAGAAGGTGGTGCTCGCCGAGGCGCTCCTGCTCGCGCGGCTCGGCGGCGCGGTCGCCTGACCCGCGACGTCCGGCTCCGCGCGGCGGCGTTCCCCGGTCAGCCGGGGAGCGCCGCCCGCACGTCGGCCGCCTCGGCGAGCGCGGGACCGACGGCGTCGCGCACCTCCGGGTCGAGGGTGCCTGCGAGCGCGTCGAGGCCGTCGAGGTACGTGCGCGCCGCGGCGGCGTCGTCCGTGCGCGCGGCGAGCTCGGCGAGGTAGGCGAGGGCCCGCACCCGGTCGGCTCCGCCGCCGTCCTCCCTGGCGCGCCGGAGCGCCCCCGCGAGGATCTTGCGGGCCTGGGCGGGGTCGCCGTGCGAGTCGGCCTGCACGACGGCGTCGTCCAGCGCCCGGGCGAGCCGTCCCTCGGGGCGTGCGGCGTAGGCGCCGGCAGAGGAGTCGCCCGCGGCGCCCGTCGAGGTGTCCGTGGAGGCGTCCGCAGCGGGGGAGCGTCGCATGACCCGGACCCAGTTGCCCGCCGGGTCGACGAGGCTGAAGCCGGTCGTGCCGCCCGCGTTCGCGCGCCGCCGCGGACGGGTGATGCGCGGGAAGCCGGTGAGCGGCAGCCGTCCGTAGCGGGCGCGGAGCCCCGCGGCCAACGCCTCGAAGACCGGGGCCGTGTCGTCCACGACGACGATGCACGTGCTGTAGCTGTCCTGCGGCGCGAGCCCGTCGAGCCCGAAGTAGTGGATGTCGACGCCGCCGCGTCGCACCGCGAGGTAGGGGTTGGGCCGGAGCTGGCGGTAGGTGACGTCGAAGCCCAGCGCGGTCCAGAAGTCGCGCAGCTCGTCGATGTCCTGGCAGGGCAGGGCCGGGACCATGGTCGCGTCGAACGGGTCGGCCGCTGGGTGGTCGTGCTCTCGGTCGGCGGTCACCGACCCATCGAAGCACCCGGCCCGCGCTCGGTACAGGGCGCCCCGGGTGTCAGCCGCGGTGCGCGACGTCGACCGCCCGGGCCCACCGCGCGACGTCGTCCGGGAGCTCGGGGGCGGCGACGCCGCCGCCCAGGAGCCCGACGACGACGGGCGCGGCGATCCGGTCGCCCGACCCGCGCGCGAGGAAGCGCCCGGCGACGAGGCCGCGGGCGCAGAGGTCCCCGCGGCGGGAGAACACCTGCTCGAGGTACACGACGCGCTCGTCCCACCCGAGCACGCGCGTCGTGATCTCGAAGCGGTCCCCGAGCTGCAGCGAGCGGCGGTACTTCATGGTCGACGCCGCGACGACGGGGTACCAGCCCTTGTCCTTGAGCAGCGGGAACCCGCCGAGGTCGGCGATGAAGTTGCTGCGTGCGACGTCCATCATCTGGAGGTACACGCCGTTGTTGACGTGCAGGTAGAAGTCGAGGTCGCCCGGGCGCACGCGCATGCGGGTGACGGACGGCTCGAGGACGCCGCGGCCCGGCACGGCCTTGCGCGGCATCGTGCTGGCGACGAGGAGCTGGATCTGGCGGGTCACCGGGGCAGGCTACTACCCCGCACCAGCGGTATCGGGTATCCGGCGACGACGGCGGGGGACGCCCCTCCAGGTCGGTGTGCGAGGATGCGCGCCGTGACGACGACGAGCCCCGCCCCTCGCCCCACCGCCACCGCCACCGCCACCGCCGACACCGGGTCGCCCGCCCTGCACCCGTGGCAGGTCCGCGCGTTCCGCGCGGTCGCGATCGCCGAGGCGTTCTCCTGGGCCGGCCTGCTCGTCGGCATGTACCTCAAGTGGGTCGCCGGGACGACCGAGCGCGGCGTGGAGATCTTCGGTCCGGTCCACGGTGCGCTCGTGCTCGTGTACGTCGCGCTCGCCGTGCTCGTGGCCGTGCGCGTCCGCTGGTCGCTCTGGACGACCTTCCTCGCGCTCGCCGCGACCGTCCCGCCGTTCTGCACCGTCCTCTTCGACGTCTGGGCGCACCGCACCGGCCGCTACGCGCGGCGCTGAGCGCTCGGCCCGCTCAGGCCGGCTGACCGCTCAGACCGGCGGGTCGGGGTCGTACTGGATCCCGCGCCGCACGGCGCGCGCGACGTCGGGGCTCTCCAGGCGAGCGACGAGGTGCAGCGCCATGTCGATCCCGGCGGACACACCAGCGGACGTGACCACGTCGCCGTCGTCCACGTAGCGCGCCTCCGTGTCGACCACGACGCTCGGGTCGATCCGTGCGAGCTCGTCGTAGTGCGCCCAGTGCGTCGTCGCGGGCCTGCCCGCGAGGAGCCCCGCGGCGGCGAGGACGAGCGAGCCCGTGCAGACGCTCGCGATCACCGGGGTGCGCGCCCGCATCGCGCGCAGCCACTCGAGGTGCGCGCGGTCGGCGAGCAGCGGGCGCGTCCCGCGGCCACCCGGGTACACGAGCAGGTGGAGGGGGCCGACGTCGTCCGCCGAGCGGTCGGGGAGCAGGCGCAGGCCCTTCGCGAGCCGCACGCCGCCGCCGTCCCACGAGAACGTCGACACCTGGGGCTTGAGCACGGAGTGCTCGGCCCAGGCCGACAGCACCTCGAACGGCCCGGCGACGTCGAGCTCCTCGGCCTCGTCGAAGACGAAGATCCCGACGTTCGTCCCGTTGCCCGTACCCATGGCCACCTCCGCGTGCGGCCCGGCGTCCCGCGGGCCCCGACGGCTCCTGCCCGTGCGCCTAGAGGCCCGGCAGGGCGAGCATCTGGTCGAGCGCGACGCGCGCCCAGTGCGCGTCGTCGGCGTCCACGACGATCCGGTTCACCACGCGCCCCGCGACGAGCGACTCCATCGCCCACACCAGGTGCGGCAGGTCGATGCGGTTCATCGTCGAGCAGAAGCACACCGTCGAGTCGAGGTAGTGCACCTGCTTGTCCGGGTGGGCCCGCGCGACGCGGCGCACGAGGTTGAGCTCGGTCCCGATCGCCCACGCCGAGCCCGGCTCGGCGGCGTCGAGCATCTTGATGATGTACTCCGTCGACCCGACGAAGTCCGCCGCCGTGACGACCTCGTTCTTGCACTCCGGGTGGACCAGCACGTTGACGCCCGGGACGGCCGCGCGGACGTCCTCGACGTTCTTCGCCGAGAACCGCCCGTGGACCGAGCAGTGCCCGCGCCACAGGATCATGCGCGCGTCGCGCAGCTCGGCGTCGGTGAGACCGCCGTTCGGCTTGCGCGGGTCGAACACGACGCAGTCGTCGAGCGACATCGCGAGCTTGAGCACCGCGGTGTTGCGACCCAGGTGCTGGTCGGGGAGGAACAGGACCTTGCCCGTGCCGTCCACGCCGCCCACCTGGTCGAACGCCCAGCGCAGCGCGACCTCCGCGTTCGACGACGTGCACACCGTGCCGCCGTGGCGGCCCGTGAACGCCTTGATCGCCGCGGAGGAGTTCATGTAGGTCACGGGGGTCGTCGAGTCGGCGATGCCGACCTCCTGCAGCACGTCCCAGGCGTCCTCGACCTGGTCGATCGCCGCCATGTCCGCCATCGAGCAGCCCGCCGCGAGGTCCGGCAGCACGACCTGCTGCGCGTCGGACGTGAGGATGTCCGCGCTCTCGGCCATGAAGTGCACGCCGCAGAAGAGGATGAACTCCGCCTCGGGGCGGGCGGCGGCCTCGCGCGCGAGCTTGAAGGAGTCACCCGTCACGTCGGCGAAGTCGATGACCTCGTCGCGCTGGTAGTGGTGGCCCAGGACGAACGCCCGCTCGCCCAGCGCGGCGCGCGCCACGCGGGCGCGCTCCACGAGGTCGGGGTCGCTCGGCGCGGGCAGGTCGCCCACGCACTCGACGCCCCGCTCGGACGCGAGGTCACGACCCTGCCCCAGCAGGAGCAGGGCGGACGGGCTGGGCTCGACGAAACCGCCCTGGCGTGCGGTGCTCGGACCGCCCACGGACGACAGCAAGGTGCTCCCGGTGCTCACGGGACCATCGTCGCACAGCGCCGCGTGGACGGAGAGGCCCTCCCACGGCCCCTCGACGCGGCCCGCCGGACCGCGCCGACCGCTCCCGGGCTGGCACAATCCGGGCATGCGCGTGCTGCTGACCGGGTCCGCCGTCCCGCCCGTGCCCGACGGCGCCTGGCCGGTCGGGCGGACCTCGTCGTCGCCCGCCCGTGGCGCGGGCCCGACGCTGGGCGACGTCGCGCGCTGGTGGTCGCCGTTCGCCGAGGTCGAGACGGTCGCGCTGGCGGCGTCCGGCCCCGCCTTCCTCGACGCCCTCGCGCTCGTCGCGCCCGAGGTCCTCGCCGGGGTGGTGCCCGGCCCCGACGCGGCGGACGTCCCGGTCGCCGTCCGCCGTCGGACGCGGGCGGCGCGAGGGACGGGCACGCACCGGACGGTCTACGTCGACGCGTCCCAGGTTCCCGCGACCGGGGCGAACGAGGCGCTCGCCGCCGGGGCGGGGCCGGAGGTGCCCGCCCGGTCGTCGGCCGCCGTCGGGCACCTGCTGGCGCTCGCGTCCGACGCCGCCCGCGGACCCGACGGGTCTCCCGGGAGGGTGGTCCTCGCGACCGGCGGCAGCACGAGCCACGACGCCGGGCTCGGGGCGCTCCTGGCGCTCGCGGGGGCGGGGGAGCGGGTCGGTGACGACGAGGCCGCCGTCCCGACCGGCCTCGCGCGCACGGCGCGCGACGCGCTGGGCGGCACCGACCTCGTCGCGGCGGTCGCGTCCGACGTGCCGCTGCTCGGGCTGCACGGGGCGAGTGCGGCGCTCGAGGCTCGGGGCGTGGACCCGGCGGTGGCCCAGCACCTCGAGCGCGCGCTGGGCGCCGTCGCGCACGGCGTGGCGTCCGGAGCGGACGGGGACGCACCGCTCGCCGTGGACGGGGCGTTCGCGGGTCGCGACCTCCTGACCGCGTCGGCGGCGGGCCGTCGCCTCGCCGGGCTGCCGGGTGCCGGGAGCGGGGGCGGGCTCGCCCACGCGATCGCGGCGCTGGGCGGGCGGCTCGTGCCCGCGCTGCGCGTCGTGGCCGACGACCTGGGTCTCGACGCCCGTCTCGTGGGCGCGGACGTCGTCGTCGTGCTCGCGGACGAGCTCGGGGCGCACGAGCTGGGGGACGGGACGGTGCACGAGGTCGCGTCCCGCGCGGCCCGTCACGCGCTGCCCGTCGTCGTGGTGGCGCGCGAGGTGGTCGCCGGACGGCGCGAGCAGGCGGCCGCGGGGATCAGCGGCACGTACGCGTGGGGCGACGGCGACCCGCGCGACCTCGTGGAGCGCGTCGCGCGCACGTGGTCGCGCGGCTGAGGCGCGTCAGCCGAGGTCGACGTCGTCGTCCGCGCGCACGGACCACGCGGGGTTGTGCGCGATCTCCCACACGAGGTCGTTCGGGTCGGCGACGTGGGCGTGGAAGACGCCCCCGAACTCTCCCTCCTGCGGCTCCTTGCGGACGGTCCCGCCCGCGGCCACCATCGCGTCCACCAGCTCGACGACGGCGTCGCGCGACCCGACGTTGTGCGACAGGGTCACGCCCGTGGTCGCGGGCGGCGCGCCGGCCGCCCCGGCGTCCCGCGCGAAGCTCGCCGCGTCGAAGAGACCGAGGAGCTGGCCCGCCGCGGACCGGTAGAACACGATCTCGCCCGGCACGTCGAGCCGGGGCTCCCAGCCGAGCGCGCCGCAGAAGCGCCGGGCCGCGTCGAGGTCTCGCGTCGCGACCGTCACGAGGTGCACCGCCTGGTCCATGGGTCCTCCGTCGTCGCCCTCGCGCCCCGTGCGCCGAGGTCCGTTCGACCCTCGTGCCGCGCGGGGTCGTAGACTCGGGAACACCACCGGCACGTGTGGTGTTGAGGACCTGACGGGATCTCTCTCGAGAGATCCGAGAAGCCGGCCACCACCGGGGCAGCACTGCCCCCGACAGCGCGGAGACGAGATGAGCGAGACCACCGACATTGCCACGCACGGCGTCAACCTGACCGACGAGGCCGCGGACAAGGTCCGCACGCTCCTCGAGCAGGAGGGTCGTGACGACCTGCGCCTGCGCGTCGCGGTGCAGCCCGGCGGCTGCTCCGGCCTGATCTACCAGCTCTACTTCGACGAGCGCGTGCTCGACGGCGACGCGCTGCGCGACTACGACGGCGTCGAGGTCGTGGTCGACAAGATGAGCGTCCCCTACCTCGAGGGCGCGACGATCGACTTCGCCGACACGATCGAGAAGCAGGGCTTCACGATCGACAACCCCAACGCGGGCAGCGCCTGCGCCTGCGGCGGCTCCTTCAGCTGAGCCGTCCGGCGTGCCGTAGGCGCGCCACCGGACCGCACGAGCCCGGTCACCCGTCCGCGGGTGGCCGGGCTCGCGTCGTCCACGGGTCGTGCTGCCCCGACCTGCTCGCTCCGGGTCAGCCGCCGAGCTCGACGGTGATCGCCCAGGCCTCCGCGTCATCCTGCCCGCGGAGCGGCTCCTCGCCCACGACCGTGTGCCCGCGCATCCGCGCCCACGCGGGGACGTCGAGGCGGGCGGCCGGGTCGGTCGACCACACCGTGAGCCGCCGACCTGGAGCGAGGTCGCGCGCCGCCGCGGCGAGCCGGATCACAGGGAGCGGGCAACGCAGCCCGCGCGCGTCGACCACGTCGTCGGCCGCGCCGGACGAGGGGGCAGACGGGGGAGCGCCGGTCACAGGCCCTGCACCCCCAGCGTCGCGCGCACGCGCGCGACGGCGTCCGGCAGCGCGGCGAGCAGGCGCTCGACGTCCGCCTCCGTCGTCGAGCGGTCCAGGGCGACGCGCACGTTGCCGTGCGTGAGCACGCCCATCGCCGCGAGCACGTGCGAGGGCTCGAGCGAGCTCGACGTGCACGCCGACCCGGAGCCCACGGCGACGCCCTGGCGGTCCAGGTCCGTGAGCAGCGCCTCCCCGTCCACGTAGAGGAACGAGAAGGTCGCGACGTGCGGGAGCCGGTCGTCGGGGTCGCCGACCACCTCGACGTCGGGGATCCGGGCGACCCGGGCCCGTACGCGGTCGACGAGCGCCCGACGTCGCGCGTCCTGCGCCTCGCGGTCGGCGAGCACCGCCTGGAGCGACACGGCCGCCGCGAACGCCGCCGGGACGGACACCCCGCCGGGCGCCCAGGGGTCCGCGTCCTCCGGGAAGGGGCTGCGGCGCCGGACGCGGGAGCGCACGGCGAGGACCCCGATGCCCGGCCCGCCGCCCCAGTCGGCCGGGTCGGCGGCGAGCGCGTCCCAGGTCTCGGGGACGACGTCGTGCCCCAGCGCGGCCCCCGCGTCGACGAGCAGCGGGACCCCGGCCCGGCGCGCCGCCTCGTGCACGGCCGCGACCGGCTGGCGGGTCCCGACCTCGCCGTTGGCGGCCTGGAGCGCGGCGAGGGCCACGCCGGGGCGGCCGACGGCGTCCGCCATCCTCGCGGCGTCGACGCGACCGGACCCGCCCACCCCGACGACCTCCCGCTCCAGACCACCGTGCTCCGCGGCGTGCAGGACGGCGGCACGCTCGACGGCGCCGACGACGACCCGACGCCCCGCGCGGTGACGCGCGCCGGCGAGCGCGGCGACGGCCGTGTGCAGGGAGACGGTGTGGTTGGCGGTGAAGACGACCTCCTCCGTGCGCGCGCCGAGCGCGGCGGCGACGGCCTCCCGGGCGCCGTCGAGCAGCGCCGCCGCACGCCTGCCCTCCGCGTGGAGCCGACGGGGGTCGGCCCAGCCGTCGTCGAGCGCGCGGTCGAAGGCCTCGCGCGCGAGCGGGTGCCAGGGGGCGTGGCCCCCGTTGTCGAGAAGCACCCGGTGATCGGGGGTGGTGTGTGTCACATGGCCTCCAGGGCGCGGGCGGGCCGTCGCGGCGCGGGGGGACGTCCGGGTCGGGGCGGCCCGAGCGAGCGCAGGGCGCCGGTCGGGGTCGGGCGCACGGCGTCGGATCGTTGCGCTCGCGCGCCCCGCGACGAGGTGCCTCCGGGAGTCCGAAGGTCCCACCGGCACGCTACCGCGCTGCCCGGTGGCCCGGTGGTGTGGCAAGGATCTGACAGACTCGGGACGGGTGTGCCGAACCCACCGCTGACCGGCCACGACGTGTGCCGCATCTCGCCCGTCCGCAGCGCGTTCCGGGCCACGAAGGGCGGAATCCCGCGCTAGGCTTCGTGTGTCGAGGACGAAGGTCCTGTGCTGGGCTCGTAAAGACGGGCACGGGCAGGACGTGACGTGAAAGGCCCCCCTTGCACTCGCAACCCCCTAGCCGCACACGGCGCACCATCCTGCGGGCGACGGCCCTCGCCGTCGCCGTCGCCGCGGTGGCGTCCGGCTGCGCCACCGACACCGTCCAGCGCGGGTTCCTGCCCGGTTACGAGGACGGGGAGGTGACCAACCAGACCGCCCGGATCACGTCGCTGTGGACCGGCTCCTGGATCGCGGCCCTCATCGTCGGCGTGATCACGTGGGGCCTGATGCTGTGGTGCGTCGCCGCGTACCGCAAGCGCAAGGACGACCACCAGCTCCCCGTGCAGACGCGCTACCACCTGCCGCTCGAGATCATGTACACGGCCGTGCCGATCCTCATGGTCCTCGTCCTGTTCTTCTACACGGACCGCGACATGAGCGCGATCGTGGACAAGGACGTCGAGTCCGACATGACCGTCCAGGTCATCGGCAAGCAGTGGAGCTGGGACTTCAACTACGTCGACGAGGACGTCTACGAGACCGGCCAGCACCTCGCCGACGTCGGTGGCACCATGACGGTGGACGCGGAGATCGACGGCGCCCCCGGCACGGCCGAGGCGCTGCCCACGCTCTACCTCCCCGCCGGCGAGAGCATCCGCTTCGTCCTGGACTCGCGCGACGTCATCCACTCCTTCTGGATCCCCGCGTTCCTCTACAAGCTGGACATGATCCCGCACCGCACGAACGAGTTCGTGGTCACCCCGCAGCGCGAGGGCGTCTACGCCGGCAAGTGCGCCGAGCTCTGCGGCGAGCACCACTCCGGGATGCTGTTCAACGTCGAGATCGTCGACCGCGCCGAGTTCGACGCGCAGATGGAGGCGCTCCGCGAGAAGGGCCAGGAGGGCCAGATCCCGGTGGAGGGCTTCAGCCGTCTCCAGGACCCGAACCCTGTCACCGCTACCACGGAGGGTGAGAACTGATGGTCGCGCAGGCCGAAGTCATCCCCGGTCTCGCGCCGCGGCGTCAGACCCTCGGGCGGACCGTGATCAAGTGGGTCACGTCCACCGACCACAAGACGATCGGGTACATGTACCTGATCACGTCGTTCATCTTCTTCTGCATCGGCGGCCTCATGGCCCTCGTGATCCGTGCGGAGCTCTTCGAGCCCGGCATCCAGATCGTGCAGAGCAAGGAGCAGTACAACCAGCTCTTCACGATGCACGGCACGATCATGCTGCTGCTGTTCGCGACACCGCTCTTCGCCGGGTTCGCGAACGTCATCATGCCGCTGCAGATCGGTGCGCCGGACGTCGCGTTCCCGCGACTGAACATGTTCGCGTACTGGCTCTACCTCTTCGGCGGTCTGATCGCCTCGGCCGGCTTCTTCACGCCGCAGGGCGCCGCCTCGTTCGGGTGGTTCGCCTACGCGCCGTTGTCGAACACGACGTTCAGTCCAGGCCTCGGGGGAGACCTCTGGGTGTTCGGGCTCGCGCTCGCCGGTTTCGGCACGATCCTCGGTGCGGTCAACTTCATCACGACGATCATCACGATGCGCGCGCCCGGCATGACGATGTTCCGCATGCCGATCTTCACGTGGAACACGCTCATCACGAGCCTCCTCGTGCTCATGGCGTTCCCGCCCCTGGCCGCCGCGCTCTTCGCGCTCGGCGCCGACCGGCGCCTCGGTGCACAGATCTTCAACCCCGAGAACGGGGGCGCCATCCTCTGGCAGCACCTGTTCTGGTTCTTCGGGCACCCTGAGGTCTACATCATCGCGCTGCCGTTCTTCGGCATCGTGTCCGAGATCTTCCCGGTGTTCGCCCGCAAGCCGATCTTCGGCTACAAGGGCCTCGTCTACGCGACGATCGCGATCGCGGCGCTGTCCGTCACCGTGTGGGCCCACCACATGTACGTGACCGGTGCGGTGCTCCTGCCGTTCTTCGCCTTCATGACGATGCTCATCGCCGTGCCGACCGGTGTGAAGTTCTTCAACTGGATCGGGACACTCTGGCGAGGGAAGCTGACGTTCGAGACACCGATGCTGTGGTCGATCGGGTTCCTCGTGACCTTCCTCTTCGGCGGTCTGACGGGCGTCATCCTGTCCAGCCCGGCGCTCGACTTCCACCTGTCCGACTCCTACTTCGTGGTGGCGCACTTCCACTACGTGGTGTTCGGCACCGTGGTGTTCGCGATGTTCGCCGGCTTCTACTTCTGGTGGCCCAAGTTCACCGGGCGCATGCTCAACGAGCGCCTCGGGAAGGTCCACTTCTGGCTGCTCTTCATCGGCTTCCACATGACGTTCCTCATCCAGCACTGGCTGGGTGTCGAGGGCATGCCGCGCCGCTACGCGGACTACGCGCCCTCCGACGGCTTCACGTGGGAGAACCAGGTCTCGACGGTCGGCGCGTTCATCCTTGCGGCGTCGACGCTGCCGTTCCTCTGGAACGTCTACACGACCTGGCGCAACGCGCCCAAGGTCCAGGTCGACGACCCGTGGGGCTACGGCCGCTCGCTCGAGTGGGCCACGTCCTGCCCGCCGCCGCGGCACAACTTCACGTCGCTGCCGCGCATCCGCTCCGAGTCGCCCGCGTTCGACCTGCACCACCCCGAGGTCGCCGCGATGGACCACGCGGAGCCGAACCCCAACGTCCTGGAGAAGGTCTACGGGGAGGCCGACCGCCGCGGTGAGAAGAGCGTCGCGCTCGACCGCCTCGGCGACAAGCAGGCAGGCAGCGACTCGACGTCGACGGTCATCATCGACGAGCCGCGCACGACGGGTGACACGGACGAGGAGGCCGGCAAGTGAAG
The DNA here is from genome assembly GCF_040546915.1 of Cellulosimicrobium sp. 4261. Taxonomy (NCBI): domain Bacteria; kingdom Bacillati; phylum Actinomycetota; class Actinomycetes; order Micrococcales; family Promicromonosporaceae; genus Cellulosimicrobium; species Cellulosimicrobium sp. 4261. The sequence continues at coordinate 364,601 of NZ_JBEPOQ010000005.1, forward strand.
GTCGAGTACAAGCTGTTCATCTTCCTGACGCCCTTCTTCGCGCTCATCGGCGTGGTGTACGGGCTCTGGAGCGGCTGGGAGCCAGTCGGCAGCGCCGCGCTCCTCCTGACCGCGGGCCTCTCGGGCATGATCGGCGCCTACCTGGCGCTCACCGCGAAGCGGATCGACGCCCGCCCGGAGGACGACCCGGACGGCCTCATCGAGCAGGGTGCCGGTGACCAGGGCGTGTACGCGCCGTGGAGCTGGTGGCCGCTCGCGATCGCGGCCTCGGCGGCGGTCGTCTTCCTGGGCCTCGCGGTCGGCTGGTGGCTCGTCTACGTCGGGTTCGCGCTGAGCGCGGTCGCCCTCGTCGGCTGGGTCTTCGAGTTCTCGCGCGGCCAGCACGCGCACTGACGTACGACGTCCGGACGGCCCGATCCCCTCGCGGGGGTCGGGCCGTCCTGTCGTTCGCGGGGCGTCGCCGCGGCGCGAGCAGGAGACGGGACGCACGGGTGGCCGGCGCGTCCCCGCGACGCCCTGGCGGCTGTGTGGTGCCCTGCTGTAGGGCGGCAGCGTTCACGGCAGGGCGGCGGGCTCGGTGACCCCTGGGGGCCGACGACGTCGCGCGGCACCTGTTCGTGACCGCGGACTGACGTGCTTGTGGCCCTGGCCGGCCGCCGAGAACGAGGTTGGTCCCGCTATCCACCGGATAGCGGGACCAACCTCGTTCTGGTGGGGGAGCGGGGTCGTGCTCGCCTACCGGTGTCGTGCGGC